>CBFHXC010000038.1:0-26265 GCA_965659695.1 Rhodospirillales bacterium
GAAGAGCAAAAAGTAGAGACGAAAAAATCATGGCTTTGCCTGCGCCATATTTTCGATGCCACCGGTTGAAGAGAAATCCTCTGAAAAAAACCTCTTCTATAAATGGTGCGAGAATTACTAACAGAATGGCGTTGATAAAGTTTGTCATTATGAGATCTGGGTGAGTGCTCCACCATAAAATCGGAGGCGCCTCAAGAAACCATGACGTAACAAAATCTGGCCAAATGAAAGAAATTGGCAAGTAGAATAAATACACGCCGCCAATTGAGATATCGATCAACGGGAGGGCGATCAATACGAAAAGTTTGATCTCGCTCGAAGATGGCCTTGCACCGAAGTGGATTTCAGTCGTGATCTTTGCCCGGACACACGCAATCCAGAGAAAACATGCGAGAAGTAGGAAAATCACTGCTGACAAAATGGCATCGGGTAATGGTTGTGAGGTTTCAGAAAAATCCGGGAAAAAGAAAATGTCTCCTAGAACTGGTATAATTGTAGCAAGGAGAAAAAGACCAATAAGACTGCGCCCTCGGACAGTTGTATAAATTCTCCAAGGGTCCAAAGATAAGAGATCTCTGAGTTTATGCTGGTTCGCAGCTAATTGATTTAACGGCATTTTCAGTTAACCATTTCTACTTCGCCGCGATAACCTCAATTTCGACCGTCCAAGCAGGGTCGGCGAGGGCAGACACAACCAATAACGTAGACGCCGCGATATGCCTTTCCAACTTCTCGTCGCGGATCCCGCGATAGAGGCCGACTTCGTCCGCATTGGTCAGGTAAGCGACGACTTTGACGATGTCATGCTTGTCCATGCCACCATCGGCAAGGATTGCGAAGATTTTATCCCAACACACTTCCATCTGCGCTTTTGTATCACCCGCCAAGCTACCGTCGGGATGGGTGCCGACTTGGCCGGATACATGCATCCATACTTCGCTATCTGTGGATTTAATGCCGTGCGCATAAGCGGATGAAGGTGCTGCGATGCTGCTGGGTGTGTGAATGGTGTTCATGATGTTTCCTGTTTTTTAAATGACTTGCGAATACATTGCCAAATGACAGGCATCGCGTCACGGTTGGTCTATCAGTTTAAAAGGATTGAGTATGTCTAAAATTTCTGTCGCGTGTTGGGATTATGATCGGGCATTACCTGTATTGGATGGTCGCGTGCCCGTCGAAGGCTTTGAAATTGACCCGATCACAGCTCCACCGGGAACGCTATTTCCCTTATCCGTGACGACAGCCCCATATGACGTGACAGAACTCTCATTCGCGAGCTATTTGATTCAGACGTCTCGGGATGAATGCGCGTATATCGGATTGCCAATTTATCTATCGCGCGCTTTTCGCCACGGCGCCATTTATGTCCGCACAGATGCGGGGATTTCTAAAGCCAAGGACCTGGAAGGAAAGCGCGTCGGTGTGCCCGAATACGCCATGACGCTGGCACTGTGGGTCCGCGGGATATTGTCCGATAGCTTTGGCGTTGATGTCTCAAAATTGCGATACCGTACGGGTGGGTTAAATGTACCCGGTCGGGTGGAACGTTTGGTGCTCGATTTACCAAGCGATCTTGAGGTGATGCCCCTCGGTGAAGATGTCTCTTTGAATGCTGCCATTTTGGATGGTGATTTGGATGCGATTATCGCGCCGGCTCCACCCCAGGCTTTTGTCGAAGGTAACACGTTGGTCCAGCGGTTGATCAAAAATCCAGGCCCGGCAGAGCAGGCCTATTTCAAAGAAACTGGTATTTTCCCGATCATGCATATTGTCGGCGTGAAGCGTGATGTCGCAGAGGCGCATCCCGATCTATGCCCAGCGTTAATATCAGCCTTTGGCGACGCAAGGGACATTGCCATGGCACGTGTTCGCGACGTTGCCGAAGGATCGGCCAACAGAACAATGTTGCCTTGGTTTGCTGATAGTTATGAACTCGCGGTGGCTGAAATGGGCACAAATTTCTGGTCTTATGGTGTTCAAGGTAACGAAGCTGACCTCGAAGCCATCTGCCGATATGCAGATGAACAGCATTTGCTGGAACGTCCGTTGGCCGTTTCGTCACTCTTCCATCCTAGTGCGTACTGATTATCGGCAAATCTTGCCCAAAGCCGCACAATAGGGGGCGAATTAGGGGCGGTATTGTCTCTATGCTCATTTTAAGTCTCTGAAATTAAAAGATAAAAATATTGGCACACCCATTGCTTATGTATTGGCGATAATACGCATATTAACCGACAAAGATCGGTAATGGCATAAGGAACGGGAAAAATGGACGCTTTAAGAATTGGCGCGTCTGGTATGCAGGCGCAGCAGCATAGGGTCGAAGTTGTCGCGAACAACTTGGCCAACATGAACACGACGGGTTATCAGCGCCGTCGTACAGAATTCCACGATTTGATTTATCAAAACTCTTCGCGACCAGATGATCGTGGGTCTCAAGCGGGTACGCAGGTGCCGGGCGGAATTCAATCGGGTATGGGTGTCGATATGATGTCCGTCTATCGGGTCACTGAACAAGGAAGTTTAAAATCCACAGACAACGCCTTTGATCTCGCGATACAGGGGAATGGCTACTTCCAGGTTCAGTTGCCGAACGGCGAGACCGCCTATACTCGCGACGGCACATTTCAAGTCGATGGGGGTGGCACGCTGGTAACACACGATGGCTTCCCCGTCATACCGGGTATTCAAATTCCGATTGATGCACGTGATGTGACCATTAACTCATCCGGGGGCGTGTTGGTTGTTCAAGGGGACAATCCGACGCCCGTCAATGTGGGCGAAATTCAGATTGCTATTTTCCCTAATGAAGGTGGCCTGCGCGCAGAGGGAAATAACTTGTTCACAGAGACAGCTGCTTCTGGCGCTGCGGGCGCTTCTGCACCCGGAGCTGGCGGAGCAGGGACGTTGCTTCAAGGTTTCATCGAAGTTTCAAATGTGAACCCTGTTGAAGAAATCGCCGAGATGATCCGTGCGCAACGTGCCTACGATATGAACTCAAAAGTCATTCAAACGGCGGATCAAATGATGGCGCCGTTGAACGGCTAACGGCCAAACCTGCGACAATTTCTCCAAATCCAAAACTCAGCCGGTGGGTGTTCAATCCACCGGCGTTTCTTTTTAAGGGGACAAGGCGTTTATTGAGTGGCGGTCGGGTTCTCGAGAAACTTCTTTACGATGGATTTCAGCTGTTTGTGCCGAAGGCGGTTGATCGCCTCCTTGGAATCAATCCATTCGCGATCCCGATCTTCTTGCTCCTGCCAGGTATCATGAATGGTTTCTACCTTCATGGCATATACATCGCAGCGGCAAATGCCTGACCACTTTTTATAGTGATAGCGACCAAGGGCTTCCTTTGCGACGGTGCCCTCAATCCCAGCTTCTTCGAAGGCTTCTTTTGCAGCAGAGTCTTGGGGGGTCATGTAAGGTTCGACCGCCCCTTTCGGGATGATCCAACGGCGGCGACGAATCGACGTAATCATCATAATTTCGATGCCTGTATCCAGAATTCGATACGGCACCACTGATGATTGGCGAAAAGGATTTGCCATCCCCTTGTCGCTATCATTCTTGCCGCGAACCTTTTCGCTCACCCGTGCCACCTGTTCGTTTCCTCAGGTTTTGCTTAATTGGTTGTTATTATGAGGCTATTAGCGATTGGAAATCCATCGTCTAATCAATTCACTTTCAAATGCTTCGACTTTTGTGCGCCAAGACCTCGCATCAGCCCGCACCGTATCACTATCCATGTCGCGGGCCTGGCCAAACTGTTTCCTTTTGGCCAGGTTATTTGTGAAGATTGAAAATGCGATACGCTGGCCGTTTGCGGCGTCTATGTAGCCTGCTAAACCTTTGATATAAAGCATAGAACCGGTCTTCCCCCAAATCTTGTATGCGGTTTCCGGTGACCGAAAGCGACCTCTGTATCCCTCACTTCCGCCAGCGGGCGGCAGCAGTTGATCAAAGCGTTGGCCAAGGTGGCGTATATGCCACGTGGCACGTAACAAATTTGTCATATCGACCGGTGTTATTTTAGAGGCCGCGCTTAGTCCAGAATGATTGAACAGAAAGGGCGCGAATCGTGTTTCTTTGACGACGTTCCTATTCAGCCATTGGGTGAGAAGGTTGGCCGATACGGAGAGCGAATTTGGTTGTTTGCCAAACGTGGAACTGGCAGCCAAGCCAATGACTTCGGCGACCATATTGTTCGAATACTCCAATCCCACTTTTGCGATGTGATTGAGGGGCAGGCTTTTCACGGATGCGATTTTTGTCATCGTTGACCCATTCATTGCGCCACCAATAGCTAGTGTGGGTTCTGGTAGATAGAGCCCTTCGACGCTGGCAAATTTCCGAAATAACTGCGCCGCTAATAGGCCTGGTTTTCTGACGGGTACATCGATGACCGCACTATCGGGAAAGAGATTGACCGCGGGCGTTAATCCATCCGCTTCGGAAGGGGTGAGGAAATAATGTAAATCGTCCGCCGTTGAACGTTGCTGCGTCAATCTGACGCGATTGAAATCAACGTTCAGGCCGCTCACCCCTTGGTTATAGGCCGCCGTATCGGGTTGGTTTTTTTCAACAACAGGAAAGCTGGGTAACGTGCTTTGATACAAAAACTGTCCGCTAATATGGCGCACGCCTAAATCACTGAGCTGCGTGGCAAGGTTCCGTAAATCATTGGGACGAAGAAGCGGATCGCCAGTGCCGCGTATGATTAAATCTCCGATAATGAAATCGCCAACGATTTGGCCATTTGTCCTTAATGACGTTTCAAATTGAAAATCTGCGCCCAAGATTCCCAACGCGGCAATCATTGTCGGAATCTTTGCTGTCGATGCAGGCGGCTGCGGTGTGTCAGACAGATGCGATGCGACAACGCGGCCTGTTTCAATATCAACTGCATGATAGGCCCAACTTGAACCTGTCAGCCCAAGTGTCTGAACAAGTTCCGGTGGTGTTAACTTGGATAAAGGGCGCGGGTCTTGTGGGGTCGCACACGCCGTTAAAAACAGCGTGGCGGCATACAAAATCATTTTTGAACGAAGAAAATACACATTCCATGTATAGACCGATCTGGGTGCGGAGGCTACGGTGAGGTTTTATGGAAACTACAGAGTCACCATCGGAAGTACCGCCGCGTTTGCGCGTTTTTGCTATTGCGGGCGTGACGTCGGTGCAGGTTATGGCGACGATGGCGGTTGTCATCCCCGCGTCAATAGCGCCCGAGATCACTCGGGAATTCGGCTTTCCCAGTTCATATGTGGGATATCAGGTCAGTCTCGCTTATGTCGGTGCGATACTGATGTCATTGGCGGCGGGTTTGGTCGTGCGACGTTTTGGAGCGATCCGAACCAATCAGTTTGCGGCATTTGTGCTTTTTGTGTCGATGATGACGTTTGCCATCCCTCACTTGGCCACGATGATAATTGGCTCGCTAGGTTTCGGAATCGCATATGGGATTACGAACCCTGCCGCGTCACATGTGATGATGAAGATCGCTTCGCCAAAGAACAGAAACCTCATTTTTTCTATTAAGCAAACAGGGCAACCCCTCGGCGGCGTACTTGCGGGACTGATGGCGCCCCCCATTGCTGTGGCATTTGGTTGGCAGTGGTCCCTGGTTGTCGGTGCGCTGCTTGCGTTGACAACGATGATGCTAATTCAGCCACTACGCGCACCATTGGACACTGACCGCGACCCCACGACCCGGTTTCGGGGTGCTGTGTTCAAGGATGTTCGCTATATGTTGGGATATCCCAGATTACGCCTGTTGGCATTCGCCGCATTGAGCTTTTCCGCCGTCCAAATCGCGCTCATGGCCTATGCGGTCACCATGTTGGTTGAGGATTTGTCCTATACCCTGGTTGCGGCTGGCGCAGGTCTTGCCGCTTTGCAGGTTGCTGGGGTGATCGGTCGTTTGGGTTGGGGCGTTGTTGCGGATCGATCTGGCAATGGCGCTATGACGCTGGTCGTGGTGTCTGTTATCTCTATTGCTGCTGCTTTGGTGACGGCGTCTTTGACGGCATCTTCACCCACGTGGTTGGTGCTGGGGACAATCGTCGTGTTTGGCTTTACGGCTGTCGGCTGGAACGGTGTTTTCATGGCTGAAATTGCGCGGCTTGCTCCCGATGGCATGATCGGCAGCGCTACGGGCGGTGTTTTGGTCGCGGTGTTCTTTGGTGTGATGATAGGACCGCTCATTTTCAACGGAATATTGGATGTCTATCAGTCATATACTGTGTCATTTGCAGTGATGTCGGTTGTGTCAGGCATCGGAATCCTGGCGATTCTGCGTCTGATGATGCTGGATCGAAGAAAAGACACGTAACCATATACAACGGCGAACAAGCGCGGCTAATATAGGTAAAAGGGGAAGAACATGCCTTTTGTTTATCGAGACGGCAGCGGCAACATACAGGCCGTATATGATCAGCCCGTGGATGGTGGTGAAGAAGTCGCCGCCGATGATCCCGGGTTAAAAGAATTCATTCAGCGCAATGTACCCTCGGCGGCGTTGCAAGATGACTTTGTGCAGTCGGATTTGGCCCTCGCCCGGGTCATGGAGGATTTGATTGAAATCCTGATCGACAAAAAAGTCCTCATGTTCACAGACTTCCCCGAAGGTGCGCAACAAAAATTGCGCGCACGTCGCGGTTTGCGGAAGGAGTTTTCTTATGTCGAAGACTTTTTCGTAAGCGATGATGATTTCGATGACGACGGCAATTCAAACAGGGGACTTCTTTAAGCTTCACCTGCATTAAGCTGTTTTAACTTGCACATTTTCGGAAGCGTTTTTCTTCACAACACGTCCTGGGCCCGTCCGATGATAAAGATCGGCGACCATTTTGCTGCCGGTTTTTTCAAACATGAAGGGCAAGATCGCATGAACCAAACATATGAGCGTGGCGAGCGCCATGCGTCCGGCAAATCCGAGAGCCATAATCAGATGTTCGAAATACGTTTCGTTTACGGAGCGGGGGTGTTTGGTGAAAAGTTCGATCATGGCGTCCTCCTTGGTGCGTTCAGAGGATAATGCCCAAAACTGATGGAAAAATCTTACTTATTATCCTATTATAGTGCCAAAAAATAGATTATTTATTCTAAATAAATATAGAAAATTGGTGAATTAATCTATGGACGAGTTTGATCGTAAAATCCTGAACCTGATTCAAGCGGATGCAACGCTCTCCGTTGCCGATATCGCGGGCAAGGTCGGCTTGTCGTCGACACCGTGTTGGCGCCGCATTCGCAACCTGGAACAGGCAGGTGTCATTGAACGCCGTGTGGCCATTTTGGACCCGGCAAAAATTGGCTTGGGCGCCACGGTGTTCGTGGGCGTTAAAGCGGGCAAACATGCATCGGGGTGGCTGGATGATTTCGCCGCAGTGGTTCAAGACATCGAAGAGATCGTCGAAGTCTATCGATTGTCCGGCGAGATCGATTACCTGATGAAGGTCATGGTGCCCGACATCGCGTCATACGATGCGGTCTACAAGCGTTTGATTCGTAAAGTCGACTTTGACGACGTCAGTTCGTTCTTTGCCATGGAAGAAATCAAGATGACGACCGAACTGCCGCTGGGCTATGTGGCGCGCACTTAGTTGGCGGGCCCCTTGAATTCGATGGTGTTACCCTCGGGGTCATTGAAATAGATCGACGGGCCGACGCCCTCTGCGCCATTGCGTTGTTCGACGTTGCCGGGTTCTGCACCCACATGTGTTAGGTAAGCCTGGATCGATGACGCATCCCAAGGCGATACCCGAACACATATATGGTCCATATTGCCACCCTTACCCTGGGGTGGTTCACCGCCCTTTACGCCCAATTCTCCAAAGGCATCGACCAGATCAATCAACGAGGCCCCGGCACGCAGTTGATATAGCCCAATGCTCTCAATTTCGCGCTCAACCGTACATCCGACCACATCAAGATAAAATCGTAGCATTGATTGAATGTCGCGGACGCGGATCACGACATGGTCGATTTGCGAAATCTCAAACGGTCGTTCAGTCATAGCTTCCTTCAAACTCCCTCACACGCCCTCAACATTCCATGGCATCGGCGACGCCTTCTACGCTATCGGCAATGATATCCCAGTCGCTGGTCGCTTCGAAGTCTTTGGTTTGATCAATGCCGTATTCGGTTGGCCGATTGATGTATGCGGTGCGCATCCCTTGTTCGCGCGCGGCCTCCAAGTCGTCGTTGTGGGCGGCACCCATCATGACTTCATGCGGCTCAAACCCCAATAAGGCGATGGCGTTTTGATAGACCTTGGGATCGCGTTTATAGGCTTTGTGCATATCGCTGGAGAACACAAAATCCCATGGAATACCGGCACGTTTCGCCATTGAGGACAATAAAACGAGAGAACCGTTTGATAATGGCGCGATCAAATACGCTTTTTTGAGGCGCAGCAATCCGGGGATACTATCGGCCCATGGATTGATGCGATGCCATGCCTCGTTCAGATGAACACGCTCTTCTTCATTCAGCATATCCAAACCAAAATCGGGAATGATCTCGTCTAAGCGCTCGCGGTGGATGACATCGACGGGCACCCAGTCGCGCTCGCCGGATATCACACGCGCCATGCCTGGCCGGTAACCCGCACGCCATGCACGGGCGAATTCATCCCCGTCGAAAACGGATAACCCTCTCTGCGCAGCAATTCGGGCCCCCTCGGCGGCGATCGACGAACGCCAATCTGAAATGGTGCCAAACGTATCAAAGACGATGGCTTTGACGTTATCAATTTTCATGAATCTCTCCCCAGGGTTAGTATCTATTACCCTAGGATTTTGGCTTCACACTCCCAATATTCAATACTTAAGCCGAAAACGGGTGATAGATGATGCGAAATATTGTCGGTCTGATAGCGTTTTTTGTGCTGATATGGGGCAGCGGACCTGACGCCGCGCGCGCCCAGGCAACCAACGTTGATCTGGAACTGGTCTTGGCCGTCGATGTGTCGGGGTCCGTCGATGACGAAGAGGCGATCCTGCAACGGCGCGGATATGTAGAAGCCTTCCAAGATCCCATGATCATCGACGCGATCACGCGCGGGCGGCACGGCGCAATCGCGGTGACGTATATCGAATGGGCCGGGGAGCGATATCAAAACCCCATCGTCGGCTGGACGCGGATCAGCAATGCTGAGGAGGCTGCGGAGTTTGCAGACAAGCTCGCCTTCGCACCTATCGCGGTTAATGTATGGACCTCGATCAGCACCATCATCACGGTTGGCACGCAGCTGATTCAACAAAATGGCTACAATGCGCGCCGCAAGGTGATCGATGTGTCCGGCGATGGCGCGAACAACGATGGCGAATTGGTCAATATCGCACGGGATCGTGCCATTGCGCAGGGCATCACGATCAACGGTTTGCCGATCATAAATGACAGATTAAGCCGATACGGTCGGCCGCAAATCCCGAACCTGGATTACTATTACACCGACTGCGTGGTCGGCGGGCCGGGGGCGTTCATCATCGTCGCCAACGGATTTTTCGATTACGCCCGCGCCGTGCGTCAAAAACTGATTTTGGAAATTGCGGGGTTGATGCCTGAAGAAGAACCCGCGCCCTTGCTCCAACACGCGCGCTCAGACATTCGCCCGCCATGCATGGTCGGCGAGAGCCTGCGTCAGGATTTCGAGGATTTTTGAGGGGGTGGGTTTTGAACAGTTCAGGAAAGATTAAGGCACTAAGTGTATTGCCCTGATCAAAAGCTTAGCAAATGCGGGTGTCGGCAGTTGAAATCTGCCCCTTCGCACTATTTCATTCATATTGACCATATTGGGCAACGGCCACGTCGCGGTATTAAGGTTTATGCAAATGGCGCACGCCACGTTTGTAGTTATTTACAGACTTCGATATGCAGCTTGAAGGCCTCATCAAGCTCTGGCATTTCTTTCCTTTTGTCGGCAATTTCTCCGCCGATTGACGTCAGGTGAACCTCAAGTGCATCAAACAGGATGCGCGCGACTTCAATGGAATCTTCATCGCAAGCCTGTTTGTGTGCGCGAATAATCTTGTCGCTGAGACGACGCTCATATGTCATGACCCACCTCATTCTTACAAAATAATATATCTATTTGTTTATATATTCTATTGATTTCTCGTGCCTGCAGTTGCCGTTCGGTGTGAGCGAATGACCATTAGCTGACACAAGGATACAAGCATCTCTGATTGGATGGGAAGCCAAGCACGTTAGAGCGTCCCTCATGCTTGGCCGTAGAAGACTATGACGATTTTTGAGTGGCCCCCTCACCCACCCTCTGTACCATAAAACTTCGTGCGAAGGTCGTTCCAGTAATCGCCGTGGAACCGTTTGAAGCGGTCGCCGACGGATGTGGAATTCTCAATTTTCGGGAGCCGGTCGTTTTCTTTCAGGTCCGCCAGCACTTTGTCACAGGCCGCGAAAACCGACGCTGACAGGATTGATGGCAGGATGACGATCTTGTATCCAAGGTTTTGAGCTTCACCGAGACTGATTTCGGGCGTGATCCCGCCGACCACCAGATTTAACAAACAGGGCCCGATTACCCGTTCGGGGACGACTGTTATCTCATCAATGGTTTTGGGTGACTCGACGAAGGCCACATCGGCACCGGCGTCGAGGGCCGCATTTGCGCGTTCAATCGAATCCTCAAACCCGGTGACCGTGTTGGCATCGGTTCTGGCAATGATTACAAAGTCCGGGTCACGACGTGCAGCCACAGCGGCACGAATTTTGGCCACGTACTCGTCGAGGGGAATACACTCTTTGCCCGCTAAGTGCCCGCAGCGCTTGGGGTTCACTTGATCCTCGATGTGAATCCCTGCGACGCCGGCACGTTCATATTCATTGACGGTCCGCGTGACGTTGAGTTCGTTTCCATAGCCCGTATCCGCATCTGCGATGACGGGGATCTCGACCGTTCGCGCGATGATCGATGCATTGGCGACCATTTCCGATTGGGTCAGTAGGCCATAATCAGGATATCCCATCGACATGGATGTGGCGGCACCCGACATGTAAACGGCGGGAAAGCCCGCTTGTTCCACCAGCCGCGCGGTAATGCCATCGTAAACACCTGGTGCCCGCACCAAGCTGCCACTGTTCAGTTGCTCTCTTAGTTTTCGCGCATTGCTCATTTGGTGCTCCTGAATCCCATAAACGTGTCGACCATCTCAATACTTCAAACAGTGTAGATTAAACATCAAGGGTATGACCGCCATACATAGTGTGCCTGTCCAAAAAGCAGCCCATAACATCTGAAAGTGAAACAGATAAGGGCGAGACAGATGTTGCATGAAGCACGCATCATTCAAATAATGAATGATGCGTGGACGTGTGAGGAGGGGTGAGAATGAAATCGGAGATATCCCCAGAGTTTGATGCCGCGGCCGCCTGGACGGTGGAGCGGATGCAAAACGACCGGGGTTGGATTTTTCCAGTCGCCGAGGATCATGCCCGTCAGCTCGTGGACACGGTTAAACGCAACTATGTGCCAGATCGCCCCTTGTTCGATTATGCACACGAGGATTTCGATCTCGGCCCCGCTTTCGATACGATTGCCGCTGCCGCAAAAGAAGCCTACTTCGGGCGTGGTGTGTCGTTGGTTAAGGGATTGCCACGCGCGGCGTTAACTGGGCCAGAGTACCAGCTTTTGACCTGGGCGATTGGCTTGAGGTTGGGCGTGCCCCGCCCGCAAGGCCGGATGACGCAGTACATTTCCGAGGTTCGCGCCGCGGGTGGCAGCTATCGGCATGCAGGGGGACGCGGCTACAACACCAACGCCAAATTAGATTTTCACGCGGATGGTTGCGATATCGTGGCGCTGGCGTGTTTTAATGCGGCCAAGGTGGGCGGCATGAGCATCGTGTCGAGCAGCGTCACGGCTTGGCAGACGTTGGTTGCCGAGCGTCCAGATTTGGCCGAGGTCGCACGTTCAAATTTCCACTTTAGCCGCAATCAAGAACAGGCCCCGGACGAAGGGGCGACTTATGCCCAACCACTGTTCGATTTCGCGGAGGGGCGCATATTCGGGAAATGGAACCGCAACCGCGTCAATACGGCGCAGGACCTGGATGGCGTGCCCCGCTTAAGCGATGCGCAAATAGAATGTACGGATTTGCTCGACGATATCCTTCGCCGTCCCAACGTAATGTTTTCGATGTGGTTGGAACCGGGTGATCTTCAGTTCATGAACAACCATGTGATGCTGCATTCGCGCACCGAATTCGAAGATTATGGCGACGAAGACAAGAAACGCCTGTTGTACCGGCTATGGCTGGCGCCGCCATTTTCTGTGACGCTCCCCGATACGTGGGGTGAGTTTTTCCGAACGACCGAGGCTGGCGTGGTGAGGGGGGGTATCCGAGGCCATCATCATGACGCGATATGCAAAACGTTTGAGAGTGAACAGGCCAAGCGTTTAGGGATGGCAATGGTGCCAATGGCCGAGCCCTTGGTTTAGACGCCCCACAGTCTTCTACCTTTGTCGACAAGACGTGCTGAATCCCGCATAACAAAAATCATCAATACTGTTCCCGATTAGGAGACTTCAATGCGCGGTGCCGATCTATTAGTAAAAACGCTTTCGAATGCTGGCGTTGATATCATTTTTTCGCTTTCCGGAAACCAGATCATGCCAGTGTACGATGCCTGCATCGATGCTGGCATTCGAATTGTGCATACCCGCCACGAAGGTGCCGCCGTTTATATGGCCGAGGCGTACGCCCAGCTGACGGGGCGCATCGGCGTTGCAATGATCACCGCGACCCCCGGTTTCGCGAGTGGTCTTGGGCCATTATATATGGCGACGGTTGCCGAAAACCCGGTCTTGCTTCTAAGCGGTGACAGCCCGGTTGCCCAGGATGGTAAAGGCGCATTTCAAGAGTTTGATCAAGTTTCCGTTTCCGCACCGTTGACCAAATTCGCCAAACGTATCATGTCGGCAAGTGATATGGGGGCAGATACAGCTGATGCCATCTGCGCGGCGTTTACGGGGCGTCCGGGGCCTGTTCATCTGGCGCTACCATTTGATGCGCTGAACAATGATGCAGGTGACACTGCTATCCCTGATGCTGATGCATTCAGACGCGCACCCATGCCGCCGTCGGCTGACGCGGTTCAGGTCATCGTTGATGCCGTTGCAGCTGCGGACAGGCCGATCATTATCACAGGCCCCAGCCAAAACAGGGCCCGTGCCAACGGGGCTTTGGAGAAATTATCTGACGCATTGGGCGCGCCGGTCATTCCCATGGAAAGTCCGCGCGGACTGAACGACCCCAGCCTGGGCAGTTTTGCCGCCGCAATGGCCGAAGCAGATGTCATTGTTAGCCTTGGCAAAAACATCGACTTCACGACCGGATTCGGGGCAGCCCCAAAGATATCTGCTGATTGTGCACTTTATATGATTGATCCCGACACAGAATTTCTGGACCGGGCCGAACGAGCGATGGGCGCACGATTGAAACTTCGCCATAAGGCAAGTGCGATAGAAGCCACATCTGCGTTAATCGCTGCGGGTAGCGGCGACGATGGGAAATCAGACTGGGTCGATAGCGTGGCTGCACGTTGCGAGACGCGAGAGAAACCACCCGTAGATACGCCGACGTCGCCAATGCATCCCGCAGTGGTCGGTGCCTCGGTCCAGAGACTTTTGGATGCAGCGGATGATCCCATCTTGATTGTCGATGGCGGTGAATTTGGCCAGTGGGCACAGGCATCCATTTCGGCTCCGACGCGCATGATCAACGGCGCATCCGGTGCGATTGGTGGCTGCTTGTGTTATGCATTTGCAGCAAAGATTGCCCGCCCTGATGCCACCGTTGTTGTTTTAATGGGTGATGGGACTGTTGGATTCCATTTTGGCGAGTTCGAAACGGCGCACAGATACGGCACAGATTTTATTGCTGTCATCGGGCAAGACAACAAATGGAATGCCGAATATCAAATTCAGGTTCGCGATTTTGGCCCGGATCGGGTGTTTGAGACGGAGCTTAATGAAACCCGTTACGACCAAGCCGCGGTAGGTTTGGGATGCCATGGGGAGCATGCTTCGGATCAGATGGCGTTGGATGCAGCGCTTGAGCGCGCGAACAAATCAAAACTGCCGACATGCCTAGTTGCACGTACGCAGCATATCCCTGCACCTGGCGGTGGTGGGCATTGATTGAACCGGGCTGCGTGGCCGAGGCATCGATTTGAGCGATGCCTCGGCTTGATCGTCGGATCGGTTATTCAGCCGCTTCCAAATACTCTTCGATGGCTGGGCAGGTGCAGACCAGTACGCGGTCGCCCTGCGCGTTATCGATGCGGCCAACGGTTGGCCAGTATTTGTTCACCTTTTGCGACTGCGTTGGATACGCCGCCACTTCGCGTGAATAGCCGTGCGTCCATTCATCCGCCAATACGGCACCCTGGGTATGGGGTGCGTTGACCAGCGGGTTGTCTTCTTCAGGCCATTCGCCGGACTCGATTTTGTGGGCTTCGGCAGCGATGGCGATCATGGCATCGCAGAAACGATCCAACTCTTCTTTGGGTTCTGACTCGGTCGGTTCCATCATCAGCGTGTGCATGACAGGCCAGGACATGGTCGGACTGTGAAAGCCGTAATCCATCAAACGCTTGGCGATATCATCCACGGTCAGATGACCTGCTGCCTGAATGGGGCGGGTATCGATAATGCATTCGTGTGCGACGATGCCGCCGGGGCCCGAATACAGAATCTTGTATTCTTCAGATAGGCGCTTTGCGACGTAGTTGGCATTCAGGATTGCCACTTGGGTCGCCTTAATCAATCCGCGTGTGCCCATCATCGCGATATAAGCCCACGAGATCGGTAAGATGGACGCGGAGCCCCACGGTGCAGCGGAAATTGCCCCAACACCCGTTTCCGGTCCAGCCTCTGCGACCAAGGGATGGTTCGGCAGGTAGGGGGCCAAATGCTCGACTACACCAATCGGGCCAACACCTGGGCCGCCGCCGCCATGCGGAATGCAGAACGTTTTATGCAAGTTCATGTGCATGACGTCCGGCCCGAACTCGCCGGGTTGGCAAATGCCAACCATGGCTTGCAGGTTGGCACCGTCCATATAGACCTGACCGCCGTTGTCATGAATGATCTGGCAAATTTCACGGATTTGGGTTTCGAACACCCCGTGGGTTGATGGATAGGTCACCATCAATGCGGCCAATGTCTCTTTGTTGGCTTCGGCTTTTTCGCGGAGGTCTTCAACATCGACGTTTCCGTGATCATCGCATTTAACGACGACGACTTTCATGTTCGCCATCACGGCACTGGCAGGGTTGGTGCCGTGCGCACTGGCCGGGATCAGACAGATTTTACGTTCCGACTGGCCATTGTCACGATGATACGCGCGAATGGTCAGCAGGCCCGAATACTCGCCCTGCGATCCCGCATTGGGTTGCAGCGATGTCGCATAAAACCCTGTCAGATCACAGAGTTTCTTTTCCAGATCATCAATCAGTTCCTTGTAGCCCTGGACTTGATCCATGGGTTGGAACGGATGGATTTGACCGAACTCTGGCCAAGTGACGGGGATCATTTCCGTGGCTGCGTTCAGCTTCATCGTGCATGACCCCAGCGGGATCATCGCGGTGTTCAACGCCAGGTCTTTGTTCTCCAAAATCTTCATGTAGCGCATCATGCCAGTTTCGGACTGATGCTTGTTGAACACAGGATGCGTCAGATAGCTGCTGGATCGGGCGAGGGCGCTCGGGATACCCGTACCGCATTCGGCATCCAAGGCCTCAACGGACAGACCATGATCTGCCTTGCCCCCCAGGATAGTCAGCAACTGATCAATGTCGTCACGGTCCGTGCGCTCGTTCACAGATATACCGACATGATCACCATCGATGATGCGCAGGTTGAAACCTGCATCGACGGCGCGTTTGTGAATGTCGTCGGCAGTGCCCGGTGTTTCCAAAACAATGGTATCGAACCAGCTGTCGTTTTTGGATGCGATGCCCAACTTGGCGGCACCGGCGACCATAATCGAGGTCAGGCGTTCCACCCGCTCGGCAATCCGTTTGATGCCTTCGGGGCCATGATACACACAGTACATGCTGGCCACGTTCGCCAGCAGAACCTGCGCCGTGCAGATGTTCGATGTCGCCTTGTCGCGACGGATATGCTGTTCGCGGGTTTGCAACGCCATGCGTAGTGCCTGATTGCCGTGCGAGTCCGTCGACACACCGATGATCCGGCCAGGGACGGATCGTTTGTATTCTTCGCGTGCGGCCATGAACGCCGCGTGCGGACCACCATACCCCAATGGTACACCAAAGCGTTGCGCGGAGCCGACCACGACGTCCGCACCCCATTCACCGGGCGGTGTCAGCAGCGCAAGTGACAGGATATCGGCTGCGACAGTGACCAGAGCGCCTGCTTCATGAACGCTATCGACCAGCGCGGCATAATCGCGGATATCGCCATCGACGCCTGGATATTGCAGGACAACGCCAAACACGTCAGCGACATTTAAATCACTCAACGGATCGCCAATAACGACCTCGATACCCAAAGGCTCTGCGCGTGTCTCCACCACTGAAATCGTTTGTGGCAGACAATCAGTAGCAACGAAAATTTTGGTATTTTTATTTTTACCGACGCGGCGCATCAACGTCATCGCTTCGGCGACAGCGGTTCCTTCATCAAGCAAAGACGCGTTGGCGAGCGGCATGCCCGTCAGGTCGATGACGGATTGTTGGAAGTTCAACAATGCCTCTAATCGGCCTTGTGAAATCTCTGCCTGATACGGCGTATATGCCGTGTACCAGCCTGGGTTCTCGATCAGATTCCGAAGGATTACACTCGGCGTGATGGTGTCGTGATAGCCAAGCCCGATCATGGACGTCATGACCTTGTTTTTCTTGGCCATTTTTTGCAGTGCAGCGAGGGCATCAGCCTCAGTCATCGGCGCTTCGCCATCCGTTTGCACATTCAAAATGCTATTTGGGACGGCAGCATCGACCAATTGATCCAGACTATCCTGGCCAACAACCGCCAGCATTTCCGCGATGTCATCATCGGATGGGCCGATGTGGCGGGCGGTAAACTCATCGATATTCTCAAGAACGCTCAGGCTCGTGCGGCTCATTCATCAAGTTCCTTCAACAGCTCTTGGTATGCTGCTGCATCCATCAATTCGTCCAGTTCTGCAGCGTCAGAGATCTTCACTTTGTATAGCCACCCGCCAGATTCAGCGCTTTCGTTCACCGTCGTTGGGGCGTCTTCCAAGTCTTCATTCACCTCGGTCACTTCGCCAGAGCAAATCGCGTACACTTCGCTAGCGGCTTTGACTGATTCAACGACGCAGGCTTCTTCGCCCATTTCCAGCGTTGCCCCGACTTCTGGCAATTCGACGTACACCAACTCGCCCAATTGATCTTGCGCGTGGTTCGTGATTCCAACGGTTCCAATATCACCTTCGACGGCGATCCATTCGTGGTCTTTTGAAAATTTTGTTGTCATATCCGATCTCCTGTTCTGGTCGGAAAGTTAATATGGACGGTCAGGAACCGCGGTAATAATTTTGTGGATGAAAGGGCATCTTGGTCACTGTCGCAGGCACCATTTTCTTGCGCACCGCAAGCTCAACCTTGGTGCCTTCTTCGGCCATGTCGATGGACACATAGCCCATGGCGATGGGGTGCTCGACGCTGGGCCCGAAACCACCCGATGTCACAATGCCGATGGCATCGCCGCCAGGTGCGTGAACCACCGTTCCCTCGCGCGCTGGGGCGCGACCTTCGGGAACCAGTCCCACCCGTTTGCGGCTTGGTTTGTTCGCCACTTCATCGGTTACACGATCAGCACCAGGGAAGTCCGCGGCTTCGCGGCGGCGCTTTGAAATGCTCCATCTCAGATCGGCTTCAATCGGGCTGGTGGTTTCGTCCAAATCGTTGCCATACAGGCACAGACCTGCTTCTAGGCGGAGCGTGTCGCGCGCACCCAGTCCGATTGGCAGCACTTCGTCATGGTCCACCAGGGCGGTTGCGATGGTCTCGGCATCCTGGGTGGGAATGGATAACTCGTAGCCATCTTCGCCAGTGTAGCCAGATCGTGTGATGTGGCAGGGGATGCCGTCGAAATCAGCCTCAGCAGCCGACATAAAGGGCATTTCTGTAATGTCAGCCATATGACGCGATAGCACCTCGGCGGCTTTGGGGCCTTGCAGCGCCAACAACGCACGGTCTTCGACGATTTCCATTTCGGCTTTACCCTCAACGGCAGCCGCGATGATCGGCAGGTCGACATCTTTGCGTGCGGCGTTGACGACGACGAACAGCTTGTTGTCCCACTTGGTGACAATCAGGTCATCGATGATCCCGCCCGATGGATTGGTCAGCATGGTGTAACGCGAACGTCCGACGGCAAGGCTTTGAATGTCGCCGGGAACAATCGTTTCGATGGCGGCAACAGCGCCTTCGCCATGCAGCCAAAGCTGTCCCATATGCGAAACATCAAATAGCCCGGCAGACGCACGGGTGTGCTTGTGCTCTTCGATGATGCCCGCCGGATATTGGATCGGCATTTCGTATCCCGCAAACGGGACCATCTTGCCACCATGGGCGCGATGAAATCCATCAAGGGCGAGTGATTTAAGATCTTGGTTTTCTGAGTTGGTCACATGGTTCTCCGACAATTGGGTTCGCTCTCACCGCGCGCAGTTATGCGCCTGTGCGATGGAACGCCCCCTCTGTCTCGGAACCTGAAAGTGTCACCCGTCCCAGCGGGTTTACATCTTCGGTGGGTGCAGTTTTGCACTGCATCCGCTTTCCAGAGCCTCAAAACAATCGCGGTCCTTTTGCCTGAGAGATTCCGGGGCGGTTGCTCCTTCGGCGCCGACGTCGCTGGTGTCGACCTCTCCCACGATTGTGTAACGAGGATAACTCGTTTAACTCATTTATTTGGCGGATAATCGCAAAAGCCTGCTACCGGGTCAACCGGGATAACTAGGCCCTGACCCGAGTTATTGAAGTCGGTCGCGGATTCGCTTGCGATTAAACTCGACTTGTTCCGGTGTCAGGACAAAACCGGCGTAGACAAGATAGTATTTTTCGCGGATTTCTGGCGTGATGGGTAGTTCGAGTGTTGTCGGCGCTGCCCTAATGATTAACCGCGTCCGATTTCCCTCGAACGAGATGTTCATGTCCAACTCTTCGCGATAAAGAATGTTTTTATCCGGGTCGGTAATGATCACAAAATAAGGCAATGTCGCGTCAGAGACGACATTTGCCGCCCCCATTTCGGCAAGAACGACTGGCGATACATCAAGTTCCAGAGTCCCCGCATTGGTGTCGTTATCTATGTTTGATAAACACCCGAGGCGAATTTCTCCCATTTCGGCATTGACCAAAATGTCCGTGATATCTCGGCCCGGACCGTCACGGAACTGGGTCAGGGTGGCGGCGTCTTCTAGAACAAAGAAATTGGGGCAGCCGAGGATGATCGGCTTATCGACAAACGGCAGGTCAGACGCCTCGCAGCCGGCCAATGCCAGCACGCCCAGAAACAATCCTACGATTTTGAGTCTTAAATTTTTCAAAGGTCTGAATGTGTCCCGTCGCAGAATGGATGCGTTTTCGTGTGCTTGCAGCCGCACAGATATGCGGTCTCGGTTTTTTCCGCAGTAAAAACGACGGGCGTCATATCGCCATCGGAATGCGTGCCATCGCAAAAAGGCTGTTTGCTGCTCCGCCCGCAAGTGCACCATGCATATTTTTTACCTTCGACAAGCTCGACGGCATATGGCTCTTTTTGGGCGATTTCAGGCTCTGACATACGGGCGCTCCATTCAGCAAATTATCTTGTGGTCAGCACTCTAAATGAGGTTATGAAGCGCCTCAAGCGGATACCACGGCAAGAGTATTTGTCCCAGATATCGGCTCTCACGATTAACGAGAAATTTCTCAAATAAATGAGACAAGTTACCCGCTAGACAGCTATCTCTCTCTTAGGAGACGATTTGCGTGGCATCTGGCGATAACAGCTTCTAGCCTGGAGCAAACATCGGCTGCCGAGTCATCAGCCCACAGGTCGTATTGTTTCAATACTGGTGATTTGCTACCAATGATTTCCCGTTTCTGCATGGAGGGACTCATGAATATCGCCCGTCTTTTATTTCTAACTCTAGTGTTGATAATTCCAGCGAGCGCAATTTTAGCTGCGGATAAAGTGCCTTTTTTCAGCCTTCACGCTTTCGAAGATTCGTCTGAATACAAAGGTGAAACCTCACCATACTACTCTGACTGGTTGCAAGTTGCGCAGTGTGCAGGATGTGATCCAGACTTTAACAGGGCGGATCGGGAGAAAGTTAAGAATGCCGGATCAGGACGTAACGGTAGGATTGTACCGTCAGAGGGTACAAAAGAAGCAGTACGGAATGCTAAAGATGATTCAACGAAATTGAGCCTTGCTGATTCGAACAATTTGGACAGAGCGGCGATGCACAATGGCACATCAATTCAAGCCGAGATAAATCGAATCAGAGAAGAAGAAGCCACTCTTTATAATGAGCTAAAAGCTTACGCTGAAGGAAAGAAAGAGAAGTTAACGAAGAAAGGGTTCAGGAGAGCCATCGATTGGCTATGCAAAACCAAGCTATGCGGTCCATTAGTTGATCTTTTTTGGCCGGCGGCTACCGGTGACGCGACTATCATGAATGATGAAGATTTGGAAAAGTGGCTTGAAAAGATTCCTGACAATCTTGAGCCTGAAAAGGCAAAAAAATTACTACAGATTTTTAAGCTGGCATTCGAAGTTCCCTTTAATTTGGAGGATGTTCCAGATGATGCAACATTCCGGTGGTTAAGATTGATATCAGATGATGTTGGTCAACCACACTGGATTAACTCTGGATGCAAGCAGCAATGGGTTAGACAACCAAGACAATGCAATTTTGCCAATCTATACAATGTTGTTGCAAGTGCATGGTACCATGGGGTTGTTCAAGCGGTCGGCTGGGGTGGGCGTCATTGGTTAGGTAAGCACGCGGTTCTCGAAGAAGATGACAACGTTATATCTGTTGGTGGCGGCGTTGAGTGCAGCGGCGGAAACCTGAATGCGACATTGCCTACTACTTGGTACATGTGCGTTATCGATTAACTGCAAAACTAACACTGGCTAATGCACGAATAGCACAACCTTGCGGTCTGCATCGTCTGTACAGGGGCTTGCATGTTGCAACCGAGTATGATCCCAGGAGATGCCAGCTAAGAGTGGAGCTTTTCAAACACGCCTGCGGCAGAATATTGAAAGGGATGCACCTTGATGCGTTTTCAAACTTGCTAACCATAAAACGGATCGGAAATATTAGAAGCGGCCACAGCCTGTGGTCTTCCGTCTAGTGAAGCCCAGCAGGCATGGCGGTGCGCAAGAATTCCATTGTAGTGTGATAGAGAGCCCCTGACACCGTTTTACGACGGACATTAATGTATTAAAAATGACAGCAACGCAGACATCAATCTGAAGAATTGGCGTTTCCGCAATGGGTCATTTGCAGTCGAATTAACTTGCGCCGCCAGAAGTCCGGTAAGATCCGAAAACCGGACACTAACGGAGTGGTTAAATAGTCTCATGTAATCTGAGAATCTGACGAGTTGTTCCACTTTTATTGAGATTGTGTTTCACTAATTCTGCGAAATCACTTGATTTTTTTGCTGATGAACCACCTTTTTTGTTAACCGATACCAGATCAAGGAACGCTTATTTCGCGGCCTTCACCTAAGTCAACCAAGCGGATCAATGTCGCAGCCAGCTTTGCCATGGTGCGTGATCGGCTCCAGGCGTTCTCAATATCCTTAGCGATGGCGATTCCGTGATCAAACGCACGCCACGCGGCATCAGAATTGCCAGCGATGGCATGCCCTTCGGATATTGCAGCGAACATCCACACGCGGCTGAGGGCACCAATCACGTCTTCGGTCGCAGCTTCGGCCATGGCTTCTGTCGATACCCATTCCTCGTCGCCGATGGCGTGTTGTTGTGCGGTAATCAGCCATAGCGTATGGGCTTTAAGCTTTCGGTCGTTGATCTTCTCGGCGATGCCGATGGCCTTGCGAGCAGCTTGAAGACGCCCATCCGCATCTACATCTGATAGCGCCGAAATATCATGGATTTGGGTCAGCGCGATGGCGATGCGGCTGATGGCGAACGATTGCGCATAAGGTCGCTCAATGCGGTCAACGGCAGCCAATGCCGTTTGCAATGTGGTGTCCGCATCATCGACGTTTCCAGACGCAGCTTGCGCCAACGCGATCCGACCGAGTGCTACCGCCCGATACCGGACACTTTCGATGCTTGATGCCGTCGCCAACGCGGCCACAGCATCGCCCGCGCGGGCCTGGGCCTCGGCGGCGGTCATCAGAACCGGCGTTCGATCCGCAGGACTAGAGACCGAGGCCAACATATCCAGCGCGCGGGCGGTTTCTTCCATGTCGGCGAGGGCCGATGCGACGTGCCGCATCCCAGCACTGCGGGAACTGGATTGATGCAGTGTGCGTGCGGTGCGTTCGGCGAGTTCGAGTTCTCTTTCCGCGCGCTCGCGTGCACCTGCCTGGGCCAAGATCACCGCTGCCCGGGTGCGGTGTGCGACTTCTTTCAGTGGCTCTTCAATGTCGAACAGGCTTTCAATCAACTTATCCGCAGTCTGCTTGGCGTCGGACAAATCATTTCGTCGCAGTTGAATTTCAGCTATCGCCGTCAAGGCCGCGGATTTTTTTGATGGATCAGGGATGATTCCCGCGGCCGCCACAGCATCTTCTGCGTGTCCGGCAGCGGCTTGTGCCTCTGAGATATCGCGAAGGGCAACAATCACCAGCCTGGGGTCTTTGATCAGGGCCGCCGTTTCCATCGCCCGATGGCCCAAACCGGCGCGGGCTTCGGCGATCAGGATTTCACCATAGGCCCAATCACGCAGCTCCGTTTTGACAACGGCTTTCGCGCTTTCAAGCGCTTCGTTAAGCAGACAAAGTGCCGTTGGGTTTTCGAAACACAAACTGGTGTCACGGGTTGGATTGGCGACGCCGGGGCCATCACTTTTGATCAGGTCGCGGGTTGCCGGGTGGCTGAGCAGCTTAGAGCGGGCATCGTTGATGCTGTCCGCGCGCGCCCGTTCCAACTGTCGCATCAGTTTTCGGACGCCGACGGCATATTCCAATTTCCCCACGGTATTGGGGGTCACTTGGCCGTCTTCTTCGAGGCCATTCAGGCGCTGATAAATTTTGATCGCTGATCGGGTGTTTTTGGTCAGGCGTCCGTCCTCGTCACCCAAATACAGACCTAATTTCGATAGTGCTTTTTGTGCCCGCAATACAAGGGGGCTGACGGGCAGGGTGTCTGACGTGCGGATTTCTGTTTCAAGCGGCGGAAGTGCTGCGGACGCGGGACGCACATGTTGCAGCACAATCGACCCGACAAGCACGCCGACCGTGATGCAGGTGGCTGATTTCAAACGATTTTGGCCCAGTGACGCGTTCATTTGCGCTGTGATATCCAATGTTGCTGATCAACATCTTACGAGAAAATGCGCTAAATGTGTCTAAGCACCTTGGCGATACGTGCCGAAGCTTCTAAAAACCGCCCATGGCGGTATACACCGAAATTGATGATGACGCACTTGTCGACTTCATGGCGGCCTATGGCGTGGGCGAGGTCCTGTCATGCAAAGGCATCGCCGAGGGGATTGAGAATTCGAACTTCTTGGTCACCACAACGTCGGGTCCGTTCATCTTAACGCTGTACGAAAAGCGCGTTGATCAGGCCGATTTGCCTTTCTTCTTGGGTTATATGGATCATTTAGCAAGCCGGGGGGTGCCATGTCCGGTGCCGGTCAAAACCATGGATGGTGAGGTCTTGCGTGTGCTCTCGAAACGTCCCGCCGCCCTGATCACGTTCTTGGCCGGCATGTGGCCCAAACGTCCCACCGCCGATCATTGCCATGGTGTGGGCGAGGGATTGGCGATGCTGCATATGGCGGGTGAGGATTTCGATGGCGCGCGCGCCAATACACTAGGTGTGTCGGCATGGCGTGATCTTTTGATATCTTGCGAGGGGGATGCCGATCACGTTCGCGCCGGACTAATACCCCGATTGAATGATGTGCTTGATCGATTGGAATCCGAATGGCCCCGCAACTTGCCCAGCGGGTTCATTCATGCCGACTTGTTTCCTGATAATGTGTTTTTCCGGCATGGTCATTTGTCGGGCATTATCGATTTTTACTTCGCGTGCGCGGATGCTTATGCCTATGACATTGCGATCTGCTTGAATGCATGGTGCTTCGAACCTGATGGCAGTTTCAATATCACCAAGGCGCGTCGATTGCATTCTGGGTATCAGAGCGTTCGCCCATTGAATAATGGCGAAATCGCGCACTTGCCGATTTTGGCGCAGGGGGCGGCGATGCGGTTTTTGCTGACCCGGCTGTATGATTGGGTGAACACGCCCGCGGATGCATTCGTGACGCCCAAGAACCCTGAAGAATACATCCAAAAACTTGAATTTCATCTAGCCGTAAAGGGACCGGAATCTTATGGCCTCGATATCTGAGCCGTCTGAAAGTGCGCCTAATGCAATCGAGATTTATACCGATGGTGCCTGTTCCGGGAACCCAGGCCCCGGCGGTTGGGGCGTGCTGTTGCGCTGGCGTGGCCATGAAAAGGAACTGTCGGGCGGCGAGGATGACACAACAAACAACCGCATGGAATTGATGGCGGCTATTCAGGCGCTCGAGAGTTTAAAGCGTCCATCCCACGTCGATTTGCATACCGACAGCACGTATGTGCGTGATGGCATTACGAAATGGATTCATGGCTGGAAGCGCAACGGTTGGAAAACATCTGCCAAAAAGCCGGTGAAAAACGAAGATTTGTGGAAGCGTTTGGATGCCGCGCTGGCAGACCATCAGGTGTCATGGCATTGGGTCAAAGGCCACTCAGGCCACCCCGAGAATGAACGCGCCGATGAATTAGCCACAACGGCGGCGCAAGCGATTAAGAATGGGGTGTAGGGCAGCGACCCGCCGGTTTTCATCAACGGAGAACTTATGACTAAGCCCGAACGCATGTGGCCTGAAATGGCAATCTAAAATGAACAATGAAATACGTACTGAGTTCGAATGTTAATTTTCTTTGTATTTGCGGCTGCAGCTTTCCAACTGTTTGGTGGATATGCCTATATCCGTGCGACGATCAAAGGGCGCACCAGACCCAATCGCATAAGTTGGGCACTATGGGCAGCCGCCCCACTCATTAGTACCATCATTATCTTTCATGAAGGGGCCCAGAGTTGGGCCGTGTTGCCTATTTTTATGGCTGGGTTCATCCCGCTTCTGGTTTTGCTCGGCTCCTATTTCAATAAACAAGCGTATTGGAAGCTTCAGAAATTCGATTATGTGTGTGGTGCCATGGGGTTGATTTCTTTGGTTCTCTGGCTCTGGGCAGATCAGCCTGTCATCGCTGTCGTTATGCTTGCGATGACGGATTGCTTTGCCGCACTGCCAACCATTCGCAAGGCTTGGTATAATCCAGAAACTGAAACGGCGATCGTATATTTGGCAGCTATGTTTGGAGGCATTGCCGGGTTAGCAAATCTAAGAGAGTTGGCGGTTATCGAATTCGCTTTTCCGCTATATTTGGTGGTGATTAATATTTTAATTTTAGTCGCAATCAATAGGAGCGCGCTGACTTTTAGTGGGGGATCTAAAACCTGTCGTGAGGACCAGAGCTAAACGCGAGCGACAAGCTTTCCGCGTTTATTACGTCAGCAATTTCACCAACTAACCACAGCCTTTTTGGGGGCACCCAACCACTGTCCTGCCCCCCTATAACTGAGCCACGTATGTTATGAAAAACTCAGTTGCAAGGAGATGGTGTGATGACACGGAAGCGGTTTTCAGAAGAAGATATCTTGAACATTTTGCGCCAGGTTGAGATGGATCTTGCTGGTGGAGCGACGGTTGAATCAGCGATACGAACAGCTGGTATCAGCGATGCAACGTATTACAAATGGCGCAAGATGTATGGCGGCGTGGGCAAGGCTAAGCTCCATGAGTTCAAGGAGATGGAGAAAGAGAACGCGCGATTGAAGCGCATTGTCGCCGACCTTGAACTGGACAAGCTGATTCTCAAGGAAAGTCTCAATTATTTAAAGCCCAAGGCCTGACGATCGCCGATCTGCGTCAGGCCGTTATTTATGTCCGTCAGAAGCTGAATACGTCTGAGCGGCGAACCTGTAAA
>CBFHXC010000039.1:0-19241 GCA_965659695.1 Rhodospirillales bacterium
CACGTAATAGCGCGCGCGGACAACATCATGCATCGTGGCACCGCCCTCTTCCAATGCACTCGCAATGGTGCGCAATGTCTGGCGGGTTTGTTCTGCTGGGTCATCAGAGATTTCACCGCTGGCGTAATCAAAACCCGTAGTGCCCGACACAAACACCCAGTCGCCGTCGACCACGGCGCGGGAATATCCGAATTTGGCTTCGTATTCCGAGCCCGATGAAATCAGTTGTCGTGTCATTAATTGAGTCTCTCTAACGAAATGGCCGTGGCTTCCCCGCCACCAATGCACAACGACGCGACACCTTTTTTTAGATCGTATTTCTTTAGCGCGTTCAACAATGTGACAATGATCCGCGCACCAGATGCCCCCACCGGATGGCCCAATGCACAGGCACCACCGTGCACGTTGACCTTATCGTGCGGTAAATCCAGATCACGCATCGCCGCCATGGTAACGACGGCAAAGGCTTCGTTGATTTCATACAAATCCACTTCGTCTTTTGACCAACCAGACTTTATCAACACTTTTTCTATCGCGCCCACAGGGGCCGTCGTAAACCAAGCAGGCTCGTTCGCATTCGTCGCGTGCGCATGAATAACTGCAATCGGGTTAAGTCCGCGCTTTTCAGCCTCTGATCGTTTCATCAAAACCAATGCAGCCGCACCATCTGAAATCGATGACGAGTTCGCGGGCGTCACCGTGCCCCCTTTGCGGAACGCGGGCTTCAACTGCGGAATTTTTTCGATGTTCGCGTTGTGCGGTTGTTCATCGCTATCGACGATCACATCGCCCTTTCGGGTGGACACAGTCACCGGATCGATTTCTGGTTTAAAGGTACCATCCTCGACCGCCTTTTTGGCGCGGTTCAAACTTTCGATCGCGAAGTCATCCTGCTGCTCGCGCGTAAACTGATAATGCTGTGCCGTATCTTCGGCGAATGTGCCCATCAGGCGCCCTTCGTCATAGGCATCTTCAAGGCCATCCAAGAACATATGATCCTTGACCTGATCGCCATGACCCAGTCGGTACCCCTGTCGTGCACGCGGCAAGATGTATGGCGCATTGGTCATGCTTTCCATGCCGCCCGCGACCATCACATCGTGCGACCCTGCCAGAATATTATCGTGCGCCAGCATGGTCGCTTTCATCGCCGAGCCACACATTTTCGATAGGGTCGTGCAGCCTGCATCCCATGACAAACCCGCATGATGCGCGGCCTGCCTAGCCGGGGCTTGTTTCAAACCAGCGAACAGACACAGGCCCATGATCACATCTTCGATGTCTTCGGGTTTGACGCCTGCACGCTCGACAGCAGCACGGATCGCAACGCCGCCCAATTCAGGTGCTGAAACGTTGCTCAAACTGCCTTGGAATCCCCCCATGGGCGTTCTGGCTGAACCAACAATAACAATAGGATCATCTTGCATCTTCATCTCCGTCTTAATCCCGACTTGGATTTAGTAAACCAAATTCCAAATCGATGTGCCCCATACCACCAGATACAGCGAAACCACTGCGCGTGAGATGTATCGCCATCTTTTGAGTTTCGCATTCTTGGCACATCGCCAAACTGATATCGTCGACCAGAGTGCAAAAAGCCCGGCAACCAATGCGATCACGCCCCCCATCAACCAGGCCGTGGTTGTCGACTCCGTGACCAGTCCTGACCCCATTGTCATGCCCAAAACCGTCCCAATCAGGATCGCGCCAACAGAAAATGCGATGATGATCCCGTGTCCAAAAAAAAAGCCTAACCAAAAGGCCACCCATAGCGGCAGCAATCCTTTGAGCGCACGCACCCAAAACGGACCATCTGGATGTGGACCTTCAAAGCCATGTTGCCCATTATCGCC
Source organism: Rhodospirillales bacterium (assembly GCA_965659695.1). GTDB lineage: Bacteria > Pseudomonadota > Alphaproteobacteria > Rhodospirillales > Casp-alpha2 > UBA4479. Next base: position 1,854 of record CBFHXC010000039.1, read on the forward strand.
ACCGCTATCCGGCGTTTCGAGCCCCAGCCTACGAGATGTGCCGTACATGTCGACGAAGACAGGTCCTTCGGACATAAAATAATCCTTTGTGAAACCTAAGCCTGAAGTTGCTTAGCTCGTTTCTTCAAACAGTTCGCGCCCGATCAACCAACGGCGGATTTCAGATGTGCCGGCACCAATTTCATACAACTTGGCGTCCCGCAGCAAACGACCTGTCGGGGTATCATTGATGTACCCCATACCCCCTAAACATTGGATCGCTTCCAGCGTCATCCAAGTGGCTTTTTTGGCGGCATACAAAATGGCACCCGCAGCGTCCTTGCGGGCAGTCTCCCCCCGATCACATGCACGCGCCACGGCATACACATAAGACTTAGCCGCATTCATCGTCGTATACATGTCCGCGAGTTTGCCCTGCATCAATTGAAACTCGCCGATGGCTTTGCCGAACTGTTTTCTCTCATGCAGATATGGAACAACGATATCCATGCAGGCTTGCATAATTCCCAATGGACCTGCGGCCAATACAGCGCGTTCGTAATCCAGACCACTCATCAGCACGTTCACGCCACGTCCCTCGCCGCCTAGAATATTCTCTGCCGGGACTTCGACGTCTTCGAAAACCAGCTCACATGTGTTCGAGCCACGCATACCCAACTTGTCCAGCTTTTGCGCCTGACTGAATCCGCTGAACCCGCGCTCTACCAAAAACGCCGAGATACCCTTGGGGCCCGCACTCGGATCGGTCTTGGCGTAAATCACATAGACATCTGCGTCGGGGCCGTTGGTGATCCACATTTTATTGCCGTTCAGGATATATCGGTCGCCCTTCTTCTCGGCCTTCAAGCGCATGCTGACAACGTCTGATCCCGACCCCGGCTCACTCATGGCCAGGGCGCCGACGTGCTCGCCAGTGATCAGCTTTTCAAGGTATTTCGATTTCTGCTCGTCGTTGCCGTTGCGATGAATCTGGTTCACACACAAATTTGAGTGCGCACCATAGCTCAGTCCCACCGACGCAGATGCGCGGCTGATTTCCTCCATCGCCACGCAGTGTTCCAAATATCCCATATTCGCCCCGCCGTATTCTTCTTTGGCGGTAATGCCCAGCAAGCCCATGTCCCCCATCTTGCGCCAGAGGTCCTTGGGGAAATCGTTTTCGCGATCGATATCTTCGGCACGGGGGGCAATTTCAGAAGCCGCAAATCCGCTGACAGATTGCCGCAACATGTCGGCATCTTCGCCAAGGCCGAAATTCAAAGACGGATATTCATTTGGTATCATTAAGATTTCCACTCAAAAACAATCAGCGCATCAGCTCAAATTTTTAGTTGACGTTTACGTAAACGTCAACAGTGATGCTCAATCCCAGTACCATAATAGCACACCCAACGAGCGCAGCACTCAACGCAATGAACGGTTTATTCACCCCCGCCAATGGAACGCCCGGCCATATCAACAAAACGCCCCTGGCCATAAATGTAAACATCACTCCGGACATCATCATCCCCCATATGACGAATGGTATGTGAGACGTCCAAAACGATGCGTCTAAAACAATATCGCTGGATGAAAAATCCGGTTGCCAAAGTCGCAGCCAGAAAGGCAACGCCTGAACGGTTATGCCGTGTATGGCGACAGCACCCGCAATCGACAACACGAGGCCCGAGAATATAACAGCCAATCCATGGCCCCGTTGTTGGTCGCGCACCCCCCACTCCACAGCCGCCATAATCGCGGCAAAAGAAAAAGCTCCAAGACCTACCACCACAATAAGTTCTGACCATCCTCGGGTTGGTGACGGATCATTGGTCGCAAAGTGCCCTGCGAGCAAGCCAAACCAATATATTAGGTACATGGCCGCGACCGCGAACAAGAACCGTGCGACAAAGAGATCGACGTGCGATAGGTTTTTCCCGGTCCGAAAGGAACGATAGAACATCCACGTCCCGGCACACCCTGCATACAAAATAGCTGCGACAAATATGCTCCCCAACACAGCGTGGGAAAATGTTCCCGGCAGAATATGATGGGTTAAGGAATGCACCGCGTACATCGGACCAAAAACCAACCAGAAAAAGGTCGCCAATACGGTTAGAGCACCCAGTATCCATGAGGACCCGTGCCTGGATTGTTTGAGGCCCATCATAAAAATGGCAATGCCGATACAAGCGTAAATTGAAAACAAAAATGGCGATCCGCCCAACAGCGCATTTATCGCCGCTGCACTTGGCAGCAGGACCGTCAAGACTGCCATCACCAACGACGCCGCATAAGGCGACACATCAAAATCAGTGAGCATTTCCGAAACGGCACGATCCACGGCATCGCGAAAGAAACGCAACGACAAGGTCAACAGAGAACTAAATGGGGTTACGCCAAGGCGTTCAAACTTCGCGCCGACGATTGATCGCGCTTTATCATTATCATCAGTATGCTGGCTTTCCATACATGCGCTGATAAATGCCAGTAACAAGAACGCCATTCCCATCCAAAATAAGATGGACTCAACAAATTGAATGCCACTGACCATAACGCCTGCGATCGAAACCCTTTTCTGATTACCCAGTTATTCCGGGTCGTTTAACGATACGCATCAAAGTCTGCTGCATCAATGCACAGACTTTCCTCTCACCTGCCTTTTCAACAATCACCTCGCCTTGGGTAATCGTCAGCGTTCGTCCGGGCTTGATCACAGTCCCACTGGCAATCAAAAGATCACCGTCCGCTGGGGCCATCAGGTTCAACTTGAATTCCACTGTCAGCACGCCTTCGTCTGCGCCGAAAAGCGATGCGCCTGCGTATCCACCGGCCGTATCGACAATGCTGGCGATCCCACCAGCATGAAAGAACCCATGTTGCTGAGACAGTTGATCGCCGAATGGCATCTCTATTTCCACATATCCCGGTGTCACCTTAGCAAGCGTCGCCCCCAACGTATGCATGAGACCTTGGCGCGAGAAACTTTCATGGATGCGCTGCACGTAATGATCATCGACAGGTTCAAATTGTTGCATAAAAGCTTCCCCAAGCATTGATGACTTAAAATTACGTTTACGTAAACGTCAATGTAAAACCTCTCAAACCCTTGATATAGGTTCAGTGGATAACCCAATGTTATTCGACCAAATTCAGATAACATGATAATTTAAGAAAAATGATATTAAAATTCTCGACAAACCGACATTCGGTTCAATGAATATACTGTTCTGGCCGCTCTGGAAGTACGGCTGCGAAATTAGAAAACAATAATGACGCACAGCGTGACCAAGGATCGATACGGATGAATAGACAAATGCCTGGGGTAGAGGTGGACACAGCAACGATCACATCCATAACATCGTCGCCTGATCAACAATCCAATGGCGAAGAAGTCCTTCGCGCGTTCTTCAATGCCAACAACGACGATTACATGGCTTATTGGGATTCAGACCTTGTCCTGAAAGTCGCCAATTTCCACCTAAGCAGTCAGTATATGCCGGTGATCGAGAAAGTCCTCGAAAGCTGCGAACCGGCACGCTTTGAAGCGGACCAAAACGGAAGAACCTTTGATTTCCGGGCCTACCCCGCCATGAACGCGTCTGGCGAGTGTTTAGGTATTGCCCTATATGCGAATGACATCTCAGCCCGCAAAAAGGCCGAGGATGAAGTCAATCGGTTGGCCTATTTTGATCCACTCACCGGTTTGCCTAACCGTGTTCAAGTTTCAAACCAATTGGCACAGGCCGTCGCCATGGCCAATCACTCCAAGCGGATTGGTGCATTACTGTTTATAGACTTGGATCGCTTCAAGCAGATCAATGACTCCCTGGGACATAGTGTGGGTGACGAACTCCTCAAAGCGGTGGCTGAACGCCTGGAGTATTGTCGACGAGATCAGGATATCATCGCGCGTGTGGGTGGTGATGAATTTATCTGGATACTCCCTGATCTGGGTGCTGATGCGGATTATGCTGCGGCCGAAGCAACTCGCGCCGCCGAACGGCTTGTAGAAGATTCCAGACGCAGCCTGCGCGCGGGGGAACACGAACTGCGCATGACGCCAAGCATTGGGATTTCATTGTTTGGCAGTGGTGAGGACCATGTCGACGAGATCATGAAACAAGCTGATTCAGCGATGAACCAGGCTAAAACCGCCAATTCCAGTTGTGTTTAAATCTTTCGCCCACAAATGCATGAAGCGGCGATGGAACGCCTACAATTAGAGCTGAAACTACACAAAGCGGTCGAGGAAAAGTCCCTTGAAATTCATTACCAGCCGCAGGTTTCGATGGTGGATGGCTCCCTTGTTGGGGCCGAGACCTTGTTACGCTGGAACGATCCTGAACTCGGCCTCATTCCTCCTTCAAAGTTTATTCCGATCGCGGAGGAGACAGGATTAATTCTGAAAATGGGTGATTGGCTACTCAACAGTGTATGTCGTCAAATCAGTGATTGGAACAGACGCCCAATATCAACACCGATCCCCCGCGTGGCCGTCAACATTTCGCCGGTGCAGTTCCGCCAACCGGATTTTGTCGACCAGGTCCGCACGACACTAAAACGCTGGGATATACCATCTGAGCAACTCGAACTGGAACTGACCGAAGGCATCGTGATCGAGCAGATCGACTGGACGATCGAAAAAATGAACGAGTTGCGCGAACTCGGTGTTCGGTTCGCCATTGATGATTTTGGCACCGGGTACTCATCCCTCGCGTATTTGAACAAGCTCCCGCTCGACATTTTGAAAATCGATCAGTCTTTCGTTCGCGAGCTATGCGAAGTTGAAAGCAGCACGTCAATTGTAACCAGCATTATCACGATGGCAAAATTGTTGAACTTTGAATTGGTCGCCGAAGGCGTTGAGACATGCGAACAGCACGCGTTATTATACAAACACGGCTGCGAGACCTATCAGGGGTACTTGTTTAGCAAGCCCCTGACCATCAATGATCTAACCGCGTTCCTGGCAGAGCGGGCTGCCGGTGTACAACCCGTTATCGCTGCCGCGACTTAAGTTCCGATCTTCAGCGTACTCACCATCCCATCCAGCGTTGAGATGACGGCCAACGGAGTCAGCTTGCCCGTCGCCGGATTTTCCTCTGTCGGCACACCGGCAATCGTGAATTCCAAACTGGTGGTATCACTATCCAACGTAACCGTATGCGTGTTGCGTGTAACCGCCGGGTCAGCCCAGATTTCATAAGACGTGTTGTCTGGACCAGGACCGGCAAGACTAAGTGCCACAGCAACATTGACGTTGGCAGGGAACTTCGCCGCAGCGTCGCGGACGGACCCTTTATACAGACACAAGGGTTCTGACAGATTTGATAGATCAATGCCCTGCTCAATAACAAATGGTGCTTTGGCCAAGCCTTTCGGTGGCTTACGTGTGATCATCACCAACGAATTAATGGTACCCTTAGATGCCGCATTGACCGCATCAAAGGCCGCCAGCGCACCCGTAGGTACAATAATGCGGGCACCCGTTTCTTTAGCCCGGTCCAGTAACTCTGGACGTTCCAATAGCCGCGTCACTGTCACGGCGACAAGCGTTTTGCCCGCTTCGATCACGGGGACTGCAAGATCGAAAAATACATTAGGCGGCAAGCCTTCGACAATGATGTCTGCCATGTCGACCAATTCGGTCAGTTCAACAACAGGCGGTGCAGCATTGAAATCTTTCATGCGCTCAACGGCGCGGGCTTTGTCATTGGCCGAGATCGCGACCAATTCCATGCCATCGACGCCTGCGTCTAACCATTTTGCCACGGGCAAATTCACTGCCCCCATACCTGCAATCGCTACTTTAATCTTGCCGTTCGACAATTGATCTCTCCTGTTAGAATTTTTAGAAACCAGTTTAGGTCTTTTGCTTTTTGGACAGAATGTCCCTGCATTGTTTCTCTAAGCGCGCCAGTTCGGCCAACGACTCATCAATGTCACGCTTTTGCCCTTCAAGAATATCTCGTCGTTTTTGGATCACATCGACGAATTGGTTCAACTGCGTCACTTCAGATGGGTCGACATCATATAGATCGATAAGCTCGCCTATTTCTTCAAGGGATAATCCAAGGCGCTTGCCACGCATGATCAAACGCAGGCGTACCCGGTCACGGGGCGAATAGATCCGCCGCTGCCCATCGCGCTCAGGGGATAACAGTCCCTTGTCCTCATAAAAGCGCACTGTTCGGGTGGTCACCCCAAACTCACCAGCCAATTCCGCGATCCCGTAACTCTTATCCATGCGGAAACCCTAATTCCACTTTACGTCAACGTAAAGAAACTCCGCCGATTTTGGTTTGAAAAGTGCGCGATTTTATTAATGACAAGCCCGATGACATTAACGAACTCATCACTTGCCAATGCCCTCATATCGTATATCGTCGAATTACGATATGATATAAGAAGCCACTTGAGGAAGCACATGAAAGCTAGAGAAACAGACAATGATGAGTTGGCACGCATCGCCAAGGCATTGGGACATCCAGCACGAATTGGCATCGTAAAGCTAATTTTGGAACGCCAGACTTGCATCGGTTGTGATATCGTCGACAAAATCGGTTTGGCGCAATCAACAACCTCCGAACATTTGCGGATTCTCAAAGCTGCCGGAATAATCTCGGGCGAGATAGATCCGCCAACGGTTTGTTATTCACTGAATACCGAGACGGTCGAACCGTTGATCCAGTTCCTCGGCGCTGTATCTGATTACAAGCTGACCCCTCAGCATCCTACATCCGAGGTCGCCTAATATGGATATGCCACGCAGATTGGTCGCCGAATTCGGTGGAACCGCGATGTTGCTCGCGACAGTCGTCGGATCAGGGATCATGGCCGAGAATTTGGCTGATGGGAATACAGCAATTGCGTTGCTCGGCAACACCATTCCAACGGGCGCGATCCTGGTTGTTCTCATCACCGCCCTTGGCCCTGTTTCAGGTGCACATTTTAACCCAGCCGTCACCGCGGCGTTTCTGATCCGCAAAGAAATCACACTCTGGATCGCAGCTTTATATCTGGTGTTTCAGATTGCCGGGGCCATCTTTGGCACCTGGCTTGCTCATGCCATGTTCGAAGAAACCGTCCTGCAATATTCGATGAAGATCAGAACTGGCCCCTCGCAATGGCTAGCCGAAGTTGTCGCGACGTTTGGTTTGGTGGCAACAATCTTTGCAGCCTTGCGTTGGAAGGCTGACAGTGTCGCGTGGATGGTGGGTCTCTATATCACCGCGGCATACTGGTTCACGGCATCGACCAGCTTTGCCAATCCGGCGGTGACCATCGCACGCGCGCTCACCGACACATTTTCCGGCATTCGGCCCATCGATGCACCGGGGTTCATCGTTACGCAATTCGTCGGTGCGATCATTGCGACTGTAACCATGGTATGGTTGCTCAAGCTCTCCAATCCAAAGGTCATTGAAAGTGCTGAACAGAGCGCAAACCAATGACCGAGCATGACCCTGAACTCGACACGACACCGATTGATTTGGGGGCCGTACACGATGCTGCCGAAGCGATAAAAGATGTCGTCACCAAAACGCCCTTGCCGGAAAATCAGGATGTGAATGCGCAGCTTGGCGGACGTCTACTGATCAAGACGGAAAACATGCAACGCACCGGGGCCTTCAAGATACGCGGGGCTTATAATCGTATCCGCCAGATGTCGGCAGACGAGCGAAAGCGTGGAGTGATCACGTATTCATCCGGCAACCACGCCCAAGGCGTCGCAATGGCGGCAACGGTTTTCGGTACCTCTGCGCTGATTGTCATGCCAGCGGATGCCCCCCCTGCTAAGATTGCCAGCACAGAAGCGCTGGGCGCCCAGGTTGTCACCTATGATCGTGATAGCGAAAGTTATGATGACGTTGTTACTCGGCTTCGCGCCGAGACAGGTCGCCTTCCGGTTCCCCCCAGTGGCGATACCCGAGTGCATGCCGGTGCAGCAACCACAGCATTGGAGATCCTTGATCAAGCAGCGCAAGTGAATGCGTCATGTGATGCGGTTCTTATTCCGTGCGGCGGCGGCGGGCTGACCGCAGGGACCGCATTTGTGATGAATGCGTTATCGCCAAGGACGGCTGTCTACGCTGTGGAGCCCGATGCATTCGACGATACCAAAAGATCACTGGAAGCCGGGCATCGAGTGCAAAACCCGACGGGACGACGCACGATATGCGATGCGATTATGACGCCAACACCGAATGCCCAGACATTCGAAATCAACAAGTCCCTATTGGCCGGTGCACTCAGCGTCTCTGATCAGGCGGTGAAAGATGCGATGTTGTTCGCCTATCATCATTACAAGATCGTCGTGGAACCTGGCGCCGCTGTTGGCCTCGCTGCGGTCTTATCTGGCGAGATCGACCCCAAAGGAAAAAATATCGTAGTCGTGATCACGGGCGGTAACGTTGACGCGCAAAGGTATAGCCAACTTATTGCAGAGGCTGGTGGCTGCACCCGAGAATGATCAAGGAATCAGAGCAGCACCAACGCCGCCAAGCTCAGGAACGCAAAGAACCCCACCACGTCTGTCATCGTTGTTAAGAACACACTGGACGCAATCGCCGGATCAGCCCCAAATTTATCCAGCGCAATCGGAATAACGGCACCGGAAAATCCGGCAACGATCATATTGATGACCATGGCGACAGCGATCACACCGCCCAATTCAGGGCTTTGGAACCAGACCCAGGCCACGGCCCCGGTCAGCACGGCAAAGATCACCCCGTTGAACATCCCGACGATGACTTCTTTGGTGACGATACGATAAGCATTGGCGCGCGTCAGTTCCTTGGTTGCCAGTGCGCGCACGGTCACGGTCAACGTTTGGGTCCCGGCGTTACCCCCCATCGACGCCACAATCGGCATCAACACGGCCAGGGCCACGATCTGTTCAATTGTCGCATCGAATAATCCGATAACCACAGAGGCCAAGATCGCCGTCAGCAAGTTCACACTGAGCCAGCTAAATCGTGCCCGCGTCGTCGCGACGGCGGCATCGTATAAATCATCCTCGGTCACACCACCCATGCGCATGATGTCTTCTTCATGCTCTTCGTGGATCACGTCGACCACATCATCAATCGTGATGGCCCCGACAAGACGACCACCACTATCCACAACAGGCGCCGACACCAAGTCACGCTGGCGGAACATAAACGCCACGTCTTCTTGGTCGGTGTTGACGTGAATTTCCTGCATGTCCTCGTCCATGACCTCGGTCACTGGGACTTGGCGGCGTGTGCTCATCAGCTTGCTGAGCGGAATGGACCCCATCGGGTGATGGCGGGCATCAATCGCAAAGATGTCGTAAAACACACTCGGTAACTTGCCCTCGTCTTCCTCGGCCAAACGCCGAACAAAGTCGATGCATTGCCCGACGTTCCAGTGGCTCGGCACCGTCACAATCTCGCGCTGCATCAAGCGCCCGGCACTATCCTCGGGATAGCTGAGGGATTCTTCGATCAGAGTCCGTTCTTTATCGGGAACATGGTCAAGAACAGCGCGCTGCTGCTCTTCATTCATTTCCTCCAAGACTTCGACCGCGTCATCGCTATCCAGTTCTGAAAGTGCGGACGCGACTTCGCGCACACCCAAGTGGGCCACGACCTCATCACGGACGGTCTCGTCAAGTTCTGCCAGAACTTCTGGGTCGAATTGATCGCGTACTACGTCGATAAACTGCCCGCGTTCTTCGCGGCTTAATCGCTCAAGCAAATCGGCCACATCGGCGTAATGCAGATCATCGACGAGACGCATAACAGATTCGGGATCGTTGTCGGCCATCGCATCGGCCACCAAGGTTTCGATGCCAATGTCGGCGTCGGGATCGACGATTTCATCGATGCCGAACGAGTGTGCTTTTTTCTCGAGTTCGTTATCTGTCATGATGCCTGCCCTCGTCGCTCAGTAAAGTTGGCGCGATGTGAGCCCTGTTATGACATAGGAATATTAAGAATGTGTACTGATAAAAGAGTCTTACAATCGTATTCCGGCATCCATCTTGACGGAAAATCAGGGCGTCGTAGCATGGTTTTTATGGATCAGACACCGATAATCGAAGACGCGGTCACGATTGTGCCGGTCAAAAGCGTACGGGCTACCGTTGCGTTTTATACCGGTGTCCTCGGCTTTGAAGACCGTATGGTTTCAGATGACGGGACTTTTGCGATCCTCGTGCACGGTGAAGCTGCTGTGCACTTGGTACAGACTGACGATACAGAAGCACTCCGTGCGACGGCGGAGAATATTTCCATTTACCTCTGGGTGAAACACGTCGACGCGTTGTATGCGGCGTTAAAACCGAAACTTGACGAATTACCCGAAGGCCGAGTTCGTGCTCCGTTCGACCAGCCCTATGGCATGCGCGAATTCCACGTCAAAGACCCAGACGGATGTCTACTGTTCTTCGGCGAAGACAATGAGTGATATCTGAAATTTTGAGGAAAATGGTGCGGCCGAGAAGACTCGAACTTCCACCCCGTTGCCAGGACAGCGACCTCAACGCTGCGCGTCTACCAGTTCCGCCACGGCCGCACTGCGCGTGGAAGTAACAGGTCATTGCAGACCGGTCAAGGATCGTATTCGCCGCAAACAGGCGGTGTTTTTAAGGTTCTAAAGCCTGTTAAATCTCCCTCCTCACCTCATGCCAATGAACCACATTCAATGGAACTTGCGAGGGCGCGGATCGTCCCCCATAACTTAGAGATGGAAACCCAACTAGCGAACGATTTGGACCAGATCGAATGGCGGATCAGCGATGATCCGGTCGCCTATCCGGATGCGCTGGCAGTGATGGAACAGCGGGTGGCAGACATCCGCAATGGCACGGCCCCCGAAATGGTCTGGTTATTGGAACATCCCCCCCTATACACCGCGGGCACCAGTGCTGCCGATGATGAGTTGTTGGATCACGACCGTTTTCCGGTGTACGAGACCGGACGTGGTGGGCGTTATACCTATCATGGGCCAGGCCAACGTGTGGCCTATGTGATGCTGGATTTAAAAAAACACGGCGGCGACGTTCGTAAATACGTCTGTAATCTCGAAGAATGGGTCATTCGCACCCTGGCTGATTTTAATGTCATCGGTGAGCGCCGCGATGGCCGGGTCGGCATCTGGGTGCAGCGCGGCGCGGCCTCTAATCCCATCGCCCGTGAAGACAAGATTGCCGCCATCGGTGTGCGTATTCGTCGATGGGTCACCTTTCACGGCATTGCCATTAATATTGATCCGGATTTGGAGCATTTTTCCGGCATTGTACCCTGCGGCATTGATGAGCACGGCGTGACATCGTTATGGGACTTGGGGCTATCGCCCACCACATTTGATGTCGACAATGCCCTTCGCGCGCGTTTTAGCGATGTGTTTAGCCCAAGGCCTGAACATGGCGAACGATAGCCAACCACCCAAAGACAACGATAATGACACGAGCATCGTTAGCGCCCTGGATCACGCCGTTGATGGCCTGATCGCATGGATCACCGATTGGCACGCCCCCATCGTGACGGGCAACCGCCTGATGGAACTGGGTGCGCAACAGCAAAGTCTGCTGCACCTCAAATCATTTCAAGATTGGTTCAAAGCCCACGACGATGATGTTGTCATCAACCAAGCGACGGTGCGAACGATTTATGAACTGAGCATCGCCATCGAAGAACAGGCGACACAACTCTCCGAAAGTGGCACACATACAACAGATGACAATTACCGTGCGCTGATGAAAAACGTGCAGGCGTTCATCACACAGGCGCGCCGATTGGAACGCGCCTTTGCCGCGGCATCATCTGATCTTGATACACTGACCGGCATTCAAAATCGTCATGCCATGCACCGCGCATTAGAACGACGACATGATCGGATGGAAAGAACAAGTGCCCGCGCCACCATCGCCCTCGTCGATCTGGATCATTTTAAAAAGGTCAATGATACCTATGGTCACCATGCCGGCGACCATGTGCTGACCGTCGCGGCACAGCGCATGCTGGATGGTATCCGATCTTATGACCAGTTGTTCCGCTATGGGGGTGAGGAGTTTTTGTTTCTGTTGGATGACGCAGAGACGGAGTCCACATTGATGGTTTTGGAGCGTCTCCGCGCCAACCTTGCGGACCTACCTATCGCATTGGAAGACGGCACCGAGATCACGCAAACAGCATCATTTGGTGCGGCAGAAATAAACAAAGATGAGACCATCGAAAAAACCATTGAGCGGGCTGATGCCGCACTTTACCGGGCCAAAGAAATGGGCCGAAATCGGATCGAGTTGGCCGCTGAAGAAGACTGAGGTTTAAGGACGTTTTCGTAGAATATGAATGCCGATGAATGTCATCACAGCATCGTCGCTCTGATTGAGAACCGTATACAACACCCGTGCCATCCCCTGCCCCGGTTTCGATTTCGATGGCCGTTGTTCCTGAACTTCACCTATGACGCGCAAAGTGTCACCGGGCCTCACAGGCATCAACCAACGTAATTCGTCCATCCCGGGCGAGCCCATGGATGCTGCATCCAAATATCCCGTGGCGTGCATCAACCTGAACGCAGCCGAAAGCGTGTGGAACCCACTGGAAATCAAGCCACCAAAGGGTCCCGCTTCCGCTGCCGGGATATCAATGTGAAAGGGTTGCGGATCCCAGGCCAAGGCAAAATCCAGAATCTGAGATTCAGATAATGTCATGCCACCGCTCTCGAACACACGGCCCTCGGTAAAATCATCGAAATAAATATCTGCGTAGGATCCCATGAATATCTCCTCCCCTATATCGCCTAAACCGTAGGTCGTTTTTCAAAACCGACAAAACCTTCATCATCCACAGGCTCAACATCGATATGAGAGACGCGCGCCAGCGGCGGCCCGCTCTGGCAACGCCTGATCATCTCATCAATGTGATGTTGAGCTCCAGCAAAGACCGCTTCGACCGTGCCATCAGTACGATTACGAACCCAGCCTCGAATTTGCAGTGCCTCGGCTTGTTTGGCTGTCCAACCGCGAAACCAAACACCTTGGACACGGCCCGATATGATGATGTGGACGCAAGTTTGGTCCAATCCGCGATCACTCAAACGTCATAATGACCTGATCAACGGTCAGGCTGGCACCAGGTTCAGCATCGATGCTCTCTACCACCAGATCCTTCTCGGCGCGAAGGACATTTTCCATCTTCATGGCTTCGAGAACACATAGCTCCTCGCCGGCCTTAATTTCTTGGCCAGCTTCGACCGCGACCGAAACTAAAAGTCCTGGCATCGGTGACAGCAGCAACTTGGATGTATCAGGCGGCTCCTTGGTCGGCATCAACGCATTCAGTTCCGCGACATGCGGCGACAGAACAAACGCATCAACTTCAACACCGCCCTGCGAGATCCGGTAAGTCATGCTGGTACGTTCAACCTGAAAGCTCAACTTGCTGCCATCAACATCGGCCCGAAAGTGCCGATCGGCCAATTCCCAATCCGTCGAGATGTTAATAGTGCGGTCGTTAAGTTCGATTTTATAGCTTCCATCGTCAGCAATGAACACATCGGTCGCGTACTGATTTTCGCCAAAAACCACGACCCAGTCCGATCGCACATCGTGATTATGCCCAGCTTGCTGACCCGTGATTAACGCGGAGCGCTGTTGATAGAGCAGATGCATCACCCCGGCCACCGCAGCGAAAACCTGTGGGTCTTTGGGCGGGATATCACCCGGATTAAAACCATCGGGGTATTCTTCTGCGATCAGATTGGTCGTCATTCGCCCTTCGCGGAACCGCTCCAGGCTCATCAACGCGTTCACAAAAGGGATGTTGTGGCGCACACCTTCAATCAGGAAATCATCCAGCGCGCGCTGCATATTTTCTGTCGCGGTCGCGCGGTCCGGTCCGTATGTGATCAACTTGGCGATCATCGGGTCGTAATACATTGAAATTTCGCCACCTTCGAACACGCCTGTGTCGACGCGGACAGTGTCGGTTTCTGCAGGCGGCTCGTAGCGCACCAGTCGACCAATGGATGGTAAGAAATTCCGGAACGGGTCTTCGGCATAGACCCGACTTTCCATCGCCCAGCCAGTCAGCGTGACATCGGATTGCGTCATTCCCAGTTTCTCGCCATGCGCAACGCGGATCATCAGTTCGACCAAGTCCAATCCAGTGATGTATTCCGTCACCGGATGTTCGACCTGTAAGCGGGTATTCATTTCCAGGAAAAAGAAGTTTTTATTCTTATCGACGATGAATTCGACGGTCCCGGCAGAGTGGTAATCCACCGCTGCCGCCAAAGCGACGGCCTGATCACCCATGGATTTTCGTGTCGCTTCGTCCAAGAACGGCGATGGTGCTTCTTCGATCACTTTTTGATGGCGCCGCTGGATGGAGCATTCGCGTTCGCCCAGATACAATGTCGTGCCATGTTTGTCGGCAATAATCTGGATTTCGATGTGGCGCGGGTCTTCGATGAATTTCTCGATAAACACACGATCATCACCGAACGACGATTTGGCTTCGTTGGTGGCGCGTACAAAGCCATCGCGTGCCTCCTCGGAATTCCAGGCAATCCGCATGCCCTTACCACCGCCACCCGCGGATGCTTTAAGCATCACAGGATAGCCAATGGCATCGGCGATTTTGACCGCTTCATCGACGTCAGCAATCGCGTCGGGGTATCCTGGAACTGTTGAAACACCAGCCTCTGCGGCCAGTTTCTTTGATTCGATCTTATCACCCATCGCGGTAATCGCACGCGGACCTGGGCCAATGAACGCAACCCCTGCATCTTCCAGAGCCTTGGCAAATCCCGTGTTCTCGGACAAGAAACCGTATCCAGGATGCACAGCTTCTGCGCCGGTTTCCTTAATCGCTTTTAGAATGTTGTCGACAACCAGATAACTCTCGGCCGTGGGGGCAGGGCCAATACGAACGGCTTCATCTGCCATCTCCACGTGTAATGCGTCATGGTCAGCGTCCGAATAAACAGCCACCGTTGCAATCCCCATGCGCTTGGCCGTCTTGATGACTCGGCACGCGATTTCGCCACGGTTAGCGATCAGAATTTTCTTGAACATTTCCCTCTCCCCGCGATAGCTCCCACAGAGTAGTTTTAGGCTCTCTTTACCAGTGTTTCGAGGTATTTTTTTCGCACATGCAATATAACCTCAAAAGCCATTTATTTCTGGGCAACATCACACGCTTGGTCAGCTATCTTTCAGCTAGCACACTTATAATGTTACTAATTGTTTCTTTAGCCTATGTGTGGCTTTCCCTTAACTATTAGAAGTGGCAAAATCTGCAAAAATTCTTTGTGCATGAGTTTAATTGAGGAATCTTCCGAAGATGGCTGAGGCAGTTCCAGATAAAGTCGGGCGGGAAAATTGGGACCTCATCACCGAAAGTCTTGATCGGTTGTCAGAGGGCATGACGATCATTGATGCTGAAGACAAATTGGTTTTGTTCAACTCTCAAGCGGCTGAATATTTAGGCATTGAAATCGAAGATATAGGCGTCGGTATTTCTTTGAAAGACCTGTTGCATGCGAAAGAAGGTGACACCAGTTCCAACCCAGGCGCGCTATTAATGCAGCAATTGGATGTGTCTCGAAGCGGTAAGCCACAGTTCTTTGAACGTGAAATCGGCGATGGCCGTATTTTGAGCGTCCGTGCCAATCCCATCCCTGGCGGTGGCGTGATCACGCTTTATACCG
Source organism: Rhodospirillales bacterium (assembly GCA_965659695.1). Taxonomy (GTDB): domain Bacteria; phylum Pseudomonadota; class Alphaproteobacteria; order Rhodospirillales; family Casp-alpha2; genus UBA4479. The sequence continues at coordinate 17,523 of CBFHXC010000039.1, forward strand.
ATATCACAGAGCGCAAAGCTTTTGAAAAACGACTGATTGATATGGCTACGAGGGATGAGTTGACCGGGTTAATCAATCGACGAGAATTCTTCACCATTGCAGCCCACGAAGAAGAGCCCGCCAAGCGCGAAGGCCATGTGGTCAGTGTCATGATGTTGGACGCGGATTATTTCAAAAAAATCAACGACACCTATGGTCACGCTGCAGGAGATGACGTGCTCAGAGATTTGGCAGCGAACTGCCGCAAAATCTTCCGAAAGACTGACGTTGTCGGTCGTTATGGCGGCGAAGAATTCGCGGTGATGCTGCCAGGTGCCGAAGAGAAAATGGCCAAAGTGATTGCCGAGCGCATTCGGAGTTCAATCGAACAAAGCACCGTGATCATTGATGATGTAGAAATCTCGTACACGGTCAGCATCGGCATCGCATGCGCGACCGGTAAAGATGTTCGGATTGAGGAACTGCTGGATCGTGCGGACCGCGCCCTTTACACCGCAAAAGCCGAGGGTCGTAACCGAGCTGTCTTCGATATCGCGGCATAGTTTCGATGTCTCGTCCCATCCCCCTCGCCGTTGGCCGGAAAGATTCCGTGAGATGGGGCTTCAGAGCGTAAAATTTGTTATGTTAGGATATAATACGCCATCTTCGAATTCTCAAATGCCGTCTGAAACTAGCGACATGAGAAAATTTCTCAATCGTTTGTGTCTGCAATCGGTGGCATATCAAAATTCCACGTTTATTGTGGCCACTGCCAAAGCGGGCAACGAAGATGGGCATCACCTTTAAGGTGAAAGCTGCATCGTCGATCCCAACGGCGAAATACTCGCGATGGCCAAAACCGAGGAAGATGAACTGGTGATCGCAACAATTGACCTCGATGCCACGCGGTTTGGCAAAGAAACTGTTTTTGACTTTGCATGCCATCGCCGCCCCGAGCATTACCGGTCGGATCGCTTCACAAACGGGCGTTACTGTGCCCAGTCAGGACCCAAAATAGACAACGCAGAAGATTGGCAGTCGCCATCTTTTTGCCGTAAACTTCGCTTAATGATAATAAAATTGACGGGCATTCGGCGGCATCAATCCGCAAAATGCAAAAGCAATTAATGTGATGCCTGTCGCTCGGGGGAGATATAAGAATGGCTGCAAACGACATAACATTTAGGCCTGCGACACGGGCAGACGCGCCTGTGATCGCACAACTATTCCAAATATCATCAGAAGGTGTCGCCGACTATGTCTGGAGCACACTTGATGACCCTGAATTTAAGGGAATGGAATTGGTCGATATCGGTGCCAAGCGTTATGAACGCGAGGGAGTCGATTTTTCCTATCAAAACTGTGATATCGCTGAAATTGACGACGAGCCCGTCGGGATGCTTCATGCGTATGCTATGGGCAGCGATGTTGGTCATGTCCCCGATGATGACTTCGACCCCATATTAAAGCCGTATATGGAACTAGAAGAACCCAACAGCCTATATATTTCCGGCCTGGCGATGTTCAACAAGTTTCGGGGCTTGGGTGCAGGCACGCGGTTGCTTGATTTTGCCTATCGGCGCGCACGTGCCGAGAGCCTCAAGAAAATCTCGCTAATTTGTTTTGCCGAGAACGAAGGAGCGTATCGTTTGTATAAGCGTGAGGGATTCAAAGACCGCTTGCGACGCGCCGTCGTGCCCCACCCGCTCATTCGCCAGGGCGGCGAAGCCGTGCTGATGG
>CBFHXC010000039.1:19251-26136 GCA_965659695.1 Rhodospirillales bacterium
AAACAAGGTTTTAGGCATCACCCCGCCATTAGAGCGGGATATTGTCATGCTTCTTCCAAGGATTCTCTAGTTGCTTGTCTTTCAACATGCGAAGCGACTTGCACAACCGTTTGCGGGTGGAATGCGGCATGATGACATCGTCGATAAAGCCCCGTGATCCCGCGATAAAGGGATTCGCGAAGCGCTTGCTGTACTCTTCTGTTCTGGCAGCGATTTTCTGCTCGTCGCCAATATCTGCCCGAAAAATGATCTCAACCGCACCCTTTGAGCCCATCACTGCAATCTCTGCAGATGGCCAAGCAAAGTTCACGTCGCCACGCAAATGCTTAGAGCTCATTACGTCATAGGCACCACCATATGCTTTTCGAGTAATTACGGTGACTTTTGGCACGGTTGCTTCGGCATAGGCGTACAAAAGTTTCGCACCATGCTTAATGATGCCCCCATATTCCTGGCTTGTTCCTGGCATAAAGCCTGGGACATCTACCAAGGTTACCAGTGGTATATTGAAACAATCACAGAACCGCACAAATCGCGCTGCCTTAATGGATGAATCGATATCCAGGCACCCGGCTAGAACCATCGGTTGGTTTGCCACGATGCCCACGGTGGAGCCTTCCATCCGTGCAAAACCGATAATAATGTTGGCGGCATAATTGGGTTGAAGTTCAAAGAAATCGCCCTCGTCTATTACTTTGGTAATCAATTCCTTCATATCGTAGGGCTTGTTCGGGTTGGTCGGCACCAAGGTGTCCAATGACATTTCGACCCTGTCGTGTGGATCAGGGGTCGGACGATATGGTGGGTCTTCACGGTTATTGGCAGGCAAGAAATCTATAAATCGGCGGAGGAATAACAACGCTTCCATATCGTTTAAGAACGCACGATCGGCCACACCAGATTTTGTCGTGTGTGTTGTAGCCCCTCCCAATTCCTCTGCAGTGACTTCCTCATGGGTCACCGTTTTCACGACGTCAGGTCCTGTTACGAACATGTAACTGGTATCTTCGACCATGAAGATAAAATCTGTCATCGAAGGCGAATACACCGCCCCACCTGCGCAGGGGCCCATAATCATCGAGACCTGCGGCACAACACCCGACGCCAAAACGTTGCGTTGAAAAACTTCTGCATAGCCCGCCAGACTATCGACCCCCTCTTGGATGCGGGCCCCGCCTGAATCGTTCAAACCGATCACGGGGGCGCCGACCTTCATGGCTTGGTCCATAACCTTGCAAATCTTGTTGGCGTGACTTTCGGACAATGACCCTCCGAATACGGTGAAATCTTGGGTAAATACAAAGACCAAGCGACCATTAACGGTGCCATAGCCAGTAACAACGCCATCACCTGGGGTAGATGTTTCTTGCATGCCAAAATCGGTGCAGCGGTGTTCGACAAACATATCCCATTCTTCGAACGATCCTTCGTCCAAAAAGACATCGATACGCTCTCGTGCTGTCAGTTTGCCACGGCCATGCTGCGCGTCTATTCGCTTTTGCCCTCCGCCCAGACGTGCACGTTTCCGACGCTCTTCAAGCTCCTGAATAATGTCTTGCATCTTTTTTCCCCAATAGACGGCCCAATTGCGCCCGATTTTCCAGATATCTAGGCGCGGTGCAAGCTTAGGTAGGTCTCTGCTGCCAAAATATCGGCGGTCAAACTTTTCAGGCCCAGTTCGGCCTCATGATCCAGGCCCCACAATTGGCTCTGATGGGTCTCGTCCACATGTGATGCCTGAACAGCAGTCTCGCCATCAATTTCACCATACGCCAGTGCCAACGCGATGATGACTGACCCTGTCGCTTGTGTAACGACGGAAACAGAGCTCAATTCATGGTCATCAAAACCTTCCACAAGCCTCAATACTTGTGCCAATGCGGTGGAGTCTTGCGGCTGAGGCAATATTCCCTGAGTAGAAATCAACTCAATCCCGAGATCATTGGAGAGCCAATCCAATAGGGGCTGCCAATGCACCGATTGCATGTCGACCAAATCGCTGGGAGCTGCGGCGCGATAACAAACAAGGTCTGTTTCCGCGTACTTGGCGATCAATCCTTGGATTTCTTCTCTATTTTCCGCGACCCGGTCGATGGCTGTGCAGGCAACCTGCGTGAGCGGCATGGTATTTGGATCGATCTTCTCTTCTTGTGCCCGCCATTCTGCCGCCACGGCTTCTGCTAAACCAAGGGTTTTTAGACGCAAATCCGATTTTCCAGGGGTTTTAACAGGCCGCCCATCAAGGTGGACTGCATAAAGATCATGATCAGCCCCTTCTACGGTCACGTCCGTATAGAAGCGCTTTATCAGTTTTACCTTGCGATCATCCCTTGGTTTCGATGCCACGTTCACTAAGTCAGTTCCCAAACAGAGATTTCAGACCCTTTTGAGATGCCGTCAGCAGCGCCTTCAACGCCGCTTTTCTGTTCGCTTGGCTGAGCAGAACCACCAGAAGAGCTGGCATTCGATCCGCTGCTTGCGTCAGATAATTCCCCAGGCACGACCTTTTTGCCCGCCAGTGCTGGTGTGCAATAGTCGGTCTTATCTACGGCATCAGCAGCACGCGTCAATACGCTCTCTGCCAACAATGACAATCCTCCCGTCGCTATGGCGGCTGCCCCTTTTGCGACAGTGCTGGCCGCGTTCCCGGCCAAAGCAGCCTTACTCAGTTCCCAAACAGAGATTTCAGACCCTTTGAGATGCCGTCAGCAGCGCCTTCAACGCCGCTTTCGCCAAACTGGCGTTTTTGGCCCGTGGATCAATCACCAAAGCCAATTTTTCATCACGCAAATCGATATTACCGATCCCAATTGCAGATAATCCGCCGGTTTCAAAAACCATCGAATGCACGCCGGCTATGCCCTGGTTGATTTTCAAGTTCACCACGCCGCATTTCAGAGTCTTGTCATCCTTAGAATTAAAGCCAGGAAGCACCGACATCACGTCAGACGAGACGATGTTCAATGCGTTGCTGTTAATCTTGCCATTCTCTGTTTTGACGACAACTTCGCCGTTCAGGCCGGCCATCAGCGCACGAACGGACCCACCGGCCCCCGATATATCAATATCAGCATCCAGCTCACCCTCTGCGATATCGGTCAGACCGCGTTGTTTCAACAAGTCCCCGTAATTCAGGCCAGCGGCACTCAACTTAGTCACCAATGTCGGCGTCGCCTTCGATCCATCCAAAGCAACACGGCCACTAATTTTGGTACCCACCACGTTGGCAGCCAGCGGATCAACGTTAAGATTGCCAACCTTTAGAGTCATTTTTACCGCGATATCATCAATTTCGTTACGTTGGACGATGACTTTCTTGCCGTTAAAGGTCAGATCGACATTCGCAGCCTTCAGCCCATCAAGCGGCAATGGATCGTTTGGGAATACGCGACCGTCAGACGGTGTTGGGGCAGGTTCCGCGGGGGCAGCACTCTCTTCTTGAGGCGGGAACAACTCATCGACATCAATCAAATTAGATGTCAGGGTAGCGTTCAATGTGGGGATCGCGCCGCCGATATTGGCTTCGATACTTCCCGCGAGATCCGTCTTACCCAGGCTTAGGCCCAATCCGTTAAGTTTACCGACTTTGCCGTCAAAAACCAATTTAGAGTTGAGCTGCAACACGTCGGCCCCCAACGCAGGGGCCGTAAACCCAGGCACCAAATCCGCAACATCTGCCAACGTCGCAGCGATTGATAGAATAGAAAGAGTGACATCACCATTGACAGAAATATTACCAGCTGGTGTGCCCAAACTCCCTTTATACGCAGTATCAACACCAAGGGCTTGTGCCTTGATATCAATTGGATAAATCTCACCAGAGCTGGCCATTTGAGCCACCGACCCCAGTGTTCCACCCACACTGAACGGTTTTTCATTTAGGCTGCCTTTCAGTGCAATTTCCACCGGCGTATCAACCGTACCCGCTGCGGCTGTCAATTCGTCGAGCGCAACGCGATACTCTTCTCCATTCACGCCATCTTTGTAGGTAACACGTATATCCCGCATGACGACTTGATCAACGGACGGCAGCGCAACATCACTCGAGCCGCTCTCGGCGGGAGCAGCATCAGCAGGTTTGGCCCCGCCAAATTCCCAGTTCCCCATACCATCTTTATTTATTTCTACGAGCAGATCGACACCTTCAACAAGCAGGCGATTGACGACAACTTGGCCACTCAATAATGGGATCAAAGAGACTTCAGCAGCAAAGCGATCGACTTTTACCATTTCTGGCTGTGATCCCCACGCTGCATTGGCGAAGCTGACTCCATCTACCGCGATCGCAGGGTTCAGGGATATCTCCAGGTTCAAGTCGCCAGAAATCACGAGGTCTCGGCCTGTGGCTTTCTTCGCTTGCTCGGCAATTAGGCCCTTGTATTGATTAAAATCCAGCGTGCTGAGGATTGCGACACCGGCCACAACCACCGCCACCAATAAAACCGACAAGCCGCCAAATATCTTTACCCACTTGCTTATGAGAAGATCCCTTCTTTCGAATTTAAAAGCGTCCCTAGCTCCCCAGTTGAGTGAACGATGAACGATGCGCCCGCGCTCTTCAAGTCCTCTGGTGCATGATACCCCCAAGAAACACCGATTGTTTTGACATCAATGGCGTTGGCCATCTCGATATCGTAGGTCGTATCTCCAATCATCACGGTTTCACTTGGTTCAGCGCCAGTTTCAGCCATTGCAAATTCCAACATCTGCGGGTCGGGCTTGCCTTTTGCCTTATCTGCCGTTTGCAGGGTCTGAAAATATGATTCTAATTGATGGTGCTCTAATGTCGCTTTTAAACCGCGCATGGATTTCCCCGTCGCCACACCCAAAAACCAATCATTGGCCGACAAGGAGTCCAATACATTAACGATGCCATCGAACACTGGTTCCGCCAAATTGCCCTTTGAACGCATATCTATCCAAGATTTGGAATATGCAGCCGCCATTTCTTGTGCTGGTGCATCTGGGCTTTTAGCAATAATTTCAATTGCTTGAACCAGTGGCAAGCCGACGACACGCCGCACATCTGCGATATCAGGTTCAGGGTAGCCGAGCGATGTAAAAGCATCCGCCATACACGCATTTATGGCGTGTTGACTATCGACTAATGTGCCGTCGCAATCGAAAACAGCGAGTTTCAACATAAAGGGTCCAAAAAGTTAAAGGTGCCGCATGGTTTGTTGCGCCAATGATTATCGAATGCTGTAACATACTGCAACGTCGTCACCCTTGATTCATAGGGGGCAAGACGGGCAATATGCAAGGGAACACGTCTTAGTGGACGGTCACAATGACCCAACCGCTAGTAGGATATCTAAGGGAGGTACTTTCTACGCATGTTCGCTTAGCCGAAGTGGGTTAACACCAGCAATACTTGCTACGATCAGCGTTGCTGCTCGGAACGCAGTCAGTGGCTGATTTACAGCCGAACTTCATCATGATGAGATCACAACAGAAAATTGGGGACCAAATATGAAATTCTATAAAATCGCAATCGCTGGCGTCATGCTGCCATTCCTTGCTGCTTGTGCAGCAGGTCCGGATACCATGGCCACAAAGAACATGTCCAACACCAGCACGCCATTTAACAAAGCGCTGCAGTCCGAATATGTCATGCTCGCCGAAGCGGAAAACAATGAGTACGACATCGAAGATGCAATGTACTTCAACAACAAGGCGCAGATGGCCGCGAAAGGTGGCGATGTTCAGCCCCAACCGTTGAAGGAACGCAAAATTACTGGCGATGCGCAGTGGGAACTCGAAGCAGCCCGCCAAGCACTTCGCGGTTTGTTGCTTTCCGGCGGTAAAGATTTCGCACCTGCAGAGTCAGCTCGCGCGCAAGCGATGTTCGATTGCTGGATGCAAGAACAAGAAGAGGGTGACCAGATCAAGCACATCAACGCGTGCCGTTCTGCATTCGACGAAGCATTCAATGCAGCCGAAGCAAAACGCCCTGCTCCAACAGTGGCAGCACCGATGAAGAAAGAAATGGCACTGCCTGGGCCATACATCGTGTACTTCGACTTCGATAGCTTTGATCTAACAGCATCTGGCGAAGCCGTTATCGCAAAAGCTGCCAAAGAAGGCATGGCTGCTGGAGCTAAAGGCGTCATCGTAACGGGTCATACCGATACTGCTGGTGCTTCTGAGTACAACGAAGGCCTATCACGTGCGCGCGCTGCGACCGTCGGCAACCAGCTGATGATTGAGGGTATTGCACGTAGCATGGTTAAACGCTCGGCATCTGGTGAGACTGCACCTGCAGTAAACACCGATGACGGTGCAAAAGAAGCACGTAACCGTCGCGTGACCGTTACTTTTACTCGCTAATACGCACTTCTTGTTCGTGTTAAATGAGCGCCAAGCCTTCGGGCTTGGCGCTTTTTTTATGTTTAGGTTGCGCCTAGCTTTAAAAAAAAGTCGATATTGTACTTCACGTACCCTTGGGGAAGGGGTTAGGATACAGTCGATATTCCAAGCCATATATGAGGCGTCTCTCCGGCTACTGATCGCGTATGGGAACAGGTGGCAGGAATTACTACTCCAACGGTCGCGGAACCACGCCTAAATGGTGCTACAGGCTGACATTGATGAAAGTTACGAAGGCGGCGGATTGTTCGTCTTGGGTGGATATGTGTCTACTACTGAAGCATGGGAGGAGTTCAGTAGAGAGTGGGAAGAATTGCTGCCCCGTTTCGGCATTTTTGATGAAATTGGATACCACTTCAAAATGTCAGAAATGGCGAGATTAAACGAACGACTAACTAAGGTTCCCGCGTTTTATAGAGTCATCGAAAAACACACCGCGACTGTCCTGCCCCCCTATAACTGAGCCACGTATGTTATGAAAAACTCAGTTGCAAGGAGATGGTGTGATGACACGGA
>CBFHXC010000040.1:0-25517 GCA_965659695.1 Rhodospirillales bacterium
GGCTAAAAATTATATAAAACATATAATTGGTGTTATTTAATATTTTTTTACATAACAATAATTGACAATAAATAATAACCATCTCATTTATATGTGAATTGAATGGCAACAGCTTGGAGGCTGACCATGACGACACAGATAATGACGGCGAACAAATTGTCAGATGGAATTGTTGTGTTCTTGGCGTATGACGGGACTTGGACGCAGCATATTGATGACGCACGGGTCGCAGAGCGCGAAGAAGACATCGCGGATATGCAGGCGGAGGTCACAGAATCATCCGAAGTGGTTGACCCATACCTTATTGATGTTGAGGTTCGCGCAGCCGAAGGCAGCAGCCGTTTTATCAAGCCCACACAATACCGAGAGCGTATTCGTGCTTTTGGTCCTTCGACGCATCCTGCATTCGCAAAAAAGCTAGTCCCCGATCATTTTGATTCTCGCACGGACGCGTCCTCTATATTCATAAGCGGAATTTGATCCATGTATAAATATGATGAATTTGATACGGCATTTGTGAACGAGCGCGTTACACAATTCCGGGAACAGGTTGGCCGTCGCCTGTCAGGTGAGTTGACCGAGGATGAATTTAAGCCGCTTCGCTTGATGAACGGACTTTATTTGCAACTGCATGCTTATATGCTGCGCGTCGCGATTCCCTACGGTCTGTTGTCGGCGACGCAAATGCGCAAGTTGGCAGAAATTGGTCGCACCTACGACCGTGGGTACGGTCACTTCACGACACGCCAAAACATCCAATTCAATTGGCCTAGGCTAGAAGACACGCCTGATATTTTGGAAGAATTGGCCTCTGTCGAAATGCACGCCATCCAGACATCTGGTAATTGCATCCGGAATGTCACAGCCGATCAATATGCGGGTGCGGACCCGGACGAAATCGATGATTCCCGCGTATGGGCTGAACTGATACGTCAGTGGTCATCTCTGCATCCCGAGTTCACGTACTTACCACGCAAATTCAAAGTTGCAGTCACTGGGTCTCCTCAGGACCGGGCGGTGGTCAAGTTCCACGATATTGGCTTAATCCTTAAGCCAGGCAAAGACGGGGAAATCGGGTTCGAAGTCCTTGTTGGTGGTGGTTTGGGCCGCACGCCCATGATTGGACGCACGGTTCGCGAATTTCTGCCGCAAAAGCACTTGCTTTCTTACCTGGAAGCGATCTTACGCGTTTATAACCAACTAGGTCGCCGCGACAACAAATACAAAGCGCGGATCAAGATTTTGGTTCACGAGACAGGGATCGATGAGTTGAAGGAAATGATCGATACCGAATGGGACGCCATTGCAAAAGATCATATTGATTTGCCGGCCGAAGAAATCGCGCGCGTGCGCTCGCATTTCACGGATCCGGCTTTCGATGATCTGCTGGATCATGATCACGGCTTTGAAACAAAACGCTTCGAAGATCCGTTGTTTGCTCAATGGGCAAAAGGCAACATTGCACCTCATAAACAGCCGGGTTATGTCATCGCCAACATTTCCCTCAAGCCCATTGGTGGCGCGCCAGGTGACGCCACGTCGGCGCAAATGGACGCCATCGCTGATTTGGCTGATGAGTATTCCATGGGTGAAATTCGGGTGACCCATGAACAGAATTTGGTCTTTGCACATGTCCGCAAACGCGACGTTTATGCATTGTGGCAAAAATTGAATGACATCCAGTTGGGCACGCCGAATAAAGGTTTGATCAGCGATATCATTGCATGCCCCGGTCTTGATTACTGTGCGTTAGCAAATGCCCGTTCGATCCCAGTTGCGCAGCGTATCCAGCGCCGTTTTGCTGACTTGGATCGCCAGTTCAACATCGGTGAGCTAAAGCTGAAGATCTCTGGCTGCATCAATGCCTGCGGTCACCACCATGCGGGTCACATCGGTATCCTAGGTGTCGATCGCCGGGGTGAGGAATATTATCAACTTACCCTTGGCGGGAGTGGAGACGAGAATGCCTCCATCGGTAAGATTGTGGGACCTGCGTTTTCCGCGTCTGAGATCGTTGATGCCGTTGAAAAAGTGGTGGAGGTGTTCCTGGGCCTTCGCCTTGACGGAGAGATTTTCTTAGATGCTTACCGTCGCGTAGGCGAAGAGCCTTTCAAAACAGCATTGTTTGGGGAGAAGAAAAGTGCCGCTGCTTAAATCTGGACAGATTGTCGAAGACACCTGGTTGCTGCTTGATGATGAGCAGGAGGTGCCTGCGCGCGGTGATGTTATTGTAAGCCTTGAGCGCTGGTTTGATGAGAACCATTCGCTTCGTTCCCGTGATGGAAAAATTGGTATCCGACTGAAGAATGATCAATCTCCTGCGCAAGTGGCAGATGATCTAGATGTGTTCGATGCCTTTGTTCTTGAGTTCCCAAAGTATACAGATGGGCGTGCTTATTCTGCGGCCCGATTGCTCAGAGATCGCTACGGTTTCAAGGGCGAAGTCCGTGCCAGTGGGGACGTTTTGATAGATCAGTACGGTATGATGCAACGCTGCGGGTTCAATGCTTATGAAATCGGTTATGATGCAGATGTGCCTGCATGGCAGGCAGCAGAGAAACGCATTTCATCGCATTACCAGCCCGCTGCAGATGGTGTGGCCGCGATCTGGGCGAAGCGCCACAACTTGGCGAAGACTGCTTAACCCTCGGATAGCTTAGACAATTGTAGAGACATAGTGCCGTCCCTTGGTCAGGCAGCGACTGATACGTCTCTCAACTGGGCGACCATCGACTGTCTCTGCAATTCGCTCAATCTCGAGTAGTGGAGTTACGGCTTTTATCCCAAGTAGCTTCGCATCTGTTTCAGATGCGGCGACGGCGCTAACGCGTTCTTGGGCGCGATGCACCGTGATGCCGTATTTCTGTTCATATAATTGATACAGCTCATTGGGAACGTCATTTATTGTACGCTTATCGATGTCCGCAAATAACACAGCAGATACAATGACCGTCTCTGTTATCGCTGGCTTCCCCGCCATTTCACGAACCCGCCTTATTTCGACGACTTTTGCGTCCCGGTCTAGCCGGAGGGCATCAAGATCAGCTTTATCCGCTTTGCGGCGTCTGCAACTTAATACACGGCTACTTGTTGGAAGGGCGCGTGTGTTCTCATCGGTCTCGATGTTAAAGAAATGGAATAGAGCGCGCTCTTCGGTGTGCTCGGCGACAAATGTGCCTTTGCCCTGACGGCGAACAACCACATTTTGCGAAGCCAAATTGTCGAGCGCCTTCCGGACAGTGCCCTGACTGACGCCGAGTTCTTTTCCGATGGCGAATTCGCTCGGTAACATCTCACCGGGCTTCCACGCACCAGAACTGATGCGGCCCAATACTGTGTCTCGGACTTCGACATATAAAGGTGTGTGATTGCGCTGGCCGAATAGTTCGTTCACAGCATGCTCCTAACTCTTATATAAGAGTTATAAGAATTACTTGACTTCAGCAAGAGGAAAGGTAGTGTGCGCTGGTATTTTTTAACACTCCATGGAGGACGCAGTGCCTAAAGCACCACATTTTCTTGTCCATGAGGTTGAGGACACAGTCGGAGTCGTCGTTGTTGAAGACGCGACAAAGAACCGCAATCTCGAAGGTTGGCTGATGGCCAAGGACAGCACGCTCAAAATCAAATCCAAAAACGATATTCCCCTCGGTCATAAGATCGCGCTCGGCAATATCAAAAAGGGCGACACAATCATGAAATATGGCCACGATATCGGCAAAGCGATTGCTGATATCCCTAAGGGCGGCCACGTCCATGTTCACAACGTCAAAACGAAGAGGTGGTAATCATGGCTGCTAAGAAAGTTAAAAGAACAAAAAAAGTCGTGGTGCCAAAACTCGTTGAAGATGCACCGCTTTACATCCCAGAACCTCAGTATCTTCCAGTGCGCAAGCGCGGCAAGCCAACGTTCACTGGCTATCGTCGTGAAAACGGTCGCGTCGGTGTTCGTAACCACGTTCTGCTTTTGCCCCTTGATGATTTATCGAATGCTTCTTGTGAGGCAGTTGCCAACAACATCAAAGGTACACTTGCGGTTCCACACCCCTATGGTCGTTTGCAGTTCGGTGAAGATTTGGAATTGCACTTCCGTACATTGATTGGCACCGGCACCAATCCTAACGTTGCAGCTGTAATCGTTATCGGTATCGAAACCGATTGGACGCAGCGTGTCGTCGATGGCATTGCTAAATCAGGTAAGCCGGTTGCTGGTTTCGCGATTGAGCAAAATGGTGACCACAAAGTCATTTGGGCTGCATCACGTCAGGCCAAAGAATTCGTTCACTGGGCTTCAGAAAAACAACGTGAAGTTTGTCCAATTGACGAACTTTGGGTTTCCACAAAATGTGGTGAGTCCGATACAACGTCTGGACTAGCGTCGAACCCAACTGTTGGTAACTTCATCGATAAGATGGATGCCTGGGGTGCGACAACTTGCTTCGGCGAAACTTCAGAAATCACCGGCGCTGAGTTGGTCTGTCAGACCCGTGGTAAAACAAAAGCCACTGGCGATAAGTTCCTGAAAACGTGGCAAGCCTATATGGATGAGGTGATTGAGCCGTTTAAGACATCCGACTTGTCAGACAGTCAACCAACCAAAGGTAACATCGAGGGTGGATTGACCACTATCGAAGAGAAAGCCTTCGGTAACATGGAAAAAATCGGAAAAAAGGCAAAGTACGTTGACGTGCTAGAGCCTGCTGTTGAGCCGTCCAAAGGTAAAGGTCTCTACTTCATGGATACATCTTCTGCAGCTGCAGAATGTGTGACCTTGCAAGCGGCTGCTGGTTTCGTTGTTCACTTGTTCCCAACCGGGCAGGGCAACGTTGTTGGTAACCCGATCGAGCCTGTGATCAAGCTGACGGCGAACCCACGTACGGTTCGCACAATGCGTGAGCACATCGACTACGATTGTTCCGGTATCTTGCGTCGCGAAATGAACTTCGATCAAGCTGGTGATGGCCTGATTGATCTCACGATGCGCGTATGTAACGGACGTCTAACGGCTGCTGAAGGCCTTGGACAACGTCAATTTGTGCTGACGAAGCTTTACCGAAGCGCATAATTCGCATAAGCCCGCTATCGGCTATAGTGCCGTTAGCGGGTTTTTTGTGTCTAAAGGGAACTTAGATGACCGACATCATCATCACTGAATATATCGATCCTGAAGCACTGGCGATTTTGGAGCCAGATTTTGACATTCATTATGATCAAGACCTTTGGGAAAAACCTGAAGAACTCGCATCTCTTATGCCAGGTGTTCCTGGGATGATAGTCCGTAACGCGACGCAAGTGCGTGGCGCGGTCCTCGACAACGCCGATGTGTTGAAATGCCTTGGCCGCTTAGGCGTTGGACTCGACAACATCGATATGGATGGCTGTAGCGCAAAAGATATCGCTGTATATCCGGCCATTGGCGCAAACTCTGACTCTGTTGCTGAGCTTGCCATCGGTGGCATGTTTGTGATGCTTCGGAACGCTTATCATGCGACACCATCCGTCATAGATGGCAGTTGGCCCCGTATGCAAATGATGGGCCGTGAAGTCATGGGCAAAACCCTAGGGATTGTTGGCTTAGGCTCTATCGGAAAAGCGTTGGCATGGCGTGCCAAGGGTCTGGGGATGACTGTCATTGCGTGGGACCCATATATCGATGCTGACAATCCACAATGGGCGGAACATAGTGTTGGTTACATAGCCACCCTAGAAGAATTGGTTACTCTCGCTGATGTGGTCTCCGTCCATGTCCCTTTAACTGATGAAACCCGAGATATGTTTAATGCGGCGCTGATCGCCCAGATGAAATCTGACGCACTTCTATTCAACTTGGCACGTGGCGGCATTGTGAACGAGGCGGATTTGGTCAAAGCCCTTCGCGAAAATCGCATTGGTGGGGCGTTCCTGGATACATTTGTTGTCGAGCCCGTAGGTGCGGATAACATTTTTAAGGACGTGCCTAATTTGATACTGGCCCCGCACGTCGGCGCGCGAACCGTCGAAGCTGATGATCGCGTGTGCACCATGATTGCCAATGCTGTGGCCATGCATTTGAAAGCCGAAGGATAGACCATGTCTAAAATGTCTCTGGATGAACTGCATCAATTGGCGGTTGATGTTCTGGTCGCGGCCAAAACGTCACCTGAAAATGCGACTGCAGTTGCGCGCGCTTTGGTTAAGGCAGACGCAGATGGAATTCCATCACACGGTGTTTCTCGTTTGCCTGCGTATGCGGATCAGGCCATAGCTGGAAAAGTCGATGGCTATGCCTCGCCAGATATCTCATTCCCTGCAAAGGCCTCGATCCGTGTGGATGCGCGATCTGGCTTCGCATATCCTGCGATTGAGCAAGCGCAGGCGACTGCGCTGGAGCATATCAAAGAAATGGGCATCCTGGGTGTCGCAATTGGTAATTCGCATCATGCGGGTGTGGCAGGGCATCACGTCGAAGCCTTTGCAGATAAAGGATACATCGCGCTTGGATTCTCGAACTCGCCAGCAGGTATCGCACCGTGGGGCGGCAACCGTGCTATTTATGGAACAAATCCAGTGGCATTTGCCTGTCCCGTACCTGGAAAACCATCCATCGTGGCAGATTTTTCTACGTCCAAAGTTGCGCGCGGTAAGATAAAATTGGCAGCGGACAATGGCGACAGTATCCCTGAAGGGTGGGCCGTCGATGCCGAAGGCAATCCAACTACGGATGCATCAGCCGCAATGGGCGGCTCGTTGCTGCCGATGGGTGATGCCAAGGGCGCTGCATTGGTCATGATGGTCGAAATTCTGGCTGCCACGCTGACGGGCTCCAATCATGGGTTCGAGGCATCTTCATTCTTTGATGATAAGGGGGCCCCGCCGCATATCGGGCAGTTTTTCATTGTCATTGATCCTTCTGGGTTCTCAGGCGGTGCCTTCACAGAACGTCTCGGTGTGCTGACGGAGGCTATTCTCGATCAACCAGGGACACGCTTGCCGGGAGCACGGCGAATTGGTATTCGCGATGAATCACATAATCACGGCGTCAATATTCCGGATGGATTGATAGATCAATTGCGGGCACGGGTCGCTTAAACCAGTTTTGCAAGTTTGCAAATTTCTAATTAGGACACAAAAAAATGTCCTCGAGAGGCTTTGTGCCCTGAAACTTTGCCGTTAAAGTCGTCGTCAGACGGAGGTGTATGATGACCAGGACAATGTTCAGAACATGGGGCTGGGGGGCCTTACTTATCCTGACTGTGGCTTTGGCAGGGCCGAAGGCCGCACACGCGGATATCTCTGAAAATGCAAAAGCATTCATTACTAAACTCTCTGATGAGGTGATCGAACAACTGACGGACCCCAATCTTCCCTTGGAGCTGCAAGAAGAGCGTTTCAAAGGAATTGTCGCAAAATATATCGCTTTTAAGAGCATATCTCGATGGGTTCTCGGACAAAGGCATTGGAAACGTGCGAGTGAGGAGCAGCGCATGGAATACATGCGCCTTTATGGAGACCTGATGGTGGCGACGTATGCCCATCGGTTCCAGGGCTACTCCGGTGAAGAATTAAAGGTCACGAAAGCGCGTGTTATTGATGCCAATCAGGCGTTGGTTGAAAGTCAGATCTCGCGCGAGGGGGCAGGCAAGCCACTGGTGATTAATTGGCGCGTGCGCGGCGCTGAAGGAAAATACCGAATCATCGATATAATGGTCGAGGGGTTGAGTATGTCTCAGACTCAACGATCTGAATTCAAGTCGTTCATGCGTTCAAACGGTGGCGATATGGACGCATTGCTTGCTAATTTGAAGGAACGCCTGCAAAAAGCCCGCTCAGATAGGCAACTTGCACAAAAAGGTACACCCCAATAACCGGAAAGTCCCAACCTGTCGCAGATAGCGATGTTGAAACACCCTCTGGTAAAGATGCCGACTACGAGAATTTTCCGGTCGGGTCTTTCATGTTGCCGGCCCATGCGCGACCTCATGTCGCTGTGTTCTATCGATACGCAAGAGCGATTGATGATATTGCCGATAATCCAGATTTACCTGCCCCTGAGAAGATCGCTCGGTTAGACGGCTTTGCTGCTGCGATCAACGGCGAGACCACAGAAGATGCTTTTGAGACGGGGGTTCGCATGCGAGACAGTTTGCTGGCCTCTAACGTGCCATTGCAGCATTGCCTCGACCTGATAGATGCATTCAAACAAGATGCGGTGAAAAATCGTTACGACGACTGGGATGACTTGATGCAATACTGTATCCGATCCGCTGCACCTGTAGGACGGTATCTCGTGGATTTAACAGGAGGCTCGAAATCAGGTTATGCATCAGCAGATGCGCTATGCAATGCGCTGCAAGTGATCAATCATCTGCAAGACTGCAAAGACGATTTTGAAACAATGGATCGGGTTTACTTACCGATGGATTGGATGAACACAGCCGGTGCATCCGTGGATGATCTTGCCGCAGCTCACGCATCACCGGGGTTGCGCCAAGTGCTGGACCAGTGCATCGCATCAAGCCACGTGCTTATGGATCAAGCGACGAGTCTCCCTAGCGATGTCATCAGTCGCCGTTTGTCTATGGAGTCAGCGGCCATCATTCATATTGCGAATGCACTTTTGAAAAAACTATCAATCGAAGATCCTGTCGCGACGCGGGTAAAGTTGAACAAGTTCCAGTACGCAGGCTGCGTAACCCGTGGTGCAATTGACGGCCTGTTTGCGTAACCCATGATGACACTACTAATTTTGTCGACCTTGTCGCTTGTGATCTGGTTGTATCTAGCGCTTTTCCATGGTCGTTTTTGGCACGCCGACCAGAGATTGGCTGACGAAATTTCTGACCGTTCAGAATGGCCTGATGTGAGTGTCGTTATCCCTGCGCGGAATGAAGAGAAAACAATCAAACGCACGGTGCGCTCGTTGATAGATCAACGGTACGGCGGAAAGCTATCGATTATCGTGGTCAACGATAACAGTGAAGACAATACCGAAGACGAGGCGCTATCGGCGGCTTTAACGCCTGAAGAAAAACAACAGCTGCATGTCTTTTCGGGCCAGGCGTTAGAAGAAGGCTGGGTCGGCAAGATGTGGGCTGTTTCGCAAGGTATCCAGTTGGCCGAAGCATCTAAGTACATCTTGCTGACCGATGCGGACATCGAGCACGGACCGAACAGCGTTCAAAAATTGGTCACTAAAGCGGAAACCGATGCCTTAGGCCTTGTCTCGCATATGGTTCGGTTGGAGTGCACATCGTTGTGGGAGAGACTGCTTATTCCTGCTTTTGTGTACTTCTTTCAAAAACTTTATCCGTTCCCCCGTGTGAACGATACGGACAGCGGGCTCGCTGCGGCAGCGGGGGGCTGCATGTTGGTCAGACGCGAAGATCTTGATGCCGCTGGTGGCATCGCACGTATCAAAGACAAGGTCATTGATGATTGTTCGTTGGCAGCCATCATTAAGCCCATTCGTCCGATTTGGTTGGGTTTAACCGAACAAACGAAGAGTATTCGCCCCTATGATGATTTAGCCAGCATTTGGGGCATGGTTGCGCGATCAGCATATGTGCAATTGCGATTTAACCCTTTGCTGTTGTTGGGCACCATTGTTTCGATGATGTTGGTCTATTTGTTGCCGGTTGTCGCTGTCGTCGTCGGAATTTCGGCGCAGGATGGCGCACTATTTATGTTAGGGGCGACAACCTGGCTAATTATGTGGTGGACTTTTTTGCCGACGCTGGATTTGTACAATAAATCTGCATTTTGGGCTGTTTTGTTGCCTCTATCAGGTTTTCTATTCACCTTGATGACCATTGATTCCGCGCGTCAGCACTATCTTGGGCGCGGGGGGGCGTGGAAGGGACGCACCTACACCAAGTCCAATATAAGCTGAATGGTGACGCTGCGCCCTGGGTGGTGTAATCAGTGCACATGACTGAGCGTCCTGAAATCCCTGTCGACCCAACTTTGCCGATATCATCACCCGATGCGTATGTCGAAGCGATGGTGAAACGGGCGGGCACTTCCTTTTTTTGGGGGATGCGCCGACTGGAACCTTCACGACGGCGGGGCATATTCGCGGTATACGCGTTTTGTCGCGACGTTGACGACATCGCGGACGGAGAATTGCCGCTTGATCAAAAGATTGATCTGCTGCTGGCATGGCGCGATGAAGTTGGACGTGTTTTTGATGGAAGTGCTAGTCACCCGATTTCCGAGACGATCATAGAGGCGCGCAAAAAATTTAATCTCAAACATCAAGATTTCATCGATGTTATCGATGGTATGGAAATGGATGCCCATCCAAGAGTCCGCATCAAAGATGTCGATGAACTGGAGTTGTATTGTGATCGGGTCGCATGTGCGGTGGGTAGGTTGTGCGTACCGATTTTCGGCCTCAAGCACCAAGAGGGCATCGAACTATCTCGCGCGCTTGGGCTCGCTTTGCAATTGACGAATATTCTTAGGGATATCACTGAAGATGCTGGTCGTGACCGTGTATACTTGCCTGCTGACATGTTGGAGGAAGCTGGCGCGAATGGAGAGGCGATTGAGGATGTTTTAACTGCGCCAAGATTACCTGAAGTTTGTGAATCTCTGGCCTCTCGAGCGGGCGACTATTTTGCGAAAGCCCGTACAATCATTTCGAAAGCAAATCCCGATGCGGCCAGGCCTGCATTGATGATGATGGAAGTGTATCATCGTGTTTATCTGCGTTTGTTGAAACGCGGATGGAGCGACCTAAATCAGGACGTGGGTCTCTCAAAGTTCAGCAAAATACTGATTGCGTTCCGATATGGGGTCTTCAGTTGATGCCGCGAAAGTTCTATGTCATCGGTGCTGGGATGGCCGGGCTTGCAGCGGCGACAAAGTTTGCTGAGGCAGGCGAGGCTGTCGAACTATTCGAGCAATCTCCGCGTCCCGGGGGACGCTGCCGCAGTTTCTTTGATGCAAAACTTGAAGCCGATATCGACAACGGCAACCACTTGGTGATGAGTGGTAATACAGATGCGATGACGTATTTGTCTCGGATAGGGGCCATGGATAGCGTTGAAGTTCTGCCAGCCAGGTATCCGTTTGTTGATATGAAAACGGGCCAATCGTGGGATATTGACTTGGGAACGGGACGGGTGCCTTGGTGGATATTTTCCAAGGAACGCCGAATTCCTGGCACCGGTATTGCTGATTATTGGCGCAGTAGAAAGCTGATGACGGCAGACGATGAACAGACAATCGCAGATGTTCTTGGCGGGACTGGTGAGTTGTATGAACGATTTTGGAAGCCGTTTTCTATCGCCGTATTGAACACAGAGCCAGAGGCGGCTGCGGCCTCTTTGATGAAACCTGTGATCACAGAAACATTGGCCAAAGGTGGATTAGCATGCCGTCCCGTGTTGGCCAAAAAGGGTCTAGGCTTCAGTTTTGCCGAGCCAGCCGTTGCGTTTTTGAAAACCAAGAACGCCCAAGTGCATATGGGTAGGCGCTGCAAGAATGTTGATATATCTGAGAATCGTGTAACCGCACTCGTATTTGAAGATGAGGAAATTGCTATTGAAGCAGATGACGTGGTTATTTCTGCAGTGCCGCCGAATGTCGCAAGCGAATTATTCGCGATCCCAAACTTGCCAAATGAATTCCGATCCATCCTCAATATTCATTATCACTTAGATACGGTCCCGAATGTGGCTCCAATCACAGGTATGCTGGGCAGTATCGCTGAATGGTTGTTCTGCCGCGGTAGTATGCTCTCTGTCACCGTTAGTGCGGCTGAGACGCATATCGACCTTTCTGCACAGGTCATTTCAGAGAGGGTTTGGCATGATATTTCGTCATTATTGGATATGGACCCGGAACGAGTGCCTCCTTCACGTGTAATTAAGGAAAAGCGGGCGACGATTGCTCAAACACCAGCAATAGTTGCGAATCGCCCGAAAATAGCCAAATATTCAGATAATTTGTTACTGGCTGGTGATTGGACGGATACTGGCTTGCCTGCGACAATTGAGGGAGCAATCCGTTCCGGGCATATTGCAGCCGCGAAAAGCTTGAACGGATGACGATTTTTTGACACAACTTCCGATGTGACTCGGGTCGTAGATAATAAGACCAGTCGCGAAGAAATTCATCCGTAGTACTAAGGTTGGACGATCAGTTTGTCAGTTCCCAAGCGCCTAAATATTGATGTAGCAAATGACCATCTGGGTCATGTAGAAGAGGTCGTTGCCAAGTCGCGCGAATGGATGATGGAGCGGCAGCAGGGTGACGGTCATTGGGCGTTTGAGCTGGAAGCCGATGCAACCATACCAGCCGAATACATCATGCTTAATCATTACCTTGGTGAGCCAAATGATGAGGTAGAGCAAAAGCTGGCGGTTTATATACGCCGAATCCAAGAAGACAAGCATGGTGGGTGGCCGCTTTATCATGATGGTGATTTTAACATCAGCGCGTCGGTGAAAGCATACTACGCGTTGAAAATGGCGGGGGATGATCCAGAAGCCCCTCATATGCAAGCAGCGCGTGAAGCGATCCTAGCTCGTGGCGGAGCGGCAAAAGCCAACGTATTTACCCGAATCGCGCTGGCGTTATTTGGTCAAGTCCCCTGGCGTGCTGTGCCAGTCATGCGAGTTGAAGCATTGATGATGCCAAAGTGGGCACCTTTTCATATCGATAAAGTGTCATACTGGTCACGTACAGTCATGGTCCCATTGTTGATTTTGGCTGTGTTAAAACCCCAGGCACAGAATCCAAGAAACGTCTCGATCGATGAGCTGTTCATCACGCCGGCGAATGACGAGAATGACTATATGGTCAATCCAACAGGGCATTGGATGGGTAGTTTGTTCCTGGGAATTGATCGGTTGACAAGGGTTTTTGAGCCTTTGTTCCCATCAGGAATCGAGAAAAAAGCCATCAAACGAGCGCTAGACTTTATTGGACCGCGTTTGAACGGAGAAGATGGACTGGGTGCGATTTTCCCCGCCATGGCGAATACCGTGATGGCGTTTGATGCATTGGGGTACGCCCGCGACCATCCGGATTACATTATTGCCCGCCAGTCCATTGATAAACTTTTGGTGTTTCACGGTGACGAGGGATACTGCCAGCCTTGTTTGTCTCCCGTTTGGGACACAGCGTTAGGCGGGCACGCCCTTATGGAAGCCGGCGCCGATATGGCTGATAAGGCTTTTGTCGCCGCAACAGATTGGCTGGCCAACGAGCAAATTTTAGATGTTGAAGGTGACTGGATTGTGAAGCGGCCAGGGCTGCGGCCGGGCGGCTGGGCATTTCAGTACAAGAACGATTACTATCCCGATGTTGACGATACTGCAGTGGTCGGCGCATTGCTGCACCGGGCGGATCCCGAGCGTTATAAAGAACAAATTGCGCGTGCCGAGGAGTGGATACTTGGTATGCAGTCGAGCAATGGCGGGTGGGGTGCATTCGACATCGACAATGAGTACTTTGTTCTCCAGCACATTCCATTTGCCGATCATGGGGCATTATTGGACCCACCGACCGCAGATGTAAGTGCACGTTGTTTGTCATTCCTGGCGCAAATTGGTCATGATAAAAACAGTTCTTCAATCAAGCGGGGAATCGAATACTTGAAGAACGAGCAAGAACATGATGGCTCTTGGTTTGGTCGCTGGGGCAATAATTATGTCTACGGGACTTGGTCGGTTTTGTGCGCCTTGAATGTGGTGGGCGAAGATATGAACGCAGAATACGTCCAGCGCGCCGTTGAATGGATTAAGGGTAAGCAGCAGGTCGACGGAGGTTGGGGTGAAGATTGCGCCAGTTATTGGCAGCATCGTCGCGATGAGGTGAAAATCTCCACCCCGTCACAAACATCATGGGCCGTTTTGGCATTGATGGCGGCGGGCGAACTCGACAGCGAGGCCGTGCAGGATGGTATCGATTACCTGGTGAACGCGCCGCGTGATGGCGGGGACTGGCATGAGGAATATTTCAACGCAGTCGGTTTCCCTCGGGTGTTTTACCTCAGATACCATGGGTATAGCGCGTATTTCCCACTTTGGACATTGGCCCGCTTTGCAAATCTATCTCGGTCAAACGAGCGTTCACCGAAGTACGGAATGTAGTTTCTGATCATGCCGATCATCGGCGTCATCACAGGTGTTCAGACAGAAGCTGCCGCGCTTCGATCATTGAGCGGTGATCCACAAGCTCCACTCATTCGGTTTTCTGGCGCGCGGCCACTGGTTGCAGCTGACTCCGTTGATGAACTGCTCTCGTTTGGAGTTGATGGCATTTTGAGCTTCGGGAGTGCTGGCGGCTTGATATCAGGGATGGAGCCCGGTGATTTGGTGATAGGACGAGACGTTGTGGATGCGAGCGGAAAGTCCTGGCCGTGTGATCAGGCTTGGCGAGGGCGCCTTGAAGAGGCGTTGAGTACCGAAAGCTCGAGAGTTTTTGGCAGCGATGGCTTGGTGAGTGTTAATGCCAAAGCTCAGATTGGTTCTGAAACCCAAGCATCAATCGTTGATATGGAAAGCCATGTTGTTGCAGCTAAGGCGGCAGCAGCACGAATTCCTTTTGCTGTTCTCAGATCGGTCGTTGATCCATTTGATTTTGAAATCCCAAGATGGGTTGCTGATAGCGTTCGCCCCAATGGCACGATCAGCTATTTGCCGCTAATTTCTGGCATGTGCATGTTCCCGTGGCATATTGGCCGTCTGGCCTCGCTCGGGGGATACAATAAACGCGCGATGGAGAGTTTAAGCAGCGCGGTCCGAGTCGTTGGTCCCGGCCTCGGCCTTTTCACGCTCTAGACGTTCTGACATCCGCTCAACCAAGTTTTCAAATACGAACTCGGCCGGACGTTGGTTGTCTAAAGAGATCTCCGGCACCATAGGCTTTTCAGTCTCGATACCTTTTAGAAAGACTTTGAGCGCACGTAACGGATGCTTCACGGTATCCATCACGGCCGTGGGTTCGTACCCGCAATGGACCATGCAATCAGCGCACTTCTCGTAATTTCCGGTGCCATACTTGTCCCATTCTGTATCTTCCATGAGCTCTTTGAAGGTTTTTGCGTATCCTTCGCCCAGAAGATAACAAGGCTTTTGCCAGCCAAAGATGTTACGCGTTGGGTTACCCCATGGCGTGCAATGATATTCCTGGTTACCTGCCAAGTAATCCATGAAAAGCGTCGACTGGCTAAATCGCCATTTCTTGTCACCCTTCAGGCGGAAGATATTACGGAATAGTTCTTTGGTTTTTCCACGGTTTAGAAAATGCTCTTGGCTTGGTGCCCGTTCATAGGCGTAACCCGGCGAAACCGTGATGCCTTCGACCTGCAGTTCGTCTGTGCAGAAATCAAAGAACTCTGCACATTCTTCTGCTGTCATCTGATTAAACAGGGTGCAGTTTACATTGACCCGGAAACCACGCTTCTTGGCTTCTTTGATCGCTGCCACCGCGCGCTTGAATGTCCCTTTTTGGGCTACGGCTTCGTCGTGATGATGCTCTAAACCATCAAGATGGACCGAGAATGTCAAATAAGGCGAAGGAGTGAAATCATCCAATCGCTTTTGCATCAGCAGCGCATTGGTGCACAGGTATACGAATTTTTTCCGGGCGACGATGCCTTCAACAATTTGCTTAATCTCTTTGTGGATCAAAGGCTCTCCACCAGGGATCGAGACAATTGGAGCACCGCACTCGTCGACGGCATCCAAACATTCACTAAGGCTTAGTCGCTTGTCCAAGATGTCTTTGTCGTAATCAATCTTCCCGCATCCAGGGCAGGCCAGATTGCACTTGAATAGTGGCTCTAACATCAAAACCAAAGGGTACTTTTTGACCCCTGCTAAGCGTTGCTTAAATACATACGCACCCACGCGCGCTTGTTGGATTAGAGGAACGGCCACATTAATCTCCTAGTGCCGATGAGGCAGGGACATCCGACAGTTGAGACGGAATTTTAAATACGACGTTTTCCTCGACGCCGTCATGATTGCGAACGACGGCGCCTCGGATCTCGCCAATTTTTTCAACGACACCTTGGACGAGTTCTTCCGGTGCTGATGCGCCTGCGGTTAGACCAACCTTCTGAACGCCATCCAGCCATTCAACTTTGATCATGGATGCATCATCAATCAAATACGATGGGGTACCGTATTCGGCTCCCATTTCGGCCAAGCGGTTTGAATTCGAACTATTTTTTGCGCCCACCACTAGAACCAGATCAACCGATGCAGCTAATTCGCGTACTGCCTGTTGCCGGTTTTGAGTCGCATAACAAATGTCTTTGACGTCTGGACCGATGATATTAGGAAACCGGTCCTTTAATGCGTTGATTGTTGCCCGTGTTTCATCAACTGAGAGGGTCGTTTGCGTCACATAGGCGAGCTTGTTCGGATCTTCCACGTCCAGTGTGGCAACATCTTCAGGTTCACTGACCAGTAAAACACCACCCGGTATACGGCCCTGCGTACCCTCGACCTCCGGGTGCCCACGATGTCCGATCAATACAACTTGTCGATCTTTTTTAGCGTGGTTTTGGCCTTCTTTATGAACCTTAGATACCAATGGGCAGGTGGCGTCGATTACGGGCAGGTCGCGCTCCAACGCCTCGATCTCAACTTTTTCTGCAACACCATGCGCGCTAAAGATTGTGACTGCGCCATCTGGAATCTCGTCAACCTCATCGACAAAAACTGCGCCTTTTGACCGCAAGGACTCTACGACGTGCTTGTTGTGCACTATTTCGTGGCGGACATATACGGGCGGGCCATATTTTATCAGCGCGCGTTCCACGATCTCAATCGCGCGTTCCACACCCGCGCAAAAACCACGTGGGTTGGCTAGTATAATCTCGATTGGTTCACTCATATCCGAACGTCCTGGTTCATCGTGGAAATTGGAGCCGCTTTCGGCTGTCACCGAGTGTGAAACTATAGGTAATATCAAACCGGTGGCGATCAATGCGTTTTTACCCTTTTTAATCGGCTTTTTCCATGGAAATTTGGGCGTCTGGATGCTTCTGTGTGCCTTTTGAATAACGATGGCTGTCAGGATGAATGTATTGAAGCTCAACGAGGGTCCCCACTTGGTAACTGGCGCAACTGGTTTTGTCGGTTCAGCGGTGGCGCGTGCCTTAATCGCGAGTGGCTGCAAGGTTCGGGTTCTTTCTCGCCCAAACAATGATCGGAGAAATTTGCGGAATCTAGATGTTGAAGTGGTGGAAGGAGATTTGTTGAAACCCGAGACACTTCAGCCAGCGCTTGAGGGATGTCTTGGGCTGTTTCATGTAGCTGCCGATTACAAGATTTGGACACGTGATGTGCCCGGTATGTTTGCGGCAAACGTGGATGGTACCCGTGCCATTATGCAGGCGGCTTCAGACGTCGGCGTTGAGCGAGCGGTGTACACATCCAGCGTTGCGGTGCTGGGTATAGATTCGAGTGGTGCCCCCGCGGATGAGCGCACGCCAGTGAGTTTTGAGGACATGGTTGGCGTCTACAAACAGTCTAAGTATCGAGCAGAAGAAGCCTGCAACGAAGTTATCGCGAAATCAGGTCTGGACTGCGTGATCGTCAATCCGTCTACGCCGATTGGTCCACATGACGTGAAGCCCACACCGACGGGAAGAATCATTGTCGAGGCTGCGACCAACAAAATGCCAGCTTATGTCGATACAGGTTTAAATGTGGCACACGTCGAAGACGTCGCTCAGGGGCATTTACTGGCCTTTGAAAAGGGAGAGAAGGGACGACGGTATGTCCTGGGTGGCGACGATATGACACTCAGGGATATTTTGCTTACGGTTGCTGAGGTTGCAAATTCTCGACCGCCAAAATTTCAAATCCCGCGCGGCCCCATTTACCCGCTGGCCTACATTGCTGAAGCCTGGTCGAACCTGACCGGTATGGGAGAGCCGTTTGTCACTGTCGACGGTCTTACGATGTCAAAGAAGAAAATGTTTTTCTCAAGCGCGCGTGCGGAGCAGGAATTGGGCTATACGCACCGTGCAGGAAAATTAGCTATTCGTGATGCAATAAATTGGTTCCAAGTTAACGGATATTTGTCTAACGCATAACGAGCGTTTAGATACAGCCGAGTGTAGATGTTTTTGTTTCAGGAGTTTCCATGCGAGCAATTATATTAGCCGCTGGCGTCGGCAGTCGCTTGTTCGGGGATGATCGGACGCAGCCACCAAAGTGCCTTATCGAATTTAATGGAAAGACGTTGTTGGCGCGCCATATTGAATTGCTGCGTGGTCTTGGTGTCCATGGGCTGACGCTGGTGGTTGGATATCGCAAAGACCTAGTCTGCGTCGAGGCATTACATAGCGCACCTGAAGGCTATGTCGAGCTCGTTGAAAACCCCATGTATCGTGGGGGAAGTCTGATATCGCTGTGGCAGGCACGTCATGCGCTGCGATCTTCTGACGAAACGTTGTTCATGGATGCGGACACGCTATACGACCCTGCATTATTAAAACGTTTAGTCGACAGTCCTATTTCCAGTGCGTTTTCATATGATCAGGCGTTGGACGAAGGTGAAGACCCGGTGCGCCTATGCCTGAGGAACGGCGAGATTGCAGATTTTGGGAAACAAATTGTGGGGCAGTTTGACGCGATCGGCGAATGGCCTGGGTTTACCAAGTTCTCTCCTGAAACGGGTGCTAAACTGGCGGCTAGCCTGGAGCGACATATCGAGGCTGGAAATTTGATGGCGCCTTACGAGGATGCCATGCGGGATGTTATCCTTGGCGAACGCGAAGGGACTTTCGGTATTGTCGACATTTCTGATTTGAAATGGGTTGAAATAGATTTCCCGGACGATCTGCAAAAAGCCAACGAAGAGATATTACCGACACTGTCGGACTAAACGCGAAATACATACTCCTTGTCTGGATCCCGGTCGATGTCTGGTGGGAAATTTTTGTGCTTATCGGCATAATACTGCTCAAGATGATCTCCTGCCGATGCGCGATTATATGTCGCATAATAAATCCGCCGGATTTTATCGCTCATATTTGGTTCTGACCCATGCGGCGCAAATGAATCGAAGAAAACCACGTCACCTGGGTCTGTCGGTACGGGCACGAAGGACATCCCTTCGATTTCCTCATCGCTCATAGGTTCCCATGATTTTGACAGGCCGGATGTATGATGGCCCGATACCAGTTTCAGGCAGCCATTCTCCAACGTTGCCTTATCGATACTAACCAAAGCAGAAATAAAGAAATCAGCGTAATAATCCCATCCCGCTTGGCTATCCTGATGTGGGGCAAAGCCACCTCCACCGGGCATTTTGAAATTCACTTTCTCTTTAAACAAGGTGGCAGGCTCTCCAAGCAGTTGCGCTACGGGAGTTTTGAGCGCGATCGACAGTTTTTCGAAACCATCGTGGAAGGGCGCGATTTTCTCGATACGTGAGACGATTTCGCTGCCATCCTTTTGGCTTTTCTCATGAAACACCCAGTGTCGCCCAGACTGTTCCGGTAGAGCCAAAACTTCGTCGGTCCATTTTGAAATTATCGCTATATCCGAAAGATCGAACGCAGCACGTTTCACCAGATAGCCATCTTGCTTGAAACTGCTTATGTCGTCTTGATTCAATTCCGGTATCTTCAACATATTCGCCACCATCAAAACATGATTGATTATCGTATAGTCCTTGTTGTTTTCTGTGTCACGATTGGCGAGATCGTGACTTGAGGCCATGTCGCAACAGGGCTACTAATGGGCTCCCAGATTTTTTGCGAATCTATCAAATGACTGACGCCCTCACTTTTCTATCAGAGGCCAAGGCCAATGGTTTCGATTTTTTCACAGGCGTACCGTGTTCTTTTTTGACACCGCTAATTAATGCGACAATTGAGGACAGCAATTCGACCTATGTGGCTGCCGCCAGCGAGGGCGAGTCCGTGGCTATTGCATCAGGGGCATGGTTGGCAGGCAGCAAGACCGCAGTCATGTTTCAAAATTCGGGCCTCGGTAACGCGATAAACCCGCTAACCTCGCTGAATTACCCGTTTCGCATTCCGACATTGATCATTTGTACCTGGAGGGCGGGCCCCGGCCTAAAAGACGAACCACAACACGAATTAATGGGTGTAATCACGCCAGAATTGTTCGATACGATGCGTATTCCGCACATGCCGTTTCCCAAAACGAACGATGCCGTCGGGGATAGTTTGACCAGCGTTTCTGAGTTGATGGAAAAGTCAGGCTTGCCCGTGTCTCTAATCATGGAAAAAGGGGATGTCGATTCATACGAATTGACGGGCAGCACTGTTTCTTCGCGTGTTATTAACGGTCAAGTCATGGAACGCCGCATTGGCAAAGCACACGTGACACGGTATGCCGCCCTGGAAGAACTGTTAAAGGGACTTTCCGACGACACGGCCGTTATTGCCACAACAGGCAAATGTGGCCGAGAACTCTTTCAGATAAGTGACCGTCCCCAGCATCTTTATCAGGTTGGTTCAATGGGGTGTGCGGCTGGGATGGGTTTGGGCGTCGCTCTGAACGCGCCAAACCCCGTTGTTGTTATTGATGGCGACGGGGCGTTGATGATGAAAATGGGGACTTTGGCTACGATTGGCGCTTACGCCCCTCCAAATTTAATTCACGTGGTTTTGGACAATGGTACTTACGATTCCACGGGGGGACAGCCAACAGTTTCACCGCATGTTGATTTTGCATCAGCAGCGATTGCATCGGGTTATGCCTGTGGATTTCGCTGTGATGATCTTGCGGGCTTTGATGATGCCTTGGCCGAAGCGAAAGCCGCCAAGGGACCATCTTTGATCCATATGAAAATTTTGCCAGGTTCATTGAAGGATTTGGGACGTCCGACCATTTCCCCGGCCGAGGTCGCACAACGATTTAGGGTCTTCTTAGCAGCTGAAATCCCTGCCGGAGCTCGCCGTTGAGCCAGCCGATTAAAGACGCTATTGGGTCCGTTATCGGGCGTGTCGTTGCGTTATGTGTGGCGCGCGCTTGGATCACGATTGTCGTTGCACTGATGATTACGATTGCCGCGTCGATCCATCTCGTCACTAACCTTAAGATTAACACGGACAACGAAGACATGCTGTCCGAAGAACTTCAGTTTCGCCAAAACGCCATCGCGATTGATCGTGCCTTTCCGCAATTGGACGATACGTTGTTGATTGTCTTGGAAACTGGCAATCCCGATGTTGCTGACAAAAAAACGATCACATTTGTTGACGCGCTGAAGCAGCAAGATTCCATTTTCGAGGAAGTGTTCTCACCTGCCAGCGATCCGTTTTTCCGCGAAAACGGATTGTTGTTCTTGGACGTCGAGGAACTAGACGACCTATATCCCCGATTGGCTGCTGCACAACCATTCTTAGGGACGTTATGGCAGCAACCAAACCTGGCGGGATTATCAGATATCACACAGTTGATCGCCGATGCGCCCGATCTGGATGACACCAACTTGTCTGAAGCCGGTCGTGTGTTTGGTGAAATGGCCGAAGTGATTAAAGCCGTTCATACTAATGTGGCAAAGCAGTTGGTTTGGTCTGAAGTTTTGCTGGGTCGCGAGAAATCTGCCGGCCCCCAATACCGATTGATCTCGGTGAAACCGAAACTGGATTATGGTTCTTTGCAACCGGCAGCACGCGCAAAGGATGCGATATTTCAGATTGCGACTGAACTGGGGCTTGAAAAAGCCGGCGTTTCAGTGCGCCTGACAGGCGGTGCCATTCTTCAGGATGATGAGTTGAAGAGTGTTGAGCGCGGTATGGGACTGGCAGGGATTATCTCGCTCATTGTTGTGACACTCGTCCTTTGTGTTGGGCTTCGCTCCATCGGCATGATGCTGGCTCTTTTTGCTACGTTGGTTATTGGTCTTATTTGGACTGCAGCGATAGCTATCATTTGGGTTGGAGAGTTTAATCTGATCTCCGTCGCGTTTGCGGTTTTATTTGTTGGTCTGAGTGTTGATTTCGGAATCCATTTTTCGCTCAGATCATCAGAATTCGTAGAGGAGCAGGGCGATTGGCAGAATGCACTAGCGGACGGTGCCAAAAGCGTTGGTCCATCACTGCTGTTTTGTGCAATTACGACAAGTATCGCATTTTTTTCGTTTTTGCCGACGTCGTACCAGGGTTTGGCTGAGTTGGGCCTGATCGCGGGCATTGGCATGTTTGTCGCACTGTTCACCAATCTAACAGTATTGCCTGCATTACTCAGGGTGCTGGTGCGACGCGCCCCGCGTCATCATTCCCCTGTATCGGAAGGTGCCACTGGACGACGCAGCAAAAAAACAGCTGGCATTGTGCTCGCCATGGCAAGCATTTCACTGGCGATGTCGATTTGGGTCGCAAAGGATGTAAGGTTTGATTTCGATCCGATGAATTTACGTGACTCGGACGCGGCTTCAATGCGAACGCTGTTTGACCTTGCAGATGCTGGAAAAATATCTCCATACACGGCCGATTTATTGCTCTCGGATATATCGTCGCTGCCGGAAACACGACGTCAGCTTGAGGCTATCAAGAGCGTTGAACGGGTCGAGAGTATCGACGATCTTGTTCCTGAAAAACAATCGGACAAGTTTGGCATCATTGATGATATTGGATTAATCATTGGTCCATCATTCTTTGCACCACAGGGGAATTTGAAAACTCCTATCGAACAGTTGATTGCCGCCGCTCAAAGTCTGGAAGCTAACCTCTCCAAATTACGAGGTAATGAATTTCTGGGAGCACCTGCGCAAGAGTTACTGTCAGCTCTCTCAGAATTATCAACGGATCAATTCCCGCTTGTTAATCAGGCCCTATTCAAGGGGCTGCCAATTCAGCTGGGTCGTCTCAACGAATTATTGCAACCATCAGAGATTGCAATAGAAACGCTGCCGGATCATTTGCACACTCGATTTATCTCGCCTGAAGGAATAGTTCGCCTAGAGATCGTGCCAGTCAATGATCTGCGTAATCCTGAAGCCATGGAAGCTTTTGCAAAAGATGTTCAAACGGTTGCGCCAAGTGCGACAGGCGGGCCGATTATTGTTGTCGAGGCTGGCAAGGCAGTCTTGGATGCATTTCTGGATGCGTTGATATATTCAATCGTCGGCATTGGGATTTTTCTTTTCATCACGCTACGACGTCTTTCGGACGTTTTATTGGTGTTTGCACCTGTGGCCGTCGCTAGTATTTGGGTGCTAGCTGTATCCGCTTTGTTCGATCTGCCGTTTAATTTTGCCAACGTGATTGTTCTACCATTGCTATTTGGTCTCAGTGTGGATTTTGGGCTACATTTGATTATTCGTGCCAGGGACCGTGACGGTGGGATTGGTGCGCTCAAAACAACGACGCCTCGTGCTATTTTACTTAGCGCACTGACGACCCTTGGATCATTCGGTTCAATTATGTTGTCGGGACACCCTGGCACGGCCAGCATGGGCATGTTGCTGACCATCGCGATCATCCTGAGTATGATCGCTGTTTTGATTGTATTGCCTGCGTTGATGACTCTCGCCCCGGCAGCGGAACGTGGTCACGCCAATTAACAGATCATCTCTTAATTTTCGAGCAGAGATCTTTTTTGTTTTCCCAGAACGCTGATGAGTGCATTGGCCCCACCATCTTTGAGGGTCTTTGAATATTCAGACGATTTCCTGGCTAATTCACTAATTTTGCCACCATCGAGTAATACATCGATGATCTGCCAAACGCCGTCCTTTTCTCGCATAACATAAGTGAGCCTGACCTTTTTAGATGAGGTCCTAAGTTCTGTATCGACTAGTTTAAGCCCCCGCGGTCCTTCGCGGCTGGTGATGGTTTTGAATGAACCATCTGTTAGCCCTGCATATTGATCGGCATAGGTCGCGATGCTGACGTTTCTGAATGCCTGCCTGAGCGCTGTACGCTCCGCTTCATTTGCCTCACGCCAGTGGCGCCCACTAATCGTCTTAATCATTACGTCAAAGTTGAAGGCGTTATCCATGGTATGTTGTAGAGCATCGTAGCGCGCTTGATCAGATTGGTCTGCTTGCTCACCCAATATCTGCAATAAGTCACTATGGAATGACGTGACGACTTGGTCAGCATCGGTGGCCGTAGCAAACGCCGAAGGCCCGCCGACTGGAAAAAATAGCAGCAAGAAGCCGATAATGATTTTACGCATTAGATATCCTTTGATGTGCGTTGAATACGGCAACGCCATCACGAAAATGCAGCAGAATGATGGCGGTTACGACAGAAGCTGATTGGCTTTTTGATCGAGTAAAGAGATCAGTGCCTCAATTCCACCTTTTTTTAACGTCTGGCGATATTCAGAGATACGCACGCGGAGTTCACTAATGCCCCCATTAACAATGACGTCAATGAGACGCCAATCACCCTCTCTTTTCTGCGTAACGTATGAAATCATAACAGCTTTTTCTCTTTTGGGACTGTCCAGTTCGGTATCGACAATTTTCAATCTCTGCTTGGCGTCGCGTGTCCCGATAAACTTGAACTCTTCACCCGAATAACTGCTGAACAACGTTGCTAGCGTTGCGATGCTCATGCGCGAGAATGATGTTACCAAGCGTTTCCGTTGTTCTGGGGTCGAGGATTTCCAATGATCTCCTGCGGAAAGACCTGCCATCAACGGCAAGTTAAAAGCGTCAGACACAATGGGCTTGAGGCGATTATACCGCTCTTGGACATCCAGAGTTTCGGCTTCTTTCATCACTTCGACTAAACTGGATTGGAAGTTTGCAACCCGTTGTTCTGCTGACTCCGAATGGGCAAGTCCAGGGACCAGAGAGGTAGTAAGAATCAAAAGAGTAAAAATACTCCGGCACAACATTTTCATTCGAGATCGCTCCATTAAAAAACCGTCAGCTTGAATTCAGCATATTAGTGTTAAAATATTGTTTTATAACAGGGTTTGTAAAAATGTCACAGTTATGGGGAAAAGGTCACAATCTGTGTTGCCCCGAAGTGGATTATCCGGGTACAAAGAGAGTTAAAGGTGCCCGATTGTGGGTGCCCAACTTTTTGCAACGGGCGAGCCGGAGTTTATCGATACCGATGAATACCTTAAGACCTAAATTCAAATTGTTACTGTCTGCAATAGTCACAGTTATGTTGTCGGTTTCTTCGGTGCAGGCTGGCGATACTGATGAATTAAGTGCATTTGGCGGATCAGCTTATCCAAATCTTTTGATCGATAGTGATTTTGCGTCAGGCCCGCTCTACCCAGAGGAACAAGTTCCACTGCTTTTAGCGGATACCTCAACTACGTTGATTGCGCAGGCTGATGAGGATGATGTTAACGATCCACTTGAATCCATAAACCGAGTCGTTTTTGGATTTAACGAGTTTGTGTACGGCCTTCTGCTCGACCCGATCGCCGATACCTATAACAGTGTCTTACCGCAAACTCTAAGGATGGCGATCAGCAACTTACTGGATCATTTGTCTTCTCCCGTATCCCTCGTTAACAACCTCCTTCAATTAGAGGTCGACAGGGCCATGCTTATTGCAGGACGTTTTGTGGTGAATACAGTCGCTGGGATGGGTGGTATCGCGGATGTTGCCG
>CBFHXC010000041.1:0-24855 GCA_965659695.1 Rhodospirillales bacterium
AAGTAGGCATGTGGAGGTGGAAATGACCAAGAACGTAGAAAGTGTTATCAGCGAGACAATTGGGGCGGCACTTGGAACGGGTGTCGGGATTGCCATCGCAGGATACGGTGTTTTCCTGCTGATCACTAACAGTCTCGAAGCGCTTTTTTAAGCGACCATGGATTTTAGAATAACGGCCCTATCGGCAGAATACCCTACCCGTAAATGGGCCGCGTTCCGATCATGGCGCGGGCAGCCGCCTCAAGTTTACGCTTTTCGTCCTCATCCTCTTAGTTGAATTGCAGTGCAAAGCCATCTGGAATACGGCGCTGAATTTGCCCCGACATTTCTCCGATGCCTTCCATGTGTAACGACACGAACTGGAAGTTGTCGTAGCCCACGTCGCCCATACCGACAACGGCGGCACCGGTTCGCGATACATCTTTTAATCGTCCTTGAAATTGCTCGGACCTGGTAGAACCCCGGACAGGTGTATCGACGGCATATCGCGGCGCGGCGCGCTGATCATCATCTGCCATATCGATACTTCCTTTGCCTATTCCGTTGGCGCGTGCCCGATCACGCGGGTGTGCCGCTCAACATACGCATCCCAGCAGTCCGGGTTCACAAGCCTAGGTGGGCGACGCCCATTCAGGACTTCAATCCATTGCTCTGCGCCCCATTTCGCCATCTTATAATTGCACACATCGGTGATGCCTGCAGCATGCGGAGTCATCAGCACGTTTTGGAACTGCATCAATGGATGCCCAGGGCCTGGTGGCTCCTCGTCAAATACATCGATCCCGGCCCCGTCCATTTGGTTGGCGGCGAGGGCTGCGACCAATGCCGCCTCGTCATGAATAAACCCACGCGCCGTGGTGATGAAATACGCACTTGGTTTCATCATGGCGAACGCCGCCGCATCAATCATGCCATTGGTTTCGCTCGTTAGCGGACAGTGAACAGATATGTAATCTGAATTTTTAAAGACGTCTTCGAAGCTCGCCTTTTCAGCATCGCGCTCGGCAAAGTCTTGGTCGGTAATATACGGATCATACGCGATCACATTCAAACCCAATGCGTGGCGGGCGATCTTGGCTGTGCGACGCCCAATGTTCCCCAGCCCGACGATACCAAGCGTTTTATCCGTTGTCTCAATACCCGGATACGTCATGCGATCCAGGCCAGGGGCTTCGCGCATCATGCGGTCATGACGGATCATGTTTTTGGACAAGGCCAGCAGCATGCCGATAGCGTGCTGCGCGACACTATCAGAATTGGCACCGGAGTTATTTACAACCATGATCCCGTGTTCAGTGGCCGCCGCATCGTCACATGCGTCGTACCCCGCACCCAGTGAGCCGATGGCCAGCATGTTAGGGCATTTTTCGATGAACGCGCGATTGGGGCGCCAGCGCACTTGCATCTCCGTCTTGGCGAGCATTTGGTAGCCGTGCGCTTCACGCATGACGTCGAAAACCGTGTCTTCGTCTTGATCCTGGGTCAGACGAATAAGCTCAATCCCAGGTGCCGCATTCAAGATTTCCTCGGCAACCGGATCGCACCAGTTTTCAAAATAGACTAATTTTCGCGTGTTTGACGTCATTGTCCCCTCCTTGGTTACAAATTCACGTAGAAGGGCGATGGCAATACGTCAAGGTTACG
Source organism: Rhodospirillales bacterium (assembly GCA_965659695.1). Lineage (GTDB taxonomy): Bacteria > Pseudomonadota > Alphaproteobacteria > Rhodospirillales > Casp-alpha2 > UBA4479. Next base: position 1,645 of record CBFHXC010000041.1, read on the forward strand.
CCACATGGTTTCGGCTTGGTTCGGCAACTTTCCGCGCCAAATCCGCCACCTTTCCAATAATCGGTCTGGCCGGATCGCTGATATACGACGCGGTAAAGGTCAGCGGGGTCGGGTTCCACTCTGTCTCAACTTCCACCAATCGCCCATCTTCGAGAGCATCGGCCATTAACTCGTTTGTGACAGTGGCGATACCCACGCCGCGTTCCGCCATTCGTTGCGCCGCGTTCAATGACGTAGACGGGAATATCCGAGGGGTCGACCCCGTTCGCTCGCGAAACACATCATTGATTTCTGTATAGGGCCGCGTGTTGCGGGCATACGTCAGAATGGGGAACCGCAGCATAGCGCGAAGCGTCATTTTGATCTTCTTACGACCTTTGATCGGGGGACGCATCGCCCAAATCATTGGGAATTCACACAACGGCAAATTGGTTACGGTGTATTCGGAAACGGGGCCCATCAGGAATGCAAGGTCGATGCGATGCTCGACCAATTCGTTCCTCAGATTCCCTGTCACATCGACGGTAATTTCGACATCAAGGGCGGGGTACAAATCGCGTAGCTGCGCCAGCAAATCCGGCAGCCAAGATTGCACAATCGTCTCAGACGCCCCGATGCGCAGTACGCCTGAAACCTCGGCGGGGGCCCCTGCCCGCTCGCGCATCTCTTCAACGGCGCTTAAGGCTTCTTCGGCTAGGGGCAAAAGCGTCCGCCCCGATGCCGTCAGGCGCACACTACCGGCATCGCGCTCGAACAATGTCACTTGCAATTCATCCTCAAGAGCAGAAATTCTGCTTGAGATCGCGGGCTGCGTGGTGAAAAGTTTCTCGGCCGTCTTTGAAAAACTGCCCAATTTAGCGACCCAAAGGTATGTTTCTAGCTGCCGTAGGTTCATGTTTTCTGCCGTTTATAACCATTACATAAATAAAATTTATCATATATTGTAAAAATTATAAATTCGACTTTTTATGGAGTCCTCTGATTAGATCGTGCGAGATCCGAAAACGGACATAGGCAGGGGATACAAGATGGGTAGCAACGCGGTGCTAAAAGCCGAGGCTCCAAATTCAATTAGCTTTGAAGAATTACGTGGCAAAAGCATCAAATTTGCGCGCCCGCATATCCGAAGTGGCGCCTACACAGGGCACACGGCGGGTATCGGCCCAGGGATGCTGCAAGGCAACGTTGCGATCCTCCCCGAAGACTTAGCGCTCGATTTTGCGCGGTTCTGCCAACGTAATCCGCAACCCTGCCCATTGATTGGTGTATCCGATACGGGCAACCCCATGATGCACACGCTCGGCGATGATCTGGACATCCGCACCGATGTCCCAAAATACCGTATCTATGAACACGGGGAACTGGTCGAAGAAGTCACAGATATTTCTAACCTGTGGCAAGATAACTATGTCGCATTTGTTTTGGGATGTTCGTTCACGTTCGAAGATGCACTAGTGGCTGAGGGTATCGATCTGCGCCATATCGATCAGAACAAAACTGTTAGCATGTTCATCACCAACATCGAAACCGATCAAGCTGGCCCCTTCGAAGGCGGCACCGTGGTGTCGATGCGCCCACTTACGGTTTCCGACGCGGTCCGCGCCAGCGCCATTTGCGCGCGCTTCCCACACGCACATGGGGCACCAGTCCACATCGGCGATCCTGCTGAAATTGGGATCAAAGACATCAACGCGCCAGATTTTGGCGATCCAACAGAATTCAAGGATGGTGAAGTCCCCGTCTTTTGGGCATGTGGGGTCACCCCGCAAAACGCAATCAGATCGGCCCGCCCATCGATCTGCATCACTCATGCGCCCGGAAGTATGCTGGTCACTGACGTGCCAGGATGGGCCACAGATTCAAAACAACCCAAGAACACGACAACAAGGGAGATCTCATAATGCGTGTATCTTTTAAAGCCGGCATCGCAGCTGGTATTGCAGCACTTGCGCTCACGTTTGCGCCTGTTGCTGACGCCCAAGACAAGACGGCCGTCGTTAAAGCCGTCGGCACTTGGGGCAACCTCAACAACTACAAAAAACACGAGGGTCCGTTCTGGAACGAAGTCATCGCCAAAGCATCCGGCGGCTCCATCCAGGGCGAAATCAAGCCACAGACTGATCTAGGCCTCAAAGGTTTTGAGATCATGCGTCTGCTTAAGCTTGGTGTGTTCGACTTTGCACATGGTCTGGTCGGCTACGTCGCAGCTGAAAACGCAGTGTTTGAAGGTGCTGACCTGTCATCCGTGGTTCAGGACATCAAGACACAGCGCAAAGTTGCTGACGCCTACTTCCCAATCATGGCCAAAGCGTTTGAGGAAATCTACGACTCAAAGCTGCTTCAGCTCTATACGTTCCCGAGCCAGATGCTCTGGTGTAACGCCGAAATTAACAGCATGGCTGACCTCAAAGGTAAGAAAATCCGCGTATATTCTACAACGTTGGGTGATTTTGTCGAAGGTGTTGGCGCCAGCAGCGTAACCGTGCCATTCGCAGAAGTTATCCCTGCGCTTGAAAAGGGCGTCGTCGATTGTGGTATCACCGGAACAACACCAGCATATAATGCAAAATGGTATCAGGCTGCGACGCACGCTTACACAATGCGCGTGGGTTGGGGCTTATCCTTCGGTGCAATGAACATGAAAAAGTGGAACAGCCTGTCTAAAGACCAACAGGCAACACTTGAAAAAGAAATAGCTGCACTGACAGACCGCATGTGGACAGAAACCGAACGTGAAGACGCTGCGGCAGTTTCATGCATCACAGGTGGCAAGTGCGACCTGGGTGAACCTGCTAATATGAAGTTGGTCGAACCATCTGCTGCTGATTTGAAAGCACGTGACAAGATCGCCGAGGACGTTGTTCTCGCCCGTTGGGCAGAGCGCTGCGGCAAGGAATGCGCTGATCAGTGGAACGAAATCGTTGGTCCAATTCTGGGACTAAAAGCGCAGGTTAAATAATCTGCAAACGATAGCCGGGGATCATATCGATCTCCGGCTAATCTTTTTGTTTATTCATTTTTGCATCGGTGATCGCCATGGCATTTTTCGACAAATTATTGACCGGACTAGAGGGGGTTTCCCTCAGGATTGTCTGGCTCTCAGGTGCGATGTTAATTTTCGCTGCCGCCTTGGTAACCGTCGATGTTTTCTTTAGAAAGATTTTCGGTGTTTCGATGGCGGGTGCCGATGAGATCACCGGATACGCATTCGGAATTTCGATCATGTTGTCGCTCTCGTATGCGATGATCCACCGTTCCAATATTCGGATAGATGCCGCATATCAACATTTACCAGCACCGATACGCGCCTTCTTGGATGTATTTGGGATGGTTCTTTTAGTCGGTTTTATTGGCTTCGTCGCCTGGCGCGCAGGGTTCTTACTCTCTGATACTTATGAACACGGCTCGCGCGCGATTACACCGCTTCGCACACCACTGGCCATTCCTCAGACACTCTGGTTTTTGGGCATGATCTTCGCCGTTATCACTGGCGTTGTGCTTATTCTCGCTGGTTTGATCGGCATCCTGAAAAGAGACTGGCGCACCGTGAACAAACGTCTCGGCATTCCGACTGTCGATGAACAGATTGAGGACGAGATCTGAAATGTTGTTACATGCTCTCCTCGTCCTTTTAGGACTTTTAGCTCTTAGTGTTCCTATTGCTGCATCACTCGGGTGGCTCGGGCTTTTCATGTCATACACCCATTCGTTCATGCCATTGCATTTGGCGATTGGTGACATTGCGTGGCAGAACTCGACCGAGTTTCTGTTGGTTGCGATACCCATGTTCATTCTTCTCGGTGAGTTACTGCTAAGGTCCGGCATCACCGAAAAGATGTACAACGGGATGGTGCAATGGCTGGGCTGGCTGCCCGGCGGGCTAATGCATTCCAACATCGGCGCATGCGCATTATTTGCAGCCACATCGGGTTCCAGCGTCGCGACAGCCGCCACCATCGGCACTGTCGCCATGCCCGAAGTCGAAAAGCGTGGGTATAACGAACGCTTGTTCTTAGGCACTGTGGCTGCGGGAGGCACGCTTGGCATTCTTATTCCGCCATCAATCAACTTGATCATTTATGGATTGCTGACCGACACATCGGTGCCAGAATTATACTTGGCAGGATTCATTCCAGGGATGGTACTGGCTGGGTTGTTCATGGTCACCGTGATCATCGCATGCATGTATCGCAAGTCCTGGGGCGGCACCGGCAATCAATCCACATGGGATGACAAGATCGCATCGCTGCCAGGTTTGCTTCCGCCGCTTGGTATCTTTGCAGTTGTTGTCGGATCGATTTACGCAGGGATCGCGACACCGACAGAGGCTGCGGCCCTTGGCGTGATGGCGGCCATCGGATTGGCGGCGTGGAACAAGGCGCTGACAACAGCGATGCTGAAACGCGCTATCGAAGGCACCATGCGCACCACCGCCATGATCATGTTGATCATCTTGGCGGCTATTTTCTTGAACTTTATTCTGGGCGCACTCGGCGTCACACAGGCGCTGGCGGAATTCGTGACCAGCCTGGGTCTAACGCCAATGCAAACGATGATCATGATCGTTGCATTTTACATCGTGCTGGGTTGCTTCATGGAAACCTTATCCATGTTGCTGACCACAGCCCCATTGATTACGCCGATTGTGGTGGCACTGGGATTTGATCCCGTTTGGTTCGGCATCTTGCTGATGGTCTTGTTGGAAACAGCACTGATCACGCCGCCCATTGGCATTAACCTATATGTGGTCCAAGGCATTCGAAAATCGGGCAGCATGAACGACGTGATGATCGGTATTTTACCTTTTGTCGTCGCCATGTTCGCGATGATCGCACTGCTTCTCGCCTGGCCACAAATGGCCTTATGGCTTCCTAACCAATTTTATTGAGATCAGTTTTAATTAATATCTGATCCGGCAACGGAGACACTACAAATGTGGCAAATTTGGATAGATCGTGGTGGCACCTTCACAGACTTGGTGGCGAAGAACCCCGATGGTGAGTTGGTCACCCATAAACTGCTATCAGAAAACCCTGAACAGTACGAGGATGCAGCCCTGCAAGGTATTCGTGATCTCTTAGGACTAGAGAGTGGCGCGCCGATCCCGCCGGGCACTGTTGAATCCGTTAAAATGGGCACCACAGTGGCGACCAATGCCCTTCTTGAACGCAAAGGTGACCGCACCCTATTGGTCATCACATCCGGATTTGGTGACGTCTTGCGGATCGGATATCAAAATCGGCCACGCCTGTTCGACATGCACATCAAATTACCCGAGTTGGTTTATGAACAAGTCATCGAAGCCGACGAACGTGTTTCCGCTGAAGGCGATGTACTGAAACCATTACAAGAAGATCAACTTCGGAACGATCTGCAAAAGGCCTATGACGATGGGATACGCTCGGTCGCGATCGCTTTCATGCATGGCTACAGACACAACGATCACGAACAACGTGCTGGCGAAATCGCCAAAGAGATAGGGTTTACACAAATCTCTGTTTCACACACGGTCAGTCCGCTGATCAAGTTGGTTTCGCGCGGTGATACCACTGTGGTCGATGCGTATTTATCACCAATCCTTCGGCGCTATGTTGATCGGGTGGCCGCAGACCTAGAGGCCGACGGTGCAGTAGGACCGCGCCTGATGTTCATGCAATCCAATGGTGGGCTGACGGACGCAAAAATCTTCCAGGGCAAAGATAGTATTTTATCCGGGCCCGCGGGCGGCGTTGTCGGCATGGTCCGGACCGCGCAGATGGCCGGATTCGAAAAAATCATTGGCTTCGATATGGGTGGCACGTCCACCGACGTCGCGCACTTTGATGGCGAATACGAACGCACTTTGGAAACCGTGGTCGCAGGTGTACGCATGCGCGCACCGATGATGCACATCCACACAGTCGCCGCAGGTGGCGGTTCGATCTTACAGTTCGATGGGGCACGATTCCGCGTCGGCCCTGAAAGTGCTGGCGCAAACCCAGGCCCCGCGTGTTATCGCCGTGGCGGTCCCTTAGCAGTGACCGACTGCAATGTGATGTTGGGCAAAATTCAGCCGGAATTCTTCCCATCCGTTTTCGGCCCGAACGCCGATGAACGTCTGGACGCTGATGTTGTTCGACAGAAATTCGCCGATTTAGCACAACAAATAGCAGACGCCACGGGCGAAGAAAAACGCAGCCCCGAAGACGTCGCAGAGGGTTTCTTGACCATCGCCATCGAGAACATGGCAAATGCGATCAAACAGATTTCCGTGCAGCGCGGTTACGATGTCACCGAATACGTGCTGAACAGTTTCGGTGGTGCTGGTGGGCAACATGCATGTCTTGTTGCCGACGCATTGGGAATGAAAACCGTCCTTCTGCATCAATTCGCTGGCGTGCTGTCGGCATACGGTATGGGCCTTGCCGACATTCGCGCACTTCGTGAACAAACGGCGCAAGCGGACCTGACCGATGAAGCGTTGGTGTCACTGAACGCAACCCTGGATGACATGGCAAAAGACGCAGTCAAAGAGGTTTCCGCTCAAGGTCTTGGCGATGAAAAAATCGATGTCTACCGTCGCATTCATTTGCGCTATGACGGCACGGATAGCGTCATCGTTGTCGATTTAGCCGATGCTGCAACGATGAAAGAAAACTTCGAAGCGCTTCACCGCCAACGGTTTGGCTTTGTCCCCGAAGGTCGCAAGCTTGTCGTTGAAGCCCTTGCCATCGAAGCTGTGGGCATAACTGAATCAACCATTGATCCCGAGATCGAAGACGTCGCAAACAGAAGCGCCATACAACCCATATCATCTGTAACAATGCATTCAGATGGAAAAAATCACGAGACACCTGTTTATTCGCGGGACTCATTCTTCCCAGGCGATTCCATTACGGGCCCGGCCATCATTGCCGAAGATACCGGCACCACGATTGTTGAGCCTGATTGGCAGGCCAGCATGAACAATCGCGGTCATATGATCTTGAAGCGCATCAAAGAGCGCCCTCAGATATATGCCATTGGCACCAAAGCTGATCCTGTGCTGCTTGAAGTTTTCAATAACCTGTTCATGTCCATCGCCGAACAGATGGGGGCGACATTGGCGAATACGGCCTATTCCGTGAACATCAAAGAACGTCTGGATTTCAGCTGCGCCATTTTTGACATCGTCGGCAATTTGGTTGCTAACGCACCGCATATGCCAATTCATCTGGGATCGATGGGTGAGAGCATCAAGACAGTCATCCGCGAGAATGCCGATACCATAAAACCCGGAAACGTCTATGCATTGAATGCCCCGTACAACGGCGGCACCCACTTGCCCGACGTCACCATCATCACGCCTGTATTCGATAACGACGGTAAGGACATCTTGTTCTATGTCGGATCGCGTGGTCACCAAGCCGATATCGGCGGCAGAACCCCTGGTTCCGCACCTCCTGATTCGACAAGCATTCATGAAGAAGGTGTGCTGATCGATAATTTCTTATTGGTCGAAGAAGGTCGATTGCGGGAGAAGGAAACATACGAGCTTCTGGGTTCAGGCCAATATCCATGCCGCAATCCATCGCAAAACATGGCGGACTTGATCGCTCAAATCGCAGCCAACGAGACCGGTGTGCGCGAACTACGCAAAATGATCGATCATTTTGGCTTGGATGTCGTCCATGCCTACATGGGGCATGTCCAGGACAACGCAGAAGAATCCGTCCGGCGTGTCTTGGACGTATGCTCGGACTGTGAATTCCCGTACCCGATGGACAAGGGCGTTACGAGCCAAGTGAAGATCTCCGTCGATAAAGCGGCGCGTGAAGCGCTTATCGACTTCACCGGCACATCGCCGCAGGGCAATCATAATTACAATGCGCCGTTGGCCGTGTGCAAAGCGGCAGTGCTGTATGTATTCCGCACACTCGTCGATGATGAAATTCCATTGAACGAAGGTTGCTTGAAGCCGTTGAAGATCAAGGTGCCCAAGAAATCCATCATCAGCCCTGAATATCCGGCGGCTGTGATCGCAGGGAATACCGAAGTTTCCCAGTGCATCACCGATACGCTTTATGGCGCACTGGGCGTGATTGCCTCGGCGCAGGGGACAATGAACAACTTTGTCTATGGCAACGATGTGTATCAGAACTACGAAACCATCTGCGGCGGCACGGGTGCTGGACCAGATTTTGACGGGACCGACGCCGTTCATTCCCACATGACCAACACGCGTTTGACCGATATTGAAGTCTTGGAAAATCGTTTCCCGGTCCGTGTCGAGGAATTCTCGATCCGGCGTGGGTCTGGTGGTGAAGGTGCCCATACAGGCGGTGCCGGCGTTTTTCGAAAGATGCGCTTTTTGGAGGGCATGACCGCAACCATCCTGTCCAGTCATCGACATACCGACCCCTATGGATTGAAGGGGGGTGGCCCTGGCAAGCGCGGGAACAACACCGTGGTGCGGACCGACGGCACCGTGGATCAACTGCGCGGGAACGACGAAACCGAGATGGCACCTGGTGATGTCTTCGTGATCGAAACACCTGGCGGCGGCGGCTTTGGGGCGAAATAGTCAAGAATCCTGAAAACCCCACGAAAAACGCCTGAATATGGGACATTTTCAAGTCATTTCGGCGTGCGCGCTTCTTGTACCGATTCCGTTAAGACGGTATTTTGATAAAAGAAACTATTCGCGGCCCATTGGGTCGGGCATGTTATGCGGGAGCATACGATTTGGCGGTTCGGCGTCTACCAAAGATCAGATGGGTTTTACAAGGTGTTGCTGCGCTTACCGTTATAGTGGCCGCCACGCCAGTCACTGCCAATCCGCTTGAGATCGAATTGACGGGATTGTTGAACAATCATCCGCAAATCAAGGCGGCGGAAAAAGGTCTGCAATCATCACGGCAAGGCATCAAGTCCGCACTCTCTGATTTTTACCCCTCGGTTAATTTATCCTCGGATTTGGGCTACGAGAACATCGATAGCCCTTCCGCACGTTCTGGCAACGCCCCACAGGGTGATGCCTTTGGGAGAACCCGAAATACTGCATCGCTAACAGTGATGCAGAATTTATTTAGCGGATATGCAAGCGCATCTGCAGTGCGGACGGCGCGACTCAACCGAGAACTCGCCAGCATCTCGCTCGAAGGCACACGCCAAAACACGATTTTCGAAGGCGTCCAGCTTTATATCGATGTGCTGCGACAACGCCGCCTGATCGAACTAGCACTTGAAAACGAAGCGACTATCCAGCGTCAGTTGAACTTGGAAGACGAACGTGTGCAACGGGGTTCGGGTGTTGCGGTGGACGTACTACAAGCCAAGTCACGATTACAAATTGCCAAAGAACGTCGCGTCAATTTCGAAGGCGCACTCGAAGATGCCATCAGCCGCTATACGCAAGTGTATGGCCATCCACCAGACATGGAAGCCATGCTCGACCCCGAGCCACCGATTGAATTGGTGCCGAGCGAGTTGAACAAATCGATTGATATCGCCGTCGTTGAGAACCCCGCTGTCGGCAACTCTGGAACGACCGTTGAGGTCGCACGCGAACGCCGTCGCACTGTGGCGTCCGAATTGTTCCCAACCGTCGACTTAGAGGGCACCTATAACTACGAAAAGCATAACAACGGCACGCTTGGCACGCGCCGTGACTATTCGTTGGTGGTCACCAGTAGCTGGGACCTCTTCACCGGGTTTTCCACGCGCAGCTCCATGGCGCAGGCCGCTTTCGATTATCACGCCAGTAAAGATCAGCACGAATTCACCGTCCGCAAAGTGATTGAGCAATCAAAGCTTGCTTGGCAAGCCCTGCTGACCGCGCGTGAACGGCTTGAGTTGCTGGAGAACGCGGTCAACATCGCATCCGAAGTGTTTGAGAGCCGCAAGAAGTTGCGCGAGGCCGGTAAAGAAACGGTCATCAACGTGCTTGATGCGGAGAATGAAGTGAACAACGCGCAAATCAACTACACATCTGCGTTCTACGACGAGCGTTTGGCCGTCTATCAGTTGTTGTTATCGATGGGCCGCCTGGACGAAACCAACCTCAACCTCGGCCTCTAAGCGCGCTGATGTCGCTTTTAGTTCCATTTGAAGATATCAAAGATGCCCGCGCCCGGTTGCACCCGGCCATTCGGCGCACCCCCATTATACCCATTTCACGTAGCGGCGCAGAGATCGGCGATGAAAGATTGTTCGTAAAGTGCGAGAATCTGCAAGTCACCGGCGCCTATAAGGTGCGTGCCGCGTTCACGATGATTGATCGCCTAAGTGATGATCAAAAATCAAAAGGCGTCGTTCTGACATCAAGCGGGAACTTCGCACAGGCATTTGCCTACGCCGGACGCCTGCTGAATGTCCCCATCGTTGTTGTCATGCTGAATGAAACCAGCCCCTACAAGGTCCAGGCGACTCGCGATCACGGCGCCGAGGTTGTCTTTTGCGATGATGCGCTCAATCGACAGCCGATGGTCTTACAGGTCGGCGAAGAACGTGGCATGACCGCCATCGATACCTGGGAAGAATACTGGATCACAGCCGGCCACGCATCGTTGGGCATGGAAATCGCCGAAGACTTCGAAGACATGGATCAGGTATTGGTTCCCGTTTCGTCGGGTGGCGTCGCAGGAGGCGTGGCGGCGGCGATCAAAAACATGCGCCCCGGCGTAAAGGTGATTGGGGTTCAACCCGAGCGCGCCAACGCTGCCTATGTATCGCGTCAAAACGGCGAGCCCACAGCCATCGACTATTGGGACAGTATCGCAGACGGATTGTCTGCTCGACGGCCCGGCGCACGCCCTTTTGCACATCTTCAGGAATATATGGACGATATCGTATTGGTGTCCGAAGCGGATATCGGGCGGGCGTTTAAGACGCTCCTCAATCGCGGAAAGTTACTGGGCGAGGCGGCTGGCGTTGTCGCCAGCGCTGCGTTCTTAGCTGACAAAGTCGATACGTCTAAACGCACAGTGGCGGCGCTGACCGGTGGCAACCTGACACAGGACAGTATTGATAAATTGCTGGCGCTGGCCGAAGGCTAATTGCCTAAAAATCTTAGAAAGCAGAAGGGCCCGACCAGAAGCCGAGCCCTTCCTAGGGACGCCCGGAACTAAAAAAGTCCCGGACCCTGGGGGTATTCAGGTGCCGTCTGCCGGTAACGTAGTCCCGACTAGCGCCTCACCCGGTGCAGTTTGGCCTGACGCTGCGTGTGCCATACACCGCATCACAGATAGCCTCTCCTGCACATCCCTTACATAACGATCCAGGTCCGCGCCGCGTAACCACAGATCGTTTTTATGAAACACAATGACTGAATTCTTGTTTGCCACTTCCTAGATGCGTTCCAGGCGACCTTCCCATTTGGCGACATAGGAAGCCCAGTCGTTACCCCCGTGCTGTTGTACGTAACGCATGATGGCGGTGTTACTGACCTTGCCCCAGACATCATTCTCTGGAATTTGTGGACACGCGGCATGTGCAGCCGTGGTCATCAAAACCAAAAACGAAGCTATAATCGCTGAGGCGATGCGTGACATAATCCTGGTCCGCTCCTTAATCACAGGTCACTTCGGCGTCGAACTTGAATGGGCGCTCATACCAGCTAGGCTCGACAAAGATAGCTACCGTGTCAGGACCAATATCTTTCAATCGGAATGATGCTTTTTACCCTGCAGCAAACCGCATGGAACGCTTGGCCAACGTTTTCGAGTTGCCATTGGAAATCCGAATGATATGCAGCTTACCCATACGGGGCCAAGCCTCGCCCACATTGACGATCTGGAACATCGCGACATTGCTTACGCAGCCGCTGACGACATCGACGTCAATAGCTTGCGTCTCAGTGCTCGCCAACTGGACCTTTTGTATGGTCACCCCTGGCAACGAGGCCAGCGGCACAGGCGTTCTGCCTTGTGCATCTGCATCGATCACACCGATGAACATCATCGTGGCAACTGCAGCGGCTCCCAGTGAAAAGTGAAACATGTCCGAACTCCTTAAAACTTGGGAAGGAAAGTGCCTTCCGATGCTTCAAGGTTTTATCGAATGCATGTCCAATTTGAATGTCGTGGGCGTAAGAAATTGTAACGGTTTGTTGCGCCTGAAATGATCAGATATTGCGGGCCGAGGCTGAGATACTCTTAGACAGATAACGCACTGTTTTTCCTCGATCTTTTAGGTGAGCGCGCCCGACCTCTACAAATCCCATTTGATCATGGAATGCATCGGATCCCGGGTTCGGCGGATCAAGATTGACTTCACACACGACCTTTGTGTGGCCTTCTGCACGGGCCTTCGTGAACAGTGCTTCCTAGAGCGTTCTAGCAATCCCATTCCCGCGTGCGGCAGCAGACACGACGACGCGGTCAATATAAACAAATGCGTCGTACTTTTCATGGAACCAAACGAAATTCGGGCTGTCGTAATTAGCGTCCTGATCAAACGTGATCAAAAATCCCTCGGTCCCGATGGCGGTCGCTGAATACGCCTGCGATACTAGATGGTTCCAATCGCGTTGCGTCAGAAACGACGTTTCCTTTTGATGCGCATTATTCAGCGCCAAAAGGATATCAGAATCCGATGTCACGAGATCAGCGATTTCTTCGACGTGATTGACCATAGGATCAGAGCGGCTTGATCGCCTCGGTGAACGCTTTGATCAAATCACCGGTTGGTTCCTGATCAATCCAGCGGATGACCCCGACGATATCCAAAGCGGGATCAATCCAAATCAGATTGTTTCCTGCCCCCAATGCAAAGAAGCTGGTTTCAGGCGCACCTGGATAGTGCGCACCATTGGTGTTCAACCACCATAGGAAACCGTAGGCCGGGAAGATATCAATGGGGGTCCGCATTTGTTCGACCCACGATGCCTCGATCAACTGTTGGTCGCCCCATCGTCCATCATTGGCAATCAGCAGACCAAAGCGCGCATGATCAAAACTATTGATCTGGATGCCTCCGCCCCAATGGGTGCCACCCGGTACAGATGTCATGGGTTGACCATCAACCATGACAGTCGAATTCTCGTATCCGTTCCAAACCCATGTATCCGACGCCCCAATGGGGTCCATGATCCGTTCTTTTAAAACATCTGGTAGCGGTTTTTTGAATGTGTGGAGCAAGGCCAACGAAAACACGTTCACACGAACATCGTTGTATTCCCAGTATGTTCCAGGTTCTTGTAGGGGGCGCAATTCGCCCTTACGGGAATTATCACTGCCAGCCCCCACTTGGCGGTAATGATCAACATGATCAGGTTTATCGAACAACGTCCCCGTCCATTCGCTGGTCTGGGTCAGCAAATGCCGCCATGTAATCTTTGAATTATGCTCGCCAGAAAATTCTTGGATATCGATGGTGGATGAAATCGTATCATCGATATTGCCAATCAATCCGTCTTTAACGGCCAGCCCGCAAAGAACCGCCAAATAACTTTTCGCGATCGAGAATGTCATATCCACACGCGATGGATCACCCCACTCAGCGGCGATTTTACCACCGCGAAGCAATAGCCCCGCCGGGCCACCCCGTGGTTTCAGCGGGCCCAAAAACTTATTCAATGGTTCTGGTTCGATTTGCGTTAGGCCGGGCACACTGCCCGCATCGGCCAGATCTCGCGGCCATGTGCTTTCGTTATTTTCCGCAAATGTGACCGCAGTCTGCAGTTTCTCTGGATCAATACCTGCCTCAGCAGGTTTGACCCGCGCCCAATCCTGATCCGCGTTCACTGCAGGGATGTATGATGATGCTGACATGGCTGAACCTCCGCCGATTGATGAACCACCCAAAGATGAGTGCATATTATGGATTTTTGAACCAACGCCCCTGGTCGGGTGTCGGGATTTATTGATAAGCTACATAGTTCTTACCCGTGATATTAAGGAATGACCAGTGTCCGACCAATCATCCAATAAACTGACTGCAAGCGAAGCTCTAAAAGCGATGGAGGACGGGACCCTAACATCCCGTGCGCTGGTGGATGCCTGCCTAAAACAAGCGGCAGCCCGTAATGAAGACGTCGGGGCATGGATTTACCTGGACCCGGGTCAAGCTCGGCGTGCAGCAGATGCCGCCGATGCTAGGCGCGCGGCAAGCGATGAGTTGGGGCCGCTACACGGTGTGCCCGTTGGCTTAAAGGACATTTTGGACACGGCAGACATGCCGACAGAAAACGGATCGAAGTTGCATGCGGGCCGACGCCCGGCGACAGACAGCACGGTAGCGCATTTGCTGTACAAAGCCGGGGCCATCATCATGGGCAAAACGGTCACAACCGAATTCGCCATGTCCGCACCGGGCAAAACCAAAAACCCCCATGACCCCACCCGCACACCTGGTGGGTCTTCATCAGGATCGGCAGCGAGTGTTGCAGATTTCCAAGTACCGCTTTCGATTGGCTCGCAGACGGGGGGCTCAATGATTCGCCCGGCGTCTTATTGTGGCATTCATGGGTTCAAGCCAACATTCGGGTGCATATCCCGTGCAGGTATGTCGCCACTGGCACGACCGCTTGATCATCCCGGCATCTATGCCCGCTCGATCGAGGATATTGCCCGTATCGGCGATGTGCTGATGCAAAAGGATCCTGCTGATCTGGATATGTGGGGGCATCCACATGCCAATCTGGTGGACGCGATCAAGGCTGGCGCACCCGAGACAGCCCCCCGCATCGCATTTGTGAAAGGGCCGATGTGGCAAGCCGCCGAGCCATATATGGACGGACTATTTGCAGACGTAGTCGAACGGTTGGGCGATACCGCCCAGGAAATCGAAATGACCGGTATCTTTGATCAAGCCTTGGATTGCCATGCAACGGTGATGATGGCGAATGTAATCGCCAACCTGGGCGACCTTATCCGCGAGTCACCAGAAAAACTGCATCCGGAAACCCTGCGTCGGACCAAAGACTCGTTTGATATTCTGGCCGAGGACTATATCAAAGCGATTGAATTCCGCGACACCATCGCTGCCGCCGTGGATCGAATTTTCGACAACTGGGACGTGATTATCACCCCCGCTGCCCCCGGCGAGGCGCCGGTGGGTCTGGAAAGCACGGGCAATGCCATTTTCCAAAAATTATGGACATTGGTCGGCACGCCGTCGGTGACGTTACCCAAACTTAAAGGCCCCAACGGTATGCCAATTGGGGTTCAGATCAATGGGCGCGTCGGTCACGATGGCGATCTGCTCAGAAATGCCATGTGGATCGAAGGTACGCTGTAATGGCGCATATCAACAAAGACCGGCTTTGGGGGTCGTTGATGACCTTGGCCGAAATCGGTGCGACGCCCAAGGGTGGAGTTGGCCGCATCGCGTTGACCGACCTGGATCGCCAGGCCCGAGACCTATTTTGCCAATGGGCAAAGGACGCAGGATGTGACATTCGCATAGATCGGATCGGCAATATCTTTGCCCGACGTCCCGGGCGCGATCCAAACGCTTCCCCGGTCATGACCGGCAGCCATATCGATAGCCAGCCTTTGGGTGGTAAATTTGATGGTGCCTATGGTGTGATGGCGGGGTTGGAAGTGGTTCGTGCCCTTAATGATGCGGGTGTGGAAACAGATGCGCCCATAGATATTGTGGATTGGACCGACGAAGAAGGTGCGCGCTTCGCGGCTGGCTGCATCGGTTCGGGTGTTTTTGCGGGCGTCCGTGATTTAGATGGTGCGCTGGGCCTCAAGGATGCCGATGGAGTCTCTGTCGCCGAAGCTCTCGACACCATTGGCTATGCGGGTCCAGAGAGCGTCGGCGGCTTCCCGATCAAGGCTTACTTCGAAACCCATATCGAACAAGGTCCGATTTTAGAAAACGAGGGCATTCCGTTGGGTGCCGTTGAAGGCGCGCAGGGGCAACGGTGCTTTTTGATTACCGTGACGGGCGAAGATGGTCACGCGGGTACGCTGCCGATGATCAAACGCCGGGATGCGTTTATCGGGACGGCCAAGATGGCCGTCGAATTAGATGCCCTGGCGACAACGTACGAGCCTCATGCCGTCATCACGGTCGGGCATGTCCGGGTCAGCCCAAATTCGCGCAACACGGTCCCAGGCGCGACCGTGTTCAGCATCGACAGCCGTCATCCTGACTCGGCCACCCTAAAGCAAATGGAAACGGACATGGTTGCCATCTGCACGCGGATCGCATCTGAAAGCGATCTGGATTTGCATGTGGAGCCTGTGACACGCGCAGAGCCTGTTGATTTCGACCCAGGGTGTGTGGATGCCGTCAGAATCGCCTGTCGCGACCGCCAGTTCCGGTTTAGGGATATTTATTCAGGTGCGGGACATGACGCGTGCAAAATCGCCAGCGTTGCCCCTACGGGCATGATTTTTGTGCCTTGCGAACGCGGCATCAGCCACAATGAACTGGAAAATGCGGACGCCGAGGATTTGGCCAAGGGCGCACAAGTCTTGCTCGACGTCATGGTCGCCCAGGCGACCCATTCGAAAGCTTAGGAACCCTCAACCGGTTCGGTGACGTCTGCCATCTTCTTGGAAATCTGTTCGTACTGATATTCTGGAATGATATATGTCCAGCCTGCGGTTCGCGCGGTGATCTCCCCTGCCAGCTTGGCCGCATCGCTATCGGCAGGCGCTGATCCAGGGGCTGCACCAAGTCGCAAATATTGGTTTTCACCCACACGCCAGATGCGCATGTTGACGGTCATCCCAGACGCCATGGTGAAGTCCGCGACATAGGCTTCTGACTCGTCCAATGGCGCATCGGCATCCGCACGCACATCGTTCAACACAAAGCCGTTGACCAATGCTGCGATATTCCGGGGCGCAAAGGCACTTTTCAACTTCATCCCTTCTGGCAGGTTCTCGAACGAGAAATCACCCGTAACACCCTCCTCGGGGATCACATAAAGCTTCTCGCCATCAGGATGCGTAACCTCAACGCGGACGACGTCCTCGGTCGGCAAGTCGATAATATCGCGTACCAACCAATTGCGGGGCTGCGGGCCGATGTCGACAAGTCCACGTACCAAGTACGTTTGCAGCTCGTCCGGGTTGCGGACGTACATGCCGCCCGTGGTCGTTTCGGGTAGGAAGAAATTGGCGCTGCCCAAGACGATATCTGCGAGCACATCGCCGTCAGCATTTTTCAAAATAACACGTTGGGAATTGGCCTCTGGATCGTTGGGATCGCCAAGATCAAGCGTCGCATGGCGTCGCTCAAGAGCGGTTTTCGCTTCTAACAATTCCATGCTGGAGATGCTCAAAATCACCTTGGTGACCGAACTATTGTGAACCCGATACCCGCCGCTGTTACGCAGCGTCCAACCATTTTTTTTCAAATCGAAAATCATGGTGTCGCCGGACTGCGTCACCTCGACCTCGGTAATGGTTTTGGCTTCTTCGATAAGGCCGGGGAACAACTTTTCACCATTGAAGTCGGTGGTTTGCACGTTTGTGCGGCTGCTGATGCCATAGATGGCCGCACCCACACTAATGGCGGTCATTACAAGAAGAATAAGAACTGTTCTATACGTCATGACTGTTCCCTATGCTTCCCTGGCGCGGAATCGACGTGCCCTGCGCATCCGCCCGACAATCAACCAAATCAGCGCAACCAAACCCAACAACAGCGGAATGGCGGCGATGTTCACGAACTTCAAGGTCGCATCCAGGTTATCGATATCTTTGCGAAGCGCGTATTGCACATCACGCAATTCTTTGCGAAGTGACACCATCTCGCGGCGATATTCCTCGGCACGGGCTTTGTCTTCGGGGCCAATAATCAGCTCCCCGCCCGCTTGCTCACGGTTCAATAGCTCCGCCAATTGCTCTTTGATCGTGTCAAGCTGATCCGCTAGCGCCTGCTCCTTATCACGGAATTCCCGCTCTGCTGCTTGACGGACTTCTTCGACATAGGTGAACGGACGAATGGCTGCCGACCGGGCCCGCAGGCTCATCAATGCGGTGCCACCGCTCATATTCTCAAGGGCGTTGACCGCAAAGTCCGCGTTGTTGGCAAAAGGCACGCTCAGTGTTTGCCCAAAGAGCTGCTGCGCCTGCATCCAGAATTGTTCGTGCGTCATATCCACGTCTGCGACAACGACGACACTGATATCTTGTTCAGCTTTGGCAATATGGGCCGCCGCATCAGCGGCGCTGGTATCAGGTGCTGCACCTTCTGGCAATGGTGGACGCCCATCCGGGAATGCGGTACTTGGCTGCCCTATTACGCGGGCGGCAATAATTTCACGCTGTTCTGCCGATTGGAAATCTCGGAACATTCCGACCACGTCAGGATTGCTGCGCACCTTTGCAACATCGATCTCCATCGACTGAGTGGTCGACTGGATTAGTGGCGTCAGGGTCGTTCCCTTATCCGCAAGGGGACGCAAGATCCCCGCACTTGCCAGTGTAATCCGCTGTAAATCTGCCGTAATGGCATCTTCGCTAGAGAAATTGTCGGGCAAGAGTGAAAGCCACGTGACGTAATCCGCTACTGCCGTTTGCCCACGTAAATTGACATTCACGCGTCGTGCCGTGCCCAAATCACCCAGCACCTTACCGTTGACCAGCTCGACACCCCAGGCATTCAATAGCTGATCGAAATCGGAGCGTCCGGCACCCTCGGCACCACGGGTCATCGCGATTTCAATTTCCGAATTGGCATCAACAAATGCCAGCACAGAACCGCCGCGCAAAACAAACTGATCAATCGCGTATTTGAGCTGATCGGTCAGCCCCTTGGGATGAACGATCATCAGGGCATCGACGTTCTTTGGAATCTCGGTTTCGGACACCGCAATGGTCGTGATATCAAAGAAATCGCGCACTTGTTCAACGATGGCCCATGCTTGACCGCCGCCTTGTGGCCCTCCGGGTCCACCCGCAATAGGCAGACCAGCAATCAGGCCGACCAGCGGACGGTCGTCTTTGGCGAGCTTGAAGATCAATTTGGTCAGATCGTATTCAAGGAAGTTCTCGCGATCCAAACTAAGATAAGGGATCGTTTCAAGTGTATCGACGCTGTTGGTCGCGGCCAAACCGAAGTAGCCAAGATCACCCGTGTTATCCAAGGGCACACCCTGCAGACCGAACGAGACGGCCAAGTCTTCTTCGTCGGTGAAGGGTTCAGGGGCATACAGTTCAAACTGGATTTTGCCATCTGACAGATCGACATATCGATCCAGCAGTTCTCGCATACGGTCAGCATAGTTCGCATGGCTTGGGTTCAATTCGCGCAGACGCTTGGTGACGAACAACCGGATGGTGATCGGCTCATCCAACGAGCCCAAAATTTCCTTGGTGCCCTCGGACAAGGTGAACAGCTTCTCTTCGGTCAGGTCGACATCAAGACCACGGAATGACGTATTGGCGAAAATATTGAAACTGATGAAGGCAACAATCGCCAGCACACAGGATATACCGGCCAAACCAGTGCGATCTGTTTTGTTGGCGGATTTGGATTTAGGTGTCATCGTTCCGCCCCTATCGACTTTTGTTCAGTTCAACGGCGATGACGTTCAAGAACAGCCATAGCGCCATTAAGGAGCCAAAGAACACCACGTCCTTAAGATTGATTACACCGCGCGTCACCGCGTTGAAATGGGTGATGAAACTCATGGAGCGAAGCGCATCGACGATCACTTCTGGTGCCCACCCTTGAAAAAAACTCAACACCAGTTGCGCGCCGGACATGGTGAACAAGAAGCAAATCGTTGCAGCCAAGATAAAGGCAATGACCTGGTTCTTGGTCATCGCGGACAGACACGCACTGATCGACAGGTACGCACCGGCCATGACGAAGCTGCCGATATAGCTGGCAAAGATCACCCCGTTGTCCGGCTCGCCCAGCATTTTGACCGTGATCCACATAGGGAACGTCAACGCCAAGGCCAGACCACAAAACGCCCACGCCGCAAAGAACTTTCCAAGCACGGCGTCTGTGGTCGAGACAGGCAATGTCATCAGCAACTCAATCGTGCCGCTTTTGCGCTCTTCTGCCCACAGGCGCATGCCAATCGCTGGCACCAACAACAAAAACAGCCACGGGTGATAACCAAAGAACGCGGACAAGTCCGCCGCCCCCCGACTGAAGAAGCCACCGACGTAGAACGCAAACGCGCCCGTTAACGCCAAGAAAATAACGATAAATACCAAAGCCAAGGGGGTCGCGAAGTACCCTTTGAATTCGCGTTTCGCGATGATCGCAATGTTACCCATGCGTCACCTCGCCTTCGTTTGTTGTATGCGGGCCTTGTGTGATTTCACGGAACACTGCGTCCAATGCGCCCTGCTGCGTTGTCAGATCGCTGGCGGCGTGACCTTTTTCCTTTAAGATTGCGGCGACATCGATGGCGATGGATTGACCACCCTTTGACGTCACGCGAAGCTTTTGCAGCCCTGCTGCGCCAGCCGTCATCGACACCTCGTTGACCGTATCCAGTTTATGAATATCAGATGCAATGGCATCAGCGGCATCCGGCGCGACATCAATATAGACGGCGTTATGTAATTCTGACCGCTGAACCAATTCGGCCGGCGTGCCATCCGCCAACATTTTGCCGCGTGCAATGATGACCGCACGAGAGCACACGGCCTCGACCTCTTCCAAAATATGCGTCGAAATAATCACCGCTTTGTCCGACGCCATTTCTTGGATCAATGTCCGAACCTGATGTTTTTGATTGGGGTCGAGGCCATCTGTCGGCTCGTCCAAAATCAGGATCGGTGGATTGTGCAAGATCGCTTGCGCCAATCCGACCCGACGCTTGAAGCCTTTGGACAAGGTTTCAATCGGCTGATCCAGCACACCGGAAATATCGACGCGATCAATCGCGATATTGATGGCCGACTTGCGTTCAGCCCCTTTGAGTTGGCGGATATCAGCAATGAAATTCAAGAAACTGGTGGGGGTCATATCGCCATAACAGGGCGCACCCTCTGGCAGGTATCCGATTTGTTTTTTGGCTTCGACCGGATTGGCGACAACATCAATGCCATCCACGTGCGCAGTCCCAGACGTCGGCGTCAGGAAACCCGTGATCATTTTCATGGTGGTTGATTTGCCAGCACCGTTTGGGCCCAAAAAGCCCAAAACCTCGCCACCCGTAACCGACATGTCGATCCCATCAACCGCCGTTAGAGGGCCAAACCGCTTGGTCAAATTTGAAAGCGCAATCCGTTCAGACATTCCAGATGCGTCCCTGTGTTCTTAGTTAGTTTTGAAGAGAAATAGGATGCAATCATCCGGTTTCAAGTCTTGTGGGCACTTTTTACAAGGCGCGCCACGACCCGTAAAGCATTGATATTTCAGGGCGTTAACATGAAAAATTGTTAAAGAATGGATTGGCCCGTTTTGTTCCAATCATCCAAGAACGCCTGCAGCCCTTTGTCGGTCAGTGGATGCTTGAACATCTGTGCCAAAACCTTGGGTGGCAGCGTCGCCACATGGGCGCCCATACGCGCGGCATCGACCACATGAAGCGGGCTACGCACGGATGCGACCAACACTTCGGTTTTGAAATCGTAGTTGCTATAGATGTCACAAATGTCCTGGATCAGATCCATGCCATCTTGGCCGAGATCATCCAAACGGCCCACAAATGGCGAGATATAGGCAGCCCCCGCCTTGGCCGCCAAGATCGCCTGCGCCGCCGAGAAACACAGCGTCACATTCACCGACGCACCATCATCAGACAGCGCCTTACAGGTTTGAATGCCCGCTTCGGTCAACGGCACCTTGATCGTGACGTTGTCCGCAATACCACGAAGCTTCGCAGCTTCGGCCATCATTTGATCGTGTTCCATCGCGGTCACTTCGGCAGACACCGGACCATCAACCAGATCGCAGATTTCCTTGATGGTTTCCGACATGTCACGGCCAGATTTGGCGATCAACGACGGGTTCGTTGTCACCCCATCAACCAAGCCAAGCGCGTTGAGCGCGCGAATTTCATCTACTTCAGCGGTATCGACGAAGAATTTCATCGGTGTTCTCCCTTAAAACGCCCGGCATCATCGTGAAATGGGGGCGTTAAATCAAGTAAACTCGGGTTAAGGCTTTTGTGTCCAAGGTTGATCTAGGTATTCCGAGCTATCGAAACCGGCATACAGGTTTTTCACCGCGCAGGTAAATCGGTCGCCACCGTCCTCGGTTGAAAGAAAAGCAAAGATCAGCAACCAGACAAAAAAGGTTGTCACGATCAGGGTCTTGAAGATGGATAAAAACTTTTGCCGTTCTGAGAACGCCTTTAAGCGCAGGCGGTTCTTTTTGAAGGTCTCCATAAACCAGACGATCATCACGAAGGGTTGGCGGAGATAGGCGATCAGCCAGGATTTCATTTTCGCCCGGTCGACCATGTGGCGTTCTCTTTAGCGTCTGATTTGAATGCGTCGTCGCGTAGATCAGCTAGTAGATGAGCATCAGCCTAGTTTTCTTTACCGTTTTCGCGGTCTTCTTTGACTTCTTCTTACAAGCCATAAGCCGCCATACAGCCAATGATCACAACGATGATCTTGAACGGGATTTCCTTAATCGAAATCGCCAGGCCCCAAGTGAATGCGATAAAAATGGCCAAGCCAATCAATCCAGTAACGATCTTATTCATAACACAATCCTCTCGGGTTTGAGGCCATATCGGCACTCACAAATTTCTTCTAAGCGGCCTCGGCATCGCTTGTTTGAATAAATACATCCAGCCACGACGCGGTGCGAAGTAATCGCGCATCATCGCCTTTTTTACCCACCAACTGCACACCCAGCGGCATACCAGCCCCACCTTGCATAAGGGGCAACGTAATCGCTGGCATTCCGGTATAACTCCACATCGTGCAGAACGCAGGGCTGCCGGTGGCATCCAATCCCTGGGGCGCTTCGCCCAAGGGTGATGGGGTCAGGATGGCATCATATTCGCTCATCAACTGATCCAGGCCACGTTCCAATTCCTGCTGGCGTTCAATCGCGATGTTATATTCAACAGCGCTCACCTTTTGGCCGCGTTCAATCATCTCGGTCAGTTTGGCGCTGAACTGTTCGGGCGCTTAAGCTGTCGATGAAATACAGAACACGGGTCATAGGCCCAACCTCGAGAAATTCTTAAACGAAAAGCCCGATAGGGCGGTGCCATGAAGGCACCGCCCACCGAACATTAATCGGTGAAATAACCGATAACTTAGAGCGCGCCGAAGTAGTGCTCGTATGCACCGCGGTAGTTTGGTGCATTGTTAAGTGCATATGCACCATGACGCTGCGCCCAAGCTTTCTGCGAAGCAA
>CBFHXC010000042.1:0-288 GCA_965659695.1 Rhodospirillales bacterium
CAGATCTGCGATCACTATCGGCGATGACATGGATGATGGAGGCCGAAGTTTCGGGGTTTCCGCTGATTCGCCACAATGTGTTTTTCTCTAATGATTACGAACGAGAGTTCGACGAGATATTTAAACAGGGTCGGTTGCCGTCAGAACCCACGGTGTATATCTGCGCCCAAGACCGAGATGACCAGGATGATCTGGGCGACGTGGATGGACCCGAACGTTTGTTCTTTATCGTCAATGCGCCTGCGAAGGGTGGCGCCAACAACTTCGGCAATGATGATTTGGCACGAT
>CBFHXC010000042.1:298-24088 GCA_965659695.1 Rhodospirillales bacterium
CGATGTGAAGAGAGCACATTTCGGGTTCTGCAAAACTGTGGTGTCCAGGTAAAGCCGCTGACCGAAAAATCGGTGCGGTTTGGCCCTGACGATTTCAGCAATCTGTTTCCGGCGACCGGCGGCGCAATTTACGGCCCCTCATCTCATGGATGGCAAGCCAGTTTATCACGTCCGGGGTGCCGTTCGAAATTATCGGGATTATATTTTGCGGGTGGCAGTACGCATCCAGGACCGGGCGTGCCGATGGCTGCGTTGTCAGGATTGATGGCGGCGGAATGCGCGCTAGAGGATTATTAATCAGAAGGTAAAGATGCGAACTTGGACGCTTGAGCCGCCGCTGCCTGTCTATCGGTCGCGGCTTGTTCTTGTCTGCGTTTCTGGCGCCGATCAAGTGCCCCCATCATGGCGATCACGAATTCAATCTGATTAGTAGCCTCCGCCAGTGCGGAGTCTTTATTGCCGGCATGATTTGTTACGGCGCTGACCAAGAACTGCGTTTCACCCAGTTCGAGGGCTCTGGATTTTCGGCATGGTAGATAGGCTTCGCCAGTTGCAGCCAATGCAATCTTTAGCTTATTGGGCGTGGTGACATAAGCCCGATGATTGATCGAGTCATAATTGTTCTTTGCGATCTCGTTGCCGATGGCAGCGTAGATCCGCCGCGCGGCATTAATCGCTGGCCGGGCACGTGACGGCAAATGCGCGATGCCAATCCTGGACTGGGCATAAAGCACGTCGGCATGATCCAGCAATCTTTTGATTACACTGCCAAGCTCTGGCGACATTTTCGGATCAGCAATTAAATCTTCGGGTGAAATACCCGCTTCGAGCAGCCAATCGTGGGGCAGGTATACCCTGCCGTTCCGGGCATCTTCGCCAACATCGCGTGCGATATTCGTTAATTGCATGGCGACGCCCAAATCACAGGCGCGGGCCAGGGTTTCTGGCGACTTACGCCCCATCAGGCAGGTCATAATGGTGCCGACAGCGCTCGCGACACGGGCTGCATACCCGTGCAGATTCTCGATGGTTTGATAAGAGCGTCCGGTTTGATCCCACTCCAATCCTTCGATCAAGGCTTCGAATAGGGGTTTCGGTAAATCATAACGATGGATCACATCGGCCAGGGCCCGATCACATGGATCGTCCAACGGCGCGTCATTGTAGGCTGCGTCCAAACGTCGTCGAAGATGATTGGTGGCCCCGGGATCAGCGTTTTCATCATCCACGGCATCATCAGCAATCCTGCAGAATGCATAAATCGCATACGCGGGATCACGAAGATAAGCGGGCAGAAGTATCGAGGCGGCAAAGAAGCTTTTGGATCCCTGGCGGATCATCGCCTGGCATGCTTGCCGATCGGCAAGAGTGGCATGACGCCATTCAAACCAGTTCGCGCGCATGGGGGATCCTTTCAGATACGACGCGGGCCGATGTGATCACACCGGGTATGCCCGCGCCTGGATGTGTACTGGCACCGACCATGTACAAACCATCAACTTCTTCGCTTCTGTTGTGGGGGCGGAAAAATGCACTTTGCCAAATGACCGGTTCTGGCCCAAAGCCTGCACCCTTGAATGAATTCAACCGGGTTTCGAAATCCTTCGGTGTGACAAATGTTGATGTCACGATGGTATCGCCGAGTCCTGGCAGAACCGTTTCTTCTAGGCGCTTTTCCACGCGATCACGAAGCTTCTCTCCCTCTGTCGTCCAGTCAACGTTGGCATCCAAGTGCGGAACTGGCACCAGCGCATAAAAAGTGTCGCAGCCTTTTGGCGCCATGGATGGGTCGGTTGCCGTGGGGCGATGCAGGTACATGCTGAAATCATCGCTCAACCGTTTGTGCGTGAAGATGTCTTTCAGCAGCCCCTTGAAGCGCGGACCCAAGACCATCGAATGATGTGGCACATCGGTGAACTGTCGATTGGTGCCAAAGTACCAAACAAATAGCCCCATGGAATAACGTGTGTTTTTGATCCTGCGCGGCGTCCAACGTTTCTTACGTTTCACATCCGGAAGCATCTTGTCATAGGTCCAGGCCGCATCAGCGTTCGATACAACAATATCGGCATCCATCACTGTGCCGTCTCTCAAAGTTACACCGCTGGCGCGTCCATCAGCGACATTGATACGGTTAACTTCGCTGCTGTAATGCATCTTGCCGCCTTGCATTTCGATCAGACCGACGAGTCCTTCGACCAGCTTGCCCGTTCCGCCCATGGCAAAATGCACACCCCAGTTGCTTTCGAGGTAGTTAATCAAACAATAGATCGACGTCACGGAGTAGGGGTTCCCACCAATCAATAGCGGGTGCAAACTCAACGCGATGCGAAGCTTGGGATGGCGGATAAATTTGGATACCTGGCCAAAAACTGTTCGAAGACCGCCAAGGGCAATGATGTGCGGAGCAGCTTTTAACATTGGCTTCAACGAATCAAACGAGACATTTGCCAAGTCTTCGAAACCGTATTTGTAAATTTCTTTGCTGCGCGCCATAAAACGATCAAAATTATCGACATCTTCGGGCGATATCTCGGTGATCTGGCGGCGCATGTCTTCTTTGTCTCGGCTTAATGTAAAGACAGAGCCATCGTCAAAGCGCACATCATAAAATGGGGTGAGCTCGCGGAGGTCGATATCATCAGAAACCTTTTTGCCGCATAGCTCCCATAGCTCGTCTAGGAGCCACGGTGCTGTAATGATTGTGGGCCCCGTATCAAACACGAACCCATCTTGTTTAATCACATATGCGCGACCACCAGGTCCGTCGAGTTTTTCAACAACGTCAACCTGATACCCCTTGGCGCATAGACGTACTGCCGTCGCTAGCCCGCCGAAGCCGCTACCGATGACTATGGCTTTGCGTTTGGCCTCGGTGCTTCCCTCAGCGTCGTTATGGTCTTTTATATGTGTCAACATTATGTGACACTTTAGTGCGGTTATTGGTATGGCCGCAAGAAATGAATTGTCAGAGGATTCATTTGTAATGAACTATTTTTGCTTCATCACACTGAAATCATTGAGTTTCATAGAAGTCCGGCATCCGCAGGGACAAATCGATAGTGTCAGAGTAGGTTAACCCGCGATGACGGTCACTTCGCTCACGCTTTTTCGGTTCCCTAACCTTGGGTCCAAGCTTTGGGCATTTTCTCAAATGCTGTTCGCGCGCGGTCCCTTGGCCAAAACCCCGGATATTGGGTTTCACAAACTGTTAGGATCTGGCAGTCGGGACGGGTTTTATCCGTTTCCGAATTTTTCGGTCTACGGGATTCTTGCGGTGTGGCCATCGATTGAATGTGCCAAACACCGAATCGCGACGGGGGATGTGTTTTGCCGTTACCGAGACCACGCATCTGAAGAGACATCCATATTCATGTCGGCCAAAAATTGTCGCGGTGAATGGGCGGGACAAGCCCCGTTTCCCGTTTCTAAAATGCCAGTTCAGGTTTTCGGTGATGGGCCACTTGTTGCCGTGCTGACACGGGCGACAGTCAAAATTCAACATGCGCCGTCGTTCTGGAAACAGGTGCCGGGGATTTCAAAAGAAATCGCCAAACAAGACCACTTGGTATTCAAGATCGGTGTGGGCGAGGTTCCGTGGTTGCACCAAGTGACATTTTCGATCTGGGATGACATTAAAGCGATGGAAGAATTTGCCTTCAACAGTTTCCACGGAGAAGCGATTTCCGAAGTGCGGAAAGGTGGATGGTTCAAAGAGGAATTATTTGCCCGTTTTGATGTGGCTGACGTCGATGGCACGTGGGAGGGTGTTGAGCCCCTTGAATCCGCGCGCGTTCAACTTGCTGCGGAACAAATAAAAGCCTGACATGTGAAGACCATCAACCCACTTTATCGTCCGCCTGCACCGAATCCGACGTCCCCTGTCAAAGCACTGCTGTCCGGTTTGTTTCGATCTGACCGGGACATGATCAGTTTAATGCCGAAGGTCGCTTATCAGACCATGGTCAAAGAGGTGGGTTGGACCCGGCGCAAGATTATCCTGGTGAATGATCCTGAAATTGTTCAACGCATTATGACGGCCGAGGTGGCGGATTATCCCAAGAGTGACTTGATGTCAGGGGCGCTCGCCCCCCTGGTTCGCAATAGCGTATTCGTTTCAAATGGCGAAACATGGGAGCGTCAGCGACGCGTCATTTCTCCGGCATTTTCTCACATGCGCCTTGGGAATGCGTTCACCTCGATGGCAGAGGCAGTCGATTTGTACGAAGAAACTCTTGATCGCTATGCGGAGACTGGTGAAGAATTCTCGCTCGAGGCTGCGATGAGCAACCTGACCGCTGACATCATCTGCCGTACAATTTTTTCCAGAACCCTAGGCGGTGAGGCCGCACAACGGGTCTACAAAGCCTTTGCTGATTTTCAAGACTCCGTCGCCAATGTCCGGGTTTTTCGATTGTGGCTTGGGCGCGCCTTTGACGACATACCCCAGCCGATTGCAGTGGCCCGTGCTGCGGGAGAAATCAGAGAACAAATTGGTGTCATGCTGGATGAACGGCAAGCTGATACACGGTCAGATTTATCCGATATTGCAGGCGACATTATCAACGCGACAGATCCGCGTGATGGTTCTGCTTTCACGCGAGAAGAGCTCATTGATCATATTGGCGTGTTCTTTTTGGCCGGGCATGAGACCACGGCGGGGGCATTGGCCTGGGCGTTTTATATTCTTGCCCATCAACCGGATGCGGTGAGGCGGATTCGCGACGAAATCAACACAGTCGCGGAAGGTGGCACGCTGGGTATCGAAG
Source organism: Rhodospirillales bacterium (assembly GCA_965659695.1). Taxonomy (GTDB): domain Bacteria; phylum Pseudomonadota; class Alphaproteobacteria; order Rhodospirillales; family Casp-alpha2; genus UBA4479. Next base: position 5,068 of record CBFHXC010000042.1, read on the forward strand.
CTGTCAAAAAGCTTGAATTCACCAAGAATGTCTTCAAAGAGACATTACGTCTCTATCCACCCCTTGGCTTTATTCCAAGAGTCGCATTAAGAGCTGGGCAGGTAGGAGGGATATCATTTCCGCGTGGTGCGATGATCCTAATTTCGCCTTGGCTCATGCATCGTCACGAGGTGTTTTGGAAAGAACCTGATCTTTTCGATCCCGACCGTTTCACTTCGGGCAGGGAAAAAGAGATACTAAAAGGGACATACTTACCTTTTGGGCAAGGGCCAAGGATTTGCATCGGTGCAGCGTTTGGACTGATAGAAGCTACACTGTGTTTGGCGCGGGTGATTGCGCGTTATGATATCGAGATTATGCGTCCAGAAACAGTTCGCCCCGCAGCGCGCCTGACAACACGCACAGCGAGCGGCATTGCTGCCAAACTAAAAAGACGCCAGTGGATTTAACGCTTTAGATATAACGTTTTGAGATTATTCAGCAGCGCTCAGGCTGATGTTGCCCTGGCGAACTGATTCGTTCGCTTGCAAGCGTGCTGAACGAAGTTTGAGCAGGAACTGTGCGGCATTCACGACATACAGTCCGTATGCGACCAGAGCCAAAAGCATTAGCTGTTCGGGCAGTAATGCATTTGTCATCACGGCATACAGGTATGCGGTGTGCAAAGCGATCACGAACATGCTGACTACATCTTCCCAGAAAAAACCGGGTGCAAATAGATACTGTCCGAAAACAACACGTTCCCATATCGCGCCTGTGACCATTATTGTATAGAGGACGAATGTCTTGACGATGATGGAGATCGTCGCGGCTTCATAGCCAGTACCTGTCATCATGAAGTTTACAACAAGCCCTAAACTCACAAGGAAGACCAGGAACTGTAGAGGAGCCAAAATGCCCTGAACCAATGTCCACGGTGTTTGATCTCTACGTTCGCGTTGCTCTTTTGTGTAAAGGGGGTTGCGACGCTTGCGCATTGCCTTGGATGAATGTCTCGAACATGCCCCGGTATGAGCGGCCCATGGGCCTCGGTCAAAATGGGCGATGGAGCGATCTATAATACTGCTGACATTCATAATGAGGATCATGGTCCATCCTTTGAACAGATGTATAAGTCAAATATGTATTCTTCTGAATATCCCATACTGTACCGAAGCATCTGAAGAGGTGTCAATTTAAATTTACATTGCAGCTATCAATTTTATCTGACATATAAGTTGATATTGACAATTTGGGCTGTCTATGAGTTAATTCAGGTGGGAGAGAGAAGCGACACTAATGTCGCCACTCGTAGAGGCATCCTAGACTTAGAATTGGCATCGGTAGGCATATTGGGAGATTTGTCAGTCGATAACTACCAACAATAATTTTAGGCCGTCCCACAGTCGTTGGGCTGAATTGATGGGGGCTATAATATGGCAAGTTTTCTTGTCCCGGATGGGATTGACGATCCTTGGTACGGAACCGGTGATACGTTCAAGGAAGAACGGGATTCGGAAGTATTTGGTCAACGTCGTAAAAAGATTGGCGACGTAGGGCGGTTGCCATCAATAGAACGTTTGGTCGCAATGAACGTAGTGCCGAAACTAAAATCTCTCCAAGATGGCGTTCCCGTTGAAGGAAACGGGAATTACACGTCGTATCGGCGTCCAACGGATGACGAAGTTATACTGTTTTCCGATATAGCGATCCATTGCGATACGGATGCGTCGCTAAAATTTATTCTGATGTTGTTGGACCGCGGCGTCCCTATAGAATCTGTTTATCTAGACCTGATTTCCCCAGCTGCTAAATTCTTGGGTGAGATGTGGGTTGAGGATCGCTGTGATTTTGCTCACGTCACCCTCGGGAGTTCTTGCCTGCAGAGGACGTTGTCTCTCCTTAGCGACAAGTTTGCGTCACAGCGGGATATTTTATCGAATCGTTCTGCGCTCGTGATGACGATGCCTGGCGATCAACATACTCTTGGGCCGGCTCTGGCATCGGAGTTTTTGCGTCGTTATGGTTGGGACGTAGAATGCCTGTCGCCTGAGAGCGATGACGATGTTTATGCTGCTGCCAAGAGCCAAGATTTTGATCTCGTCGGTTTGTCTGTTGCTCATACCAAAGACTTAGAGCGGCTGCCTGATATGGCGAAGAAGCTTCGCAAATCAATTGATGACCGGAATGTTGGGATACTAGCTGGCGGAAGCGCTGTTGTCGAAAATACAGATATGCTTGCCGGTTGTGACATTGATGGATTCGCGGGTGATGGCCGCGAAACGGTTATCAATGCAGGAAAAATATATGATACACTGCTAATAAAATAGCGCGTAGCAAATTTGTTATCAGACGACTATATTCATACGACTATATAACGAGTAATTGAAGATATTTTTTTTATAAGCGACTTTTTTAAGATCTAATTTTTAGACGACTCATTTTAATCAGTAATTTTATGGCAGCAGTCTGCCAGTATTAAGAATTTGAAAAAATATGAAAAAGTCCTCAGCAAAGTTGAGTGATACTGGGCAATTAGAAGCCCTTTCTTCACAGTTCATAAAATCTGACCTCCTGCATGACGCGATCAAGGCGTCTGCCGATATTGCGTTGGTTGTCGATGAGGCCGGGAAGATTTTGGAAGTGGTGCACACGGATACCGATGCGCTGCCATTGAATACAACCGGTTGGGTTGGACGTTCCTGGGCCGAAACAGTGACGGTCGAGAGCAAGCCTAAGCTGGTGCAGCTTCTCGAAGATGCGCGATCTAAGTCGCAGCAACGTTGGCGCCAAGTTAATCATCCGATGCCGGACGGTCTGGATCTACCCGTTAGATACATTGGTGTCCCCATGGAATTCGGCGGGCTGACTCTTGTTATTGGCCGCGAGATGCAGAGTGTAAGCCATTTGCAGCAGGATTTGGTGAAGACGCAACAGGCTATGGAGCGCGAGTACACGCGGTTGCGCCATGCTGAAACCAAATACCGAGCGCTTTTTCAGGTCACCACTGAGCCCGTTCTGGTTCTCGATGCCGGTACCTACCGAGTTGTTGATGCCAATCCAGCTGCCATCAAGACGCTCGATTTGACCGCCGGGCAATTGGTTGGGCGCTACCTGCGTGATTGGGTAGCTAGCGAAGACCAAGGTCCCCTTACAGATCTGTTTTCCAGCGTGCGCCGTACCGGCAATCCGATGTCAGAAATGGTGCGTTTCAAATCCATCGAAGAATACGAATGTATGGTCAATGCATCGCTATTCCGCCAGGGTAGTAATGCGCATTTGTTGGTGCGAGTCGACACCAATGCATCTGAGGTGGATGGCGATTCTGGATCTGCCACCGATAGCCTGCCCGAGATTGTCTCCCGCCTACCCGATGGTTTCGTCTCAACTGACTTAGATGGTCGCATTCGTCATGCGAACTCTAGTTTCTTGGAATTGGCACAATTACCGACTCCAAGCGCCGCAGAAGGTGAAGCGCTGGGCCGCTGGTTAGGGCGTTCTGAGTACGAAATTTCGACTCTGGTCTCTACCTTAATGGAAAATGGCACCGCGAGTCGGTTTATCACCATTGTCCGTGGTGAGTTGGGCACCGTTGAGGATGTGGAAGTGAGCGCGGTCGCGATCCCCGACAATCGCGCGCCATGTCTTGGATTTGCCATTCGATCAATTGAAAGTCGGGTCGATTCAGCGCCAACACTATCATCACTGCCTGGGGGGCAATCTCCCGAGGACCTCTCCAATCTGATCGGTCGGGTGTCGCTAAAGGAAATCGTGCGTGAAGCCACCGATGTGATTGAACGGATGGCCATTCAGGCTGCGCTAGAGCACACCGGAAACAATCGGGCATTGGCCTCAGATATGCTGGGCCTCAGCCGGCAAAGCTTATACGTCAAATTGCATCGGTATGGCATTAACGATACCACCAAAAAGTTGGGTCAAAACAACGACTCGCGCTAACTTTTTGGTGTAGATAGAATCGTTATGGGTGTAACCCATAAATGTAGAGTGTAAACTTTACGAGACTCGACGCTCAATTGTGTCAAGTTTAATTGACATTATTTCTGATCAGCCCTAATATCGGCCTATGGCTGAGGGACCTGTTAAATCATTTGTTGAACTGCTGAAACCCATCACTTGGTTCGCGCCAATGTGGGCGTTTGCGTGTGGGGCCGTGTCGGCTGGCACGCTGCCGGATGGCCATTGGCCGTATATCATTGCCGGCGTCATTTTGGCAGGGCCGCTGGTGTGCGGTTCAAGTCAGGCCGTGAATGATTGGTTTGATCGTCATGTTGACGCCATTAACGAGCCCAATAGACCGATTCCATCGGGGCGCATTCCTGGTCGATGGGGGCTTTATATCGCGCTCATTGGTGGTGCGCTCTCTATTATCGTCTCTTATTTCTTAGGGCCTTGGGTGCTGGCTGCAGCCATTTTTGCCCTGTTTTTCGGCTGGACCTATAGCGCACCGCCGTTGCGACTGAAACAAAACGGTTGGTGGGGAAATCTTGCGTGCGGCATTTGTTATGAGGGATTGCCTTGGTTCACGGCGGCTGCCGTGGTCGCTGGAACACTCCCTGACTCACGCACGATCCTATTGGCTATTTTATACAGCATTGGTGCCCACGGCATCATGACCCTGAACGATTTCAAGGCGGTCGATGGTGACAAGGAACTGGGCATTCGTTCGTTGCCTGTCCAACTGGGTGTTGATCGGGCTGTGCGCTTTGCGTGCGCCGTGATGGTAGTTCCGCAAATCATTGTCATTGGATTTCTAGTGCAATGGGGGGCGATGTATCACGCCGCAGGTGTGGCTGCTGTGCTGATCGCACAGTTCTTGTTGATGCCTAAATTGCTTCGCGATCCCGAGGCCAATGCCCCTTGGTATAACGCAACCGGCACCACCCTTTACGTGATCGGAATGTTGGTAAGTGCATTTGCCCTTCGGAGCTTAATCGTATGAGTGTGACTGAATCAGTTCCCGAAAACGAACTGGGTTGGCTGGGGATCATTCGGATCGGTTTGGTGCAACTGGCGCTTGGATCGATTGTTGTACTAACCACATCCACGTTGAACCGTGTCATGGTCGTCGAACTGGCATTGCCTGCCATGTTACCAGGTGCGTTGGTTGGCTTGCATTACGCCATTCAAATTCTGCGTCCCCGTTGGGGATATGGCTCTGATGTGGGAGGGCGTCGAACGCCGTGGATCATTGGCGGCATGTTCGTACTGGCGGTTGGTGGTGTACTGGCCGCGGCGTCGACCGGCGTGATGGATCATAATTTACTGTGGGGCGTGGCCTTAGCTGTCATCGCATTTACCTTGATCGGTTGTGGGGTTGGCGCTGCGGGTACATCACTTTTGGTGTTTCTTGCTGTGCGTGTTCGCGCGCGAAGACGCGCCGCTGCAGCGACGATTGTCTGGTTGATGATGATTGCGGGGATTGCGGTGACTGCTGGTGTCGCCGGGCATCTGCTTGATCCGTTTACGTTTGAACGTTTGGTTTTGGTCACCGGTGCGGTTTCGGCGTTCGCCTTTTTCATGACGATCGCAGCGACGTGGCGTCTCGAAGGTCGGCATGCAGCTGTTCGTGAACCGAAACCTGAACAGACAACAGACCAACCTGGATTTATGCAGGCGGTCCGCGATATCTGGAGCGAGCCAAAGTCGAAGCATTTCGCCATTTTTGTATTTGCCTCCATGCTGGCCTACAGTGCACAGGACCTGATTTTGGAGCCATTCGCTGGGGCGATATTCGGCATGACGCCGGGCGAGTCGACGAAGCTTTCTGGGGTGCATCACGGCGGTGTGTTTGTCGGGATGATCCTGGTTGCCGTTTTGGGCACCAGATTTGGTAAGGGCCGATTTGGTTCCATGCGGGCGTGGACCGTGGGTGGATGTATCGCATCTGCGGCAGCACACACGTCGCTGGCATTGGCCGGGTCAATCGGCCCATCATTTCCGCTGGTCCCCGCCGTATTTTTGCTGGGCGTTGCCAATGGCACGTTCGCCGTCGCAGCCATTGGCTCGATGATGGGCTTGGTACGAAGTGGTAAAGAAAACCGCGAAGGTACACGAATGGGGGTATGGGGCGCATCCCAGGCATTGGCATTCGGGATCGGTGGTTTCATTGGCACGATGGTCTTGGATGCCGTTCGATATACAAGTGGTTCGCCAGAGGCCGCCTTCGCGACCGTCTTCGCCTTGGAGGCTGCACTATTCATCGTTTCCGCGAAATTGGCACTGGGTGTCAGCAAAGCTGAACGCGACGGTGCATTGGGTATATCAGGTCATCCGGATCCAGGGTTGAGTAAGGTTTAGGGAGAGAGCGACATGCAAAAAAAAGACACGTTTGACGTCATCGTCGTCGGCGGGGGGCCGTCTGGTTCGACAGCGGCGACGGAACTTGCACGCGATGGTCTATCAGTCATGTTACTCGACAAGGCAGGACGCATAAAACCATGCGGCGGTGCTGTACCGCCACGCCTGATCAGAGATTTCGATATTCCCGATAGCCAGATTGTCGCCAAGATCAATTCAGCTCGGATTATCTCGCCGACGGGTCGTGAAGTGGATATGCCTGTCGGCAAAGGCTACGTCGGCATGGTTGACCGTGAACACTTCGACGAATGGCTGAGAAACCGTGCAGCGGGTGCGGGTGCGGAACGTCGCACCGGGCATTTTAAATCAATCAAGCATGATGACGATGGGCTTGTATCCATCACGTACACCGACAAATCTGAAGGCAAACTTGGCGAGGATATCGTGGTTCGTGCGCGGGCTGTTGTCGGTGCCGATGGTGCACGTTCATCTGTTGCCAAACAAACCATGCCAAATGCTGAACGCGTCCCATGCGTGTTCGCGTATCACGAAATTATTGAATCACCGGATAATGACCCATCTTCGCATTTCGTTCCTGATACCTGCGACGTCGTCTACAACGGCGAAATCTCACCAGATTTCTATGGCTGGGTATTTCCACACGGTAAAACAACCAGCGTGGGAACGGGCTCTGCGAACAAGGGGTTTTCTTTGCGCGGTGCGGTCAAGCAACTGCGGGAGCAGTCGGGCGTTTCCGAGGCGATCACGATCCGTCGTGAAGGCGCACCGATCCCATTGAAGCCGCTGAAACGATGGGATGATGGAAAGAACGTTATTCTGGCTGGCGACGCGGCAGGTGTTGTCGCACCGGCGTCGGGCGAGGGCATTTACTACGCCATGCTGTGTGGCCAACTGAGTGGTCTTGCGGCTGCGGAGTTTGTTAAAACCGGTGATGTCAAAGCGCTGAAAAAAGCGCGCAAACGATTTATGAAAGAGCACGGTAAGGTGTTCTGGATTCTCGGCATGATGCAAAAATTCTGGTATACGACCGATGAACGGCGCGAGCGTTTCACCTCCATCTGTGCCGACCCCGATGTTCAGCGCTTAACCTGGGAATCGTATACCGAGAAGAAACTGACCCGCAAAAGCCCAATGGCACATGTCCGAATCTTCTTCAAAGATTTGGCACACCTGTTTGGATTCGTTTCGGCCAAAAGCTAATCGTCACCCAAAGGATGATCTTGGTCATCGGTTAGTCTGCGATAAGTTCCATCACTGACTGATGGGCCTCACCATTCTTGATTGGCAGGCAGGCTGGGTTGAAATCTTGTACGACCTCAACACCTTTTTTCAAAAGTCCATCGTGGAATACTGCGAGCGTATCCAGCATCTCTGCGATGAACTTGTCATGCAGAACCAATACTGGCCAATCCAAGTTCTGAAGATCAGCCTTGGCCCGAGGTAGCCATTCTTCGTGCGGGGCAATCCAGTCCCGGGGAACTGAGTTCCAGGTCACCATCGTATACTTTTTGTCCTTAAGGTACGTGAGCGCCTCGTGACTTAGAATATGTGGGCCCAGTTCACCACTGCCACTGGGGCGAAAGAATTTTCGGGGGTGGGCCAGTTCGCCCATCAACTTTTCGGTGCTGCCAATCTCATGTTCGACACGTTCGGCGTCGCCAGCCTGCCCAAGCGGCACAGTATGCGTATAGGTGTGATTCCCAACCCAGTGACCCTCAGCGGCCGCACGTTCAGCCAGTTGCCGACCTTCTGGTTCAGCCAGCCGTTCTCCGACAACAAAGAATGTCGCTTTGATGTCTCGGTCGCTAAGAAAATCCAGAAGCCGATCCGTGGCGCCGGGCCACGGACCATTGTCAAAGGTGTATGTAATCCGGGTTGCCACGCGCTAAGACTTCTCCGCTACCACGGGGTTCGAAAGCACACCGATACCTTCTATTTCAACCTCAATCCGGTCACCGGGGCGCATCCAAACCTGTGGGCGCCGTGCGTGGCCGACACCGCTTGGTGTGCCGGTTGCGATGATGTCGCCAGGTTCCAGGGTCATGAATTCAGTCAGAATTTCAATAATTCGATACGTATCGAAGATCATCTGATCCGTGTTGGAGCTTTGCATGACCTCATCATTCAGACGGCTTTGAATGGTCAGACCACTGGCTCCCTTTGGTAGTTTGTCCCTGGTCACGATCGATGGGCCCAGCGGCCCGGTGTCGTCAAAATTCTTACCGGCTGTCCATTGCGCAGACAGGCGTTGATACTCGCGGATACTGCCATCGTTAAATGCGGTGTAGCCAAAAATCACTTCGTCTGCGGCATCCTTCGATACATGTCGGCATCGCTTGCCTATAACGATGGCAAGTTCTGCCTCGTAGTCCAGTTGTTCCGAGCAATTTGGGACAATTATGGGATCATCGGGCCCGATCAAGGATGTCGCTGTCCGCATGAACAGCGCCGGATAGGTCGGTATTTCGTGACCGCCTTCACGGGCGTGATCCGCATAGTTCAGGCCCACACAGATGATTTTCCCGGGATCTGTAATCGGCGGTAGCAGATTGCATTCTGCAATGGGTGTTCGCGTGCACTCTGGACTATCAATAGTATTTGCGATTTCAGCATGAACAGCGCTTGGTAAGCTTATCAGGTCGCGCATACTCGCCGGCGGATTTGCCATGAGCGATGCAACGTCAACGACATCTTCTCCGTCAATGACGCCTAAGCACGGCCGATCTTTCCTGTTGTAAGTTACGTAACGCATCTATCCTCACAGACTTTTTCATGTTGTGGAATGTTGGTTTAATTCCCAAGCAAACCCTTGATCGCTTTGCTGGCATCATCAGCTGCGCCTGATGCGGCTTCGCCAGCAGTGCCCGCGCCTTCGGTTGCAGATTTGACAGCGTTAGATGCACCCGATGTGGCTTTATCAATGGCTTCCTGCGCTTTTGCAGTGGCTTGTTTTCTGAGATCATCCAAATTGAGACCGGAGATCGCACCACCGACACCCTTGGTCATTTCATCGATGACACGTTTGATAACGTCGGCTGGATTCGCGCCGCCGCTATCTTTGCCAATATCGGTTAATGTAATGGTCGGCAAATCTGAGCCAAGGGATTTACCATCGAGGAATGGTGCGGATACATTGATCCGACCATCGGTAATGGTCAGGCGTTCAATAATGATCTTTTTCTGCGGGCCGGAATCCTGGCTGGATGAGGCCGCGCTGTCACCACTAGAAAACTGTTTGGCATAGGTATCGACGTTGCGTTTGATCGCATCGACGTTGGAGCCGCCATCGCCCAATTCATAAGTGATCTTTGGCCCGTTGATTGCGACCGAATTGATCACGATGGTATCTGCGTCCAGGCTGGATGTATCAACTTGAACGGCAATGTTCCCCAATTCAAAGGCGCTATCAGTCTTAAAGCCCGATGGGTTACCAACGACAAATCCTTGCAGCGCTGTTTTACCGTTGGTGACATCCAAATCGACGTTATCAATAACCACAGTCGCTTGGGTCGCTTCTGACCCAAAACGTTGGATCGCTTCTTTGATGACGTCGCCTAGGTTCGAATACAAGAAGACGACACCGCCTACGATTAACAACAAGACGACACCGAAACCAATCAGTACTTTTTTCATTTTCATCTCCGGGGCTGAAAAGCTTACTCACTTGAGGCGGATCATTGCGCCGAAGCCGCAATAGGTCCAGAAATTATTGGTTACGTTGTATTGGTGTGCCTAGGGCAAGGCTGACCAACTAGGCCGATGATCGGCGACCAGCTTCTTCAAACTCTCCGGTGCCAGGACTTCGACTTTGTCGCCCCACATGTATAAATGCCACGCCATTTCCAGGTCCGACGCCGCGCGAAAGCGGACGATCAATGCCCCATCATCCTGTTCTTCGAATTCTTGTGTGGGGTGAAACTCGAACTCTGCTGCTGTTGCGGCGGCTTCGGGGGCAAAGCGCCAGATAACGTCTTCTGGATCAGATTGGTACACCCCAAACGATCGTGTGGCGAAGCTGGCCAACGAAAAGGAGGGGTCACGCTCAAAAAAATCGCTGGTGACTGTGGAGTTCTCGATATTGGACAAGCTGAACAGAGCGAAGTCGTTGGCCTTTGGGTGTTCATGGTATGCGATCAAATAATTTCGATAGCCGAACAAGAACCCGTATGGATGAACGAGCCGCTCATTAACTTTTCCATTTCGGCGGTTGCGATAATTGATACGCACTTTGACGCAGCCTTTGACGGCGTCCCGTAGCCCCTCCATCACATCCCCGGACACGCGCGGTTTGGGGCCGGGGCGCATGGCGAATCCCTCTGCCTCTAGCAGGGCATCAATGTCTGGGGCCGTGCGCCTCGCAATATCCGCAGGTTGCATCGTTTTGACTTTGGTTCGTAGATCCTTCAGCCGCATCGCTGCATCCGATTGCCCAGATGCATCCATCATGGCGATGGCGCGTTCCAGATCCGTCAGTTCTTCGGCGCTGAATGACACCAAACGATCAAGAGTCCCAGCGGGGATGCGCCAGCGCTTGGTTTTCTCGCCGGTGTCGACCTCCTCGGCCTGTGGGAAGTTGCGCAACACGGCATCCCGCATGCGCATGGCGGTGCGTCTGCCAACGGCAAAGCGTTCCTGAATATCCTGCAAAGACAGGCCGAACCGCGCAGCCTGCATCTCGAGGGCTAGTTGCAAAAGATTATCTGCTTTTTCATATCGTAAACTCATGACCCGAACATAGCACACAAGGGTGTCCAAAACTGGCATGCATTTTTCGGTGACATTATGGGCAAATTCGTTAGCGTGAGATCGCCATATTTGGTGCCCTATTTTTTACCCGGAGGATAACATGCGTTTGCAGTTAATGGTGTGGCCTGAAGTTGAAGAGTATCTGAAACGATCAACCGGAATCATCATTCCGATTGGCTCTGCCGAGCAGCATGGCCCGACCGGATTTATCGGGACCGATGCGCTGTGCCCCGAAATCGTTGCAGAGGCATTGGCCAAGGAAGTCGACGCGCTAATCGCGCCCACCATCAGCGTCGGCATGGCCCAACACCATTTGGGTTTTCCAGGGTCTATCACGTTGCGCCCCACGACACTGATTGCCGTGATCGGGGACTACGTGGCGTCATTGGCGCGGCATGGTTTCAACCGGATTTATTTCGTGAACGGTCACGGCGGTAACATCGCCACGGTCAAAGCGGCGTTTGATGAAGTCTATGCCGAAACCAGTTTGGGTACGGCGAAGCACAATCGTTCCGATTTGCGATGCGTGTTGCGGAATTGGTTCGACTGTCCCTCCGTGCACGAGATCGAAGCGGAAGCATTCGGTGAAGCCAACGGATCGCACGCGACAGCGGGCGAAGTCTCACTAACCTATTTCGGTTATCCCGATGATGCTGCCCGAGTTAAGGGTGTCGGTAAGTTGAGCCCTGAAGTGGCACCACAGGGCAGTTTCTTTGACAGTGATGATTATCGCCGCCGCTTCCCCGATGGGCGCATTGGATCTGATCCGACACTGGCGACCGAGGAGTTGGGCGAGAAATTGCGCGCCGCAGCGGTGAAAGACTTGGCCGCTGATTATCAGAAGTTCTTGACGGCGAATTAACTGGGTTTAAGCGATGCGGACGCCGTATTCCATTGCGGCGTCCTCAAGACGTTTCCACAGATAGGTGGAAAAACTTCTGAGGGAATAAAGCTCATAGGTGGCGCCGCCGGATTTTGTTTCTGCCGTTTGTGTCAGCACCACGCCGACTTTGCTGACGATGGTTTGGGCACATTGTCCGGGGCCGAATTGGCTGGGGTGTAAATCCAGGCTGCAAAGCTTGGCCATCACATCGCGCGCGTGCTCCCCAGATACGGTGATGGTGGTGCGGGCCTCTGACGTATCGACGACAGATGCGTGCAAGCCATCGACTTTTAGATTTTTCCACAACGCATCAAAGACACGTTTTCCACCATGGGGTTTGGTCACCACAACCCATTCGTTGGGTCCGAGCCAGAAAATGCGAGTCGTTGCAGGTTTTCCAGTGGTTGTATTGGGATCTGTGGGGAGGTCTAGTCGCGTGGCCTTTTTAACGGCTGCGGCGAAGTCCGCATTGCCCGCATCGCCGCGAATGTTGATTTGGCCGCGAAATGGCACCTCGGATAATGTGACGCCGACATTGGCGCCATCATCGGCTTGCGCGGCGAGGCCCAAATGGGCGAGGGGGCTTCTGAGACGGTATGCATCAACCATTGAGACGACTCCCCTCTGGATCATAAAAGACCGGCGAGACGATCTCGCACGCCACGGTTTTGTCTTCGAGCGGCACATATATGGTTTCGCCCAAACGATTTTGTCCGCCTTTGATTAAGGCCAACGCGATGGAATGTTCCAGCGCGGCTGACCAGTAACTGGATGTCACGTGTCCGATCATATCCATCGGTGGCTTGGGCTTTGTTTCGGCGACGATCTGTGCACCCTCTGGCAACACTTCGGTTGGATCAACGGTGCGCAGACCAACCAACTGTTTGCGATCATCTTTTAACATATCGGCGCGAGACAATGATCTTTTGCCGACAAAATCAGGTTTCTTGGATGACACGATCCAATTCATGCCCAGGTCAATCGGCGTGACGGTGCCGTCGGTTTCTTGTCCGACAATGATGAAGCCTTTTTCGGCGCGGAGCACGTGCATGGTTTCTGTGCCGAACGGAGTGATGCCGTACTTTTCACCCGCCAACATCACGTCATTCCAAAGTGATAATCCGGCAGACGCGGGTACATTGATTTCGTAGGAACTTTCTCCGGTGAAGCTGATCCGGAACACGCGGGCAGGGATGCCAGCGACAGTGCCTGACTTCCAACTCATGAACGGAAAGGCGTCAGCCGATAGATCGATGTCTGTCGTCAGTTCCGACAGCAGTGCCCGTGCATTTGGCCCGGCCAACTGCAAGGTCGCGTATTGTTCGGTTACTGATGTCAGATAGACCTTGAGGTCAGGCCATTCCGTTTGCAGCCATTCCTCCAACCACGCCATGACGCGCGGTGCGCCGCCGGATGTGGTCGTCATCAGATAATGATTTTCAGCCAGGCATGATGTAACACCATCGTCCATGACCATGCCGTCTTCACCCAGCATCAAACCATAGCGACATCGACCGGGCTGCAATTTGAGCCATGCGTTGGTGTAAATACGGTTCAGGAATTCAGCCGCGTCGGGGCCTTGGATATCGATCTTACCCAACGTGGTCGCATCCAGCATGCCGACCTGATGACGTACCGCGAGGCACTCACGCGCGACCGCTTCAATCATGCTCTCATCGCCTTTGGGGTAATACCAGGGGCGATGCCATTGCCCGACATCCTCCCATAGCGCGCCCGCTTTTTCGTGCCATTCGTGCATCGGCGTGCGGCGGATCGGATCATAAAACTCGCCGACTTCACGCCCCGCATAGGCGCCCAAGGCTGTGGGTGAGAACGGCGGTCGGAATGTGGAAGTGCCGGTTTCGGGCACACTTTGGCCAAGTGCTGCGGCCAGGGTCGCATGGGCTGGGATGTTGCCGGTTTTGCCCTGATCGGTCGCCATGCCCAGAGTTGTGTAACGCTTGGTATGTTCGACGGATCTATAGCCTTCGCGCGCCGCCAATTGAACATCCGTGACGGACACATCATTTTGCGGATCTAGGAAATGCTTTCCGCGCTCGCCAACGGGTTTTGTCGTCGGCACATACCACATCACGCGCCATGGACCTTCAACAACCGGATCAGTTGCCTTGGGAATGCCTGGCCGTTTTTTATTGGTCAGGCCTAGGCTGCTGGCAGCTTCGATACCGGCAAAGTCGCCTTCGTTAAACGCGGATTGAAGATCAAACTTGCCGTTCGCAGATCCGACAGAAACGTTGTTTTGTAGGGTTTCACCCGGCAAGAACACGCCGTCTTCTTCGCGCCAGACGCAGCGACCGCCTGGGTGGCTGTGCAGATGGACAACAGGGTTCCAACCGCCACTTGATCCGACGATGTCGCATTTGATCGTGCGCGCAGTGCCGGTGACGCCATCGCCATCATCATTCAGGCGCATGACTTCGACCGCGCGGATCGCAGATTTTCCGATGACGCCGGTGATGGCGGATTGATCGATAACTTCGATGCCGGCTTCGATGGTGCGTGTGACCAATTCGCCATCGGGGTCGGGTCGAATATCAATGACACAGGCGACATCCGCACCTGCTGCCTTCAGATCAAGCGCGGTTCGATACGCATCGTCATTGTTGGTGAAAATCACATGGCGTGATCCAGGGACAACGCCATACCGATTGACATAGGCACGGACGGCACTCGCCAACATGCTGCCCGGCCGATCATTGTCAGAATAGATCAGCGGCCGCTCCATGGCCCCGGTGGCCAGGATCGTATTTTTGGCCCGCACCCGCCAGAACCGCTGGCGGGTCAGACCGTCTTGGTCTGCCGAGATAACATCAGACCGATTTTCGACCAGACTGACATAGTCATGGTCATAAAGTCCCGTCGCCATCGTGTGCTTCAGGATCGTCACGTCGGGCATGGCGGCCAGTTCGGCTTCGGCGTTTGCGACCCACTCCAACGCAGGGGCACTGTCTATTTTTTCGCGTTCGTTCAGCAGTTGGCCGCCCAATTCCTGATTTTCATCGACCAGCATCACGCGGGCACCCGTGCGCCCAGCAGACAAGGCTGCGGTCAGCCCAGCGGGGCCTGCGCCGATCACCAGCACATCAGGATGCGCATTCATTTTATCGTAGGTGTCTTGATCCGGCTCTTCCGGCGAGCGACCGAGACCGGCGGCTTTTCGAATAAAACTCTCGTAGAACATCCATGCGGACGCGGGCCACATAAAGGTCTTGTAGTAAAAACCTGCGGGCAATAAGCGGTGGAACAATCCATTGATCGCCATGACATCAAATGATGGTGATGGCCAGCAGTTGACGCTGGATGCATCCAAACCGTCATAAAGCGGAATGCGCGTCGCAGGCACGTTCGGTATGGTGCGTGCGCCACGTTCAAGTTGCACAAGTGCGTTCGGCTCTTCGGTTCCAGCGGTCATGATGCCGCGCGGTCGGTGATACTTGAAGCTGCGCCCGACCAGCATAACGCCGTTCGCGAGTAACGCCGACGTTAGTGTATCGCCCTTGTAGCCTGTGTATTGGCGTCCATTAAAATAGAATTCGATGGGCTGGGTTCGGTCGATGTGGCCGCCGTCGGATAATCGATGGGATTGGTTCATGGTGCGTTGCCCCTAAGACGCGGTCGTGGGTGGTTTCTCACCCATTTTGTAGACGCCGATCACTTGGTTGGTGTGCGTATTGCGCGCCATGTTGAACCAACGACGGCACCCGGCCGTGTGCACCCATCTTTCCAGATGCAGCCCCTTAGGATTTTTGCGCATGAACAGATAATCCGCCCATTCATCATCGCTTAGTTTCGATGGATCTTCAGGACGAACGATATGGGCTTCGTGCCCATAAGAAAACTCTGTTTCGTCACGTTTCCCGCACCAGGGACATTCAATCAAAAGCATTGTTTCATTCCCCCTTAGTGCGCAACGCCAGCTGCGCCGTGTTCATCGATCAAATCGCCGGTCGAGAACCGGTCCAGCGAAAATGCCGCGTTCAGTGGATGCGGCTCGTCGCGGGCAATGGTGTGGGCGAACACCCAACCCGAACCCGGCGTTGCCTTAAACCCACCGGTGCCCCAACCGCAGTTGAAGTACAAGCCATCAACCGGTGTTTTGGAAATGATCGGGCTGGCGTCAGGGGCGGTGTCAACGATACCGGCCCAGGTACGCAAGATGCGCATACGGCTAAAGATCGGGAACAGTTCAATCGCGGCGGCCAGTTGCTCTTCGACGATCGGCAAGCTACCGCGCTGCAAATATCCATTATGGGAGTCTATGCCCGCACCGATAACTAGGCCACCCTTGTCAGATTGCGATACATAGACATGAACATGGCCAGACATCACTACGGTATCGATAATCGGTTTAACGGGTTCCGAGACCATGGCTTGAAGCGGATGGCTCTCGATGGGCATCCGAAAGCCGGCCATATCGGACATGACTGTGCAGTGCCCCGCAACAACCACGCCGACCTTTTTGGCTTTGATGGCCCCACGCGATGTTTGCACGCCGGTGACCTGACCGTTTTCAATGTCGAAACCGGTGACTTCGCAATTTTGAATGATATCAACACCACGCGCATCGGCGGACCGCGCCAATCCCCATGCCACAGCATCGTGACGGGCAGAGCCACCTCGCGGTTGCCATGTGGATCCTAAGACCGGATAGCGGCTGTTCGGGTCCAAATTCAAGATCGGGCAGATTTTCTTTAATTCTTCTGGGCCAACGTATTCGGAATCGATGCCGTTCAGGCGATTGGCATAAACCCGACGCTTGGCATCACGGATTTCGCTGATCGTGTGAACGAGATTCAACACGCCGCGTTGACTGAACATCACGTTGTAATTGATGTCTTGGGTCAGCCCCTCAAACAACTGCAAAGATTTTTCGTAAAGCCCGGCGCTTTGATCCCAGAGATAATTGGATCGAATGATGGTCGTATTCCGACCTGTGTTGCCGCCACCAAGCCAGCTTTTTTCAAGCACGGCGACGTTGGTGATGCCGTGTTCCTTGGCCAAATAGTGCGCCGTCGCCAAACCGTGACCGCCGCCGCCGACGATGATCACGTCGTATTCGGGCTTTGGATCAGGTGAGCGCCATGCTTGTTGCCAATCGCGATGGTACCCCATGGCGTTGCGCAACAGGCTGAATACGGAATATCGCTTCATAACTTCCCTTAAATTCTGGCGTCGCAGGCAGGCCAATGATGGCCTTCTTCGCTATTCATTTCTCATTCGTCCGCAAGGCCGTCTGTTCGTATTCCGACGCCTGGCGGACGTTTTCCGACCATGCACATTATCCGTGTCGGGTTTGCCGCGCAAATGCTGATATTGCCGCCAGCCTAGTCAAAGAAACAGCCACAGATATTGCCATTCCAATCGCGCGAGGGTCGCGATACCATTGTTAAATGATTCGTCCATTGGTCTTGTTCTTTACTGTTGTTCTAGGTGTCGTGCATCACGGCCAAGTTGGTGCGCAAGAGTCGGCGCTTCGTGCACCTGTCGATAACGGCATTAAGATCATTGATGGCAAGACCCCAGGCGCTGTCGATGCCGTATTCAAGTCTGGTCTGGATGCCTACAATGTACAGGACTATGCGACTGCCCGAAATGCCTGGGCGGAATTATCCAATGCCAATCACCCCTAAGGAATGCACAATCACGCCGTCATGCTGTGGCGTGGCCAGGGCGGTGATCAGGATCGCTCATCCGCCATCGCCTTGTTTGAAAAATCGGCGGCCTTGGAAAACCCCGTCTCGTTGCATGCGCTGGGAGCGCTGGCCCTTAGTCGTAAATCTGATCCCGTAGATGTATACCAAGCCATCGGATACTTCGAACAAGCATCGGCATTGGGATATGGGCCATCCAGCTACAATCTTGCGGTAATGTATTGGAACGGTGTCGGTGTCGATACGGACAAGGACACGGCCTTGGAATTTTTTGAAGCCGCCGCCGAGGGTGGATACACTCGTGCACAATATGACCTAGCAGGGTTGCTCTATCGCGGTGAGCACGTGGCGCGTGATTTGGATTCAGCACGGACTTGGTTCGCACAGGCTGCTGAAAGTGGTGACCCCTTTGCGCAATATAATCTGGCCCTGATGGCGTTGGCGGGAGAGGGCGGAGATGTAGATATCGACCTCGCCTATGACCAGCTTTCGAGGGCTGCACATGGGGGAGCTGTCCCTGCGCAAATGCGCTTAGCCGCGATGTTAGCGACGGGCGAGCACAACGGTGAAAAAGACCTGACGACCGCCTTGATGTGGTACCAAATCGCATATTCTTTCGGGGCCGAAAATGCGTCCCACAATGCGGATATGGTGAAAAAGGCGCTCGATTCTAAACAGATCGAAACGGCGACGGCGCGGGCGCGTCAGTTCAAACCCCGCAGCGACATTCAGCGAATGCGTTCCGAAGCACAGTAATCCCAATCATTTAAGATCACGGAAATCGATATGATCAGTTTCTTTTTCAAACTCATAAAGCTCGGCATAAAGGTCAGTATCGTTCTGGGCGTGATAGCTATTGTGATCGCTTATGCGCGCCTCAGCGAATTTGGCGATATGCGCAAAGACCTGATGGCACAGATCGAAAATTCCTATGCCGGGCGATTGTCCATCGGGGGACCGGCTGAATTGGATTTGTCGTTCCCGCCGCGTGTGATCATCAATGATGTGAAAATCAGAAATGCAAAGTGGGGCACGAACGAACACATGATGATCGCCGATCAAGTGGTGGCTGAGGTTGATTTGTTGCCGCTGATCCAATGTGAAATGGCTGTTCCTCGATTGCGGATGGTCGGCGTCGATATCGTATTCGAACAAAACGCCGATGGGTTGAGCAATTGGGATGAATTGAATGGGTTTGAGACTGCGGCTGGCCCTGGCGGTCCAACACCACCGCCCACGATCTTTCCGAGTATCGCGGGGTCAACCGTAAGCATTTCTGGTGGATCGTTAACGGTTGTTAGCTCTACACCTGCTGCACCATCGACATCGGTTTCTTTTGGTGGCGCAGAGATTGAAGTCGCGTCAGTAGCATCGGGTGACGGGTTTGGCTTGGGCTCTTTAA
>CBFHXC010000043.1:0-24052 GCA_965659695.1 Rhodospirillales bacterium
ATATTTTGCACTGGGTCCGGATAGAGGGCGTGGTGCAGGAGTTGTTTGGCATTGCGGCATTACCAGGGATCATAAACCCACGCGCCGTAGGATTTAAATCTGACGAGATTGAGCGAACCATCAGCCTGCCGCCGCATCTGGACGAAGATGCGATCCGATCAACCCGAGATTAATTGGCGCTCGACAAATTCCAATCGATCTTGCCCCCAATAGCATTGATCTCCGTCCACGATATAAAATGGGGATCCCATGACGCCTGCTGCAATCGCACGGTCGGTATTGGCTTCCCACTTGGCATTGATGGGATCTTCTGACGCTTTATCAAGAAGTGTAGGGCCATCTATTCCGCAAGAATTTTTGATATCAATTATGGTGTCTGGGTCTGCAATGTTCTTTTCTTCGGCCCAAACGGCGCGCATGAACGCATAACATAGTTCCCCAACATCATGGCCCGCTTGTTGAGCCGCAATGACCACTGCAGCCGCTTTTTTGTCGGATGCGGGAAAATAAGCAGGTTCAAGATTGAACTCGATATCGCGGTATGCACGCCAGCGTTTCAGTTCCTGCATACGCAGCGCTTTACGTTGGTCCGATCTTTTGGCCAAGGGCAGGCCACCACTGGCATCGAAAACGCGGCCCAAATTCACTGGCACGTGTTCAACCTTCGCACCAGACCGAGCAGCAATATCGCGCAGAATCGGATCGCCAATGAACGTCCAGGGTGAAACCAGTGTAAAAAAATATTCGATGGTGGGCATAGATAACTGTCCTTGGATCGTTGATAAGAAGTATTCGTTAACAGAATTACGTATGATTTGTTGCAAATCCACAACAATTATAGGGATATTTCGGAAAAACGACGCTTTAACATTTCCTTCACATTGACAGTCGAGACTGATGATTGAGAGCATAATATTGATCGCAGGGAAACTGCGACGTTGAGAGTTCTTTTAGGGGTAGTGCTTTTTAGTTCCTGGTAGAATGGGGTCTCGCGACATGGAACGTACACCACACAACGGAGACAAGGTTTTCGAGGTCGGCATCTATAATAAAGAAGTCCGATCACTGGTAAAAGAAAACCTGAGTCATGATTTTTTCGATGATCACTGGGCAGATGAACAACTTCGCGATGTGATGGCCGAATCTGCTGAAGAAGCTGAAAAGCGGGTAACGTCACGTTTTCCTGCTGACCAAGGTTTTGTGATTGCATCTGTCACGCCTTGTAAGCGCGACGCGTAATTCATCTCCCGTCCTGTTTTGGGGCGAGAGAGCAATATGATCTGGCTCTAAGTGTGCCGTTTTGCACGCTCCAAATCTCGCAGATCATTTCGTTTGATCTTTCCTGTCGAAGTTACGGGCAGGGCATCTACAAACTCAATTTCCCTCGGATACTCGTGTGGACTCAGTCGTCTTTTGACGAAGCTTCTGATGTCTTCTTCCAACGCCGTCGAGGCGGCATATCCAGAATTTAAAGTGATAAAGACTTTGACGATTTCAGTGCGCACCGGGTCAGGAACGCCAATTGCCGCGGCCAGTGATACCGCATCATGTTTTGTTAAACAGTCCTCGATTTCTCCTGGGCCAATGCGATATCCAGCCGATGTGATGACATCGTCATCACGGGCCAAGAACCAAAGATATCCATCCTCGTCCATCATCCCTTGATCACCGGTGAGCAACCAACCGTCTAAGAACTTTTTCTCGGTCGCCTCGGGATTGTTCCAATATTCCAGCATCATCACAGGGTCGCCACGGCGGACAGCGATCTGACCTTCTTCACCTGCTGGCACTGGATTGCCTGCGTCATCAATAACCGCAACCGTATGTCCGGGGATCGGTTTTCCCATCGAACCCGAAACCACATCCATAATCTGCTGGCAGTTACCAACAACCAGATTGCACTCTGTTTGGCCATAGAATTCATTGAAGGTAATGCCGAATTCTCTTTGACCCCAATCCAACAACTCACGCCCCATGGGCTCGCCTGCCACGGCAAAGGTACGAAGGTTCGTTCCAAATGACTTGATGTCGGGCACGCCCTTCATGATTTTTAACGCAGTCGGCGGCATAAACGTGTTTCGCACGTTGTATTTAGCCATCAGTCGCAGGGCATCCTCTGGGTCGTATTTGGGCGCGCGATAGGCGAGCACAGGCACCCCGTGGTACCAGGCGCCCATCAGGCAATTCATCAGACCCCCGATCCACGCCCAATCAGCGGGGGTCCACATCAAATCATCAGGTTGCGGAAAAAAATCATGGAAGAATTCAACACCAGCCATATGCCCGAGCAATGACCGATGCCCCATCAAAGCTCCCTTGGGATTCCCAGTCGTTCCGGATGTATAGATGATGTAAGACGGATCATCTGGACCGGTATCAAGTATTTCAAATTTATCTGAAGCACGATTCATATTGGACCACAGGTCTATAGTTTCCGATGTCTGGTCGCCATCGATCAGCATGATCTGTTTGAGGTCGGGGAGCTCATCCCGGATGGCTAAGACTTTATCCAGTTGCCGTGACTCGGTAATAATCATCTTGGCCCCACTGTCCTTCAGTCTGAACAACAGGGCTTCTTCACCAAACAAAGAAAATAGCGGAATAGAAATCGCGCCCATTTTCCAACAGGCCAAATGGCAAAGTGCGGCCTCTACAGACTGAGAGAGCAAAATACCAAAACGATCACCGCGCATCAGACCTTGATCAGTGATTAAATTGGCCATTTGATTGGATAATCGAGAGAGGTCCGACCACGTATAGGATTGGTCCGACCCGTCCGTATTGGTGACGATCAATCCAACTTGATCAGGGTTGGCAGAGGCATGTCGCTCACATGTTTGCTCAGCCATGTTGAGACGATCGGGAATATCCCATTCAAACCGATTATAGACATCTCTGTAGGTATCCGCAGGTGATAGCAGGCGCATAGTGTCCTCTCCAAACTCCGGAGATCATATAGGAAATAATTGAGATAAGGCTAATTAGCTGGGTATTGAAGCGGAGCGAATGCCTGAGGAATTTCAACATTGCCCTCAAATGCCAAGTAATTTCGCAGCCCTTCGATCACGACACCGTCGTATCCTTGGGCAATCAATCCAAATAGGTATGAATTCTCATTACCAAAGATGATGTCGTGCCAGCCTGGACGCCAGTATTCTACAAAATAACGGTCAGGGTCACCGGGATAAGGGTCGGCGATCCATATGGGTGATCCCTCGGCCCAACCCGGCTGCCAGTAGTATCGATAGCTAGCAACAGTTCCTATATCCATACGGGCAAAGACCAATCTTCGTGCCCCCAGTTTCTTGTACTTCAATGTTTCGATTGCAGCTTTGCTCAACGGCTCGCGTCCAGAGAATGGATCAACAATGATAAGGTCAAAGTTCGTGCCATGGATATCGAGAGCAAATTGGTCTTGTCGTCCCCAAGCTGCGGGTTCGGAGATGTAGGCAAAATTCCTGACATCCGCTAGGGACAGAATATTGTTCGGGTTCTCGTTATTGGGTCGGCGCGGATGCGGCGGCAGTTCGGCTAAGTCAGGCGTGGGGCGGTGCACCACATTCGAAACAACATTCAGCGCGCGCGCCTGGCGATACGCATCGTTGATAGCATCTGGCTTGTCTGCGAATTCCATCGAGAATATGGGCAATCCTGCGCGCTTTGCCCGCTGGATACGCTCGTTCATCACCTGTTGTGCCTCTGGTGGCGGTGCGGCTCCGACCTGTCCATGTCCAACGAAGACACTATCAAACATGATGCCGTCCACAGATCGCATAAATGTTCGGGCAGGGGAGATAATTTTCTCATCCTGAATATCACGTTTGATCAGTAAATCCCCTGCGTCACGTACAATGACTGAGAACCCATTTCTTTGAGCGCGTGCATATGTGGAAATGCGCTGAACGAGGGTTCGCAATTCCTCGCGAAAGTCCAAAATAGGGCCTGTTTGTACAGGCAAAGGCAGTCTTGTTGTAGGCGGTGTTCTGCCTTGAATCCTGACACCGTCCTGCGCCTGTTGGGCAAGGGCATCTGTAGCCAACGCCATCACACCAACTGCCAACGCGGCAATCTGTATTCCCTTTACGCATCTTAGTGGGTGCGTTCGACCTTGCATGTAGACCCTACCTATACGGCGGCCCTATATCCCTCAGGCAGCCAAAATATCTCTGACATCCTCTGCAATCGCCATGGAGGATGTTAACCCGGGTGATTCTATGCCGTACAGGTTAACCAGACCTTTAACCCCATGCACATCTGGACCTTGGATCACAAAGTCGGTTTCTTGCGATCCCTTAGCAAATATCTTAGGTCGCACGCCTGCGTATCCGGGTTGCAAGACGCCATTAGGCAATTCAGGCCAATATTTACGAATGGATGCGTAGAATCGTTCCCCTCTTGCAGGGTCAACGGTGTAATCGATTTCATCAATCCATTCGACATCTGGCCCGAACTTCACCTGACCGCCCAGATCGATCGTAACATGCACGCCCAAGCCTCCTGCAGGGTCAGGCATAGGGTAAATCAGTCGCGTGAATGGTGGTTTGCCGCCGCCTAATGTGAAGTAAACTCCACGGGCAAAAAATTGGCCCGGAATGGTCTCGGCAGGAATACCTTCTATCAATCGCGATGTGGGTTGAGCATAGAGTCCGGCAGCATTCACGACAGTGTCACAAATAATCTCCATCGGGTTGTCGCCACCCACCCGCAGGATAATGCCGTCATTTGTGACCTGTCCGCCCTCAACAGGGCTTAGAAGCGCCATCATCGCCCCGTGATCTTCCGCTTCACCCTGCAGCGACAGCATAAAACTGTGACTGTCGACCAAGCCTGTTGAAGGCGAGAGCAAAGCACCGCTACAGGTGACATTCGGTTCCATCTCGCTAACTTGTGCAGAATCTAAGAAGGTCAAGTTATCGACACCATTATCCGCTGCACGTTTTTGAATGCCTTCTAAACCAGGAACCTGTGTCTCGTCCGTCGCGACAATCAGTTTGCCGCAGTTTTTGTAGGGTATACCGCGGCTTTCACAGTGCGCATACATCATGTCACGCCCCTTGACGCACAAACGCGCTTTATTACTGTCTTTGCCGTAATAAATGCCGGCGTGGATAACTTCGGAATTTCGGGAACTCGTGATGGAGCCGATTAAGCTCTCTCGCTCCAAAATAATGACCTCGTGGCCAGCCATTGCCAATGCACGCGCGCATGCCAGCCCCACAACCCCTGCGCCGATGACCACGCAACCAACTCTATCCACTACGAGAACTCCAAAATAAAACCGTGATGCAGTTTCGTTTCGTAGGCATTGCGGGTCAAGTTCAGTGCCCTCAGTTTAATGATTTGATGCACATTTTTTTGGTATTTATATAAAATATGGGACCGCTGTGTTTAACGCGTTCCATCCTGATAGGCTTATCGCTGTAGAATAGGTCTGCTGACTTGCTTGCCGGTTTTTCGGCGACTACATTTTTCAAATGGCTCCTTTAGATGATCAAGATAAATGGCACCGCACAACATGTCCGCATGATTGTCCGTCTACCTGTGCGATCGAGGTCGAGAAACTCTCGCCGGACACCATTGGTAAAGTTCGCGGCAATGCGTTGAACGATTACACGTCGGGCGTCATTTGCGCCAAAGTCGCCGCTTACCGGGAACGTGTGCATAGCCCCAACCGATTGACCAAGCCGCTCCGTCGTATTGGGGCGAAAGGCGATGGTCAGTTTGAGGAAATCACCTGGGAAAGTGCCCTCGATGACGTCGCGGAGGCGTTTACAAAAGCCGGACAGAAATACGGTAAAGAAACTGTCTGGCCTTATCATTTTGCAGGCACCATGGGGCTCATTCAGCGCGATATGATCATTGGGTTTCGCCATGCCCTAGGATATTCGCGTCAAGAATCAACCATTTGCACAACAGCCGGCGTCTCGGGATGGATGGCGGGTTGTGGCAAAATGATTGGTTCCGACTCTCGGGAAATGGGAGTCGCCGATATGATCGTCGTCTGGGGGGGGAATCCAGTTTCGACTCAGGTCAATGTCATGGCGCACATCAGCAAAGCTCGTAAAAGTCATGGCGCAAAGCTCTACGTAGTCGATCCATATCGGACGCCTACAGCACAGCAGGCCGATGTTCATTTGTGCCTGAATCCAGGAACTGATGGTGCGCTGGCATGTGCTGTGATGCATGTGATGTTCCGGGATGGCCTCGCCGACCGTGATTACATGGCCAAATATACCGATGTGCCTGATGAGTTAGAACTACACCTAAAAGACAAGTCGCCTGCTTGGGCATCGGCTATCACAGGTCTTGCTGTCGAGGAAATCGAAGACTTTGCCAAAACTTACGGCGCGACAGACCGAGCATATATTCGTGTGGGATACGGTTTTTCCCGCTCCAGAAACGGTTCTGCAAATATGCATGCCGTTTCATGCCTGCCCGCTGTGGGTGGAAAATGGCGCCACGAGGGCGGCGGGGCTCTACACTCAAACCGGCATCTTTATCAGGTCGATCAGAACCTTGTTGGCGCGATGGATGCTTTTGACCCGTCGACACGTGAATTGGATATGTCATGTATTGGCCGAATACTACTCAACGATAAAGAGAGCTTGCGTGACGGACCTCCGGTTACAGCGATGATTGTCCAAAATGTGAACCCCGTCGAAGTGGCCCCCGAAACACATGCCGTCATTGAAGGAATGAAACGGGATAATTTTTTTCTTTGTGTCCACGAGCAGTTCATGACGGGAACAGCAGAACTGGCTGATATCGTCCTACCCGCCACAATGTTTTTGGAACACGACGACCTTTATCAGGGAAGCGGGCATAGTTATTTGCAGGTTGGACAGAAGATTATCGAACCCTTGGGCGAGGCATGGTCAAACGTCCAAGTGTTGTCAGCACTTGGGAAACGTCTGGGCTCAGACCATGAATTGTTCACTCTGACTGCATGGGAGCTGATTGATCGCACACTGCGCGCCTCAGGACGCCCTGGGGCAGAAGAAACGAATGCCATGGGCTGGATCGACTGCGCATTACCTTTTGATGAAGCACATTTCATCAATGGTTTTGGACATGCGGATGGAAAGTTCAGATTTAAACCCGCTTGGGAATCAATTGGCCCCGAATTCGCCAAAATGGCCCCGATGCCAGATCATTTGGACGTCATTGATAACGCCAATGAAAGCAAGCCATACCGTTTGGTCGCGGCACCGGCTCGACGTTTTCTTAATACCTCTTTTACGCAATCTCCTTCATCATTGAAGAAAGAGGGGGAACCGACCGCACTTATCCATCCGAATACGTTGGAGGTTCTTGGTATTGAAGAAGGGGACAATGTCATGATCGGAAACGACCTTGGAGAGGTGATGGTTAAGGCTGCTCGCTTTGACGGCGTACAGAAGAGTACCGTAATCGTCGAGGGCATCTGGCCAAACAAGTTTTTCAAGGATGGCGTTGGAATAAATGTCCTGATCAGCGCGGATCGTATTTTGCCCAATGGTGGGGCTGCTTTTCACGATACCGCTGTCTGGATGCGTCGTCCGTAAAGTCTCGGGCTTGAAGTTATGAAAACATCGCGCAGCGCATATACCATCGTCATTGGTAACGAAAAGGGTGGCAGTGGAAAATCCACAACAGCTATGCATATTGCTGTTGGTCTGATGACGCGTGGTTATCGTGTCGCCACCATCGACGTCGATGGGCGTCAAGGGACGCTGAGTCGTTATGTCACCAACCGCGAAATGTTTAACAAAAAGATGACCAGACAATATCCGACACCGAAGCACCATCGTATCGAAGCGCATGCCGCAACTGGTATGAGTGATGCCGAAGTGGAAGCAGAGGCGAAGCGTCTTCAGCTAATTATCGAGGGGGCCGGACTACACAGCGACGTATTGATTATTGATACGCCGGGGGCTGCCAACCGACTTTCATTTTTGGCCCACACTTATGCCGATACTTTGATCACCCCGATGAATGATAGCTTCATTGATCTGGATGTGCTCGCGCACATGGATGGTCACAGCACGTCTATCAAAGGCCCCAGCCATTATTCAGAATCGATTTGGGATGCCAAAAAAGCTAAAGCTGAACGTGATGGTGGCTCAATAGACTGGATCGTTATGCGAAATCGTTTGTCGAATCTAGACTCGTTCAACAAGCGTGACATGGAAATGGCAGTCAGTGACCTTTCCAAACGCTTGGGCTTTCGCGTTGTCGATGGTTTTTCCGAGCGCGTTATTTTCAGAGAATTATTTTTGATCGGGCTAACTATATTGGACCTCAAAGAAGCATCTGGCGGTGCGCCTCTCAGCCGTTCGCACATTGCTGCCCGTGAGGAGATCTTCGCGATTTTGGATAGTTTGAAAATCCCCGCGATCACAAAGCAGAGAGATCCGGTCAAAGCATAGATTGATTGCGACGAAAGCACTTCCAAATCGTCAAAAAAGACCTATTTCATGGGTAATGGAGTAGGAAATGGCTGACGATCTTCCAGATAAGTCCACCAAGAGTAACGACATCGACGCGTTCCTGTCGAAAGTGGCGGAGGCACCACGCGACACACCATCTTCGAGCGCAAAAGGGAAGTTGATGTTTGCCATGGATGCCACTGCCAGCCGACAACCGAGCTGGGACCGTGCAGCTCATATACAGGCCGAGATGTTCCAAGAAACCGCAAGTCTGGGTGGCTTGGACATTCAGCTTGCGTTCTTTCGTGGCTTTGGTGAGTTTCAAGTCAGCAAGTGGACGGATAACGCCCAAAGTTTACAACGATTGATGACTTCAGTGATTTGTTTAGCGGGTGAAACACAGATCAAAAAAGTCCTGCAACACGCAGTCAATGAGGCCAAGGCTGATCGTTTGAATGCGCTTGTTTTCGTCGGTGATTGCTTAGAAGAAGACATTGATGCCGTTGGCCGGATCGCAGGTGAACTGGGCCTGCTTGGCGTGCCAGCATTTATGTTCCACGAAGGTGGAGACAGCATGGGCAGATACGCGTTCGAGCAAATTGCTAAACTCACCGGCGGGGCTTGTGTGAGTTTTGACGGCCAAAGCGCTGAAACGCTGAAAAAGTTGATTGGCGCGGTCGCAGTCTACGCCGCGGGCGGTCGCAAGGCCCTCTTGGAAAAAGCAAACAAGGATGGTGGCGAAGTCTTGAAACTCACACATCAAATGGACGGCAAACGCTAATGGCGCTTCTCATTCTTGGACTTGCCGTGATGATCGGCTTGATCCTGGCCATGAACTGGTTTGTTTCGGCCAATCCCAAAACCGTGATCAAAGTCCTAAAATGGGGATTGCTCGGCCTTTTTGGCGTGATTGTCCTGTTCTTATTTATTTCGGGTCGGTTTGCCTGGGCGTTGTGGGCGCTTCCCGCACTTTTACCCTGGATTATGCGGGCGCGAATGGTCACCCGAACCGCGAAGAACTTTTCACGAATGGCGGGCCGCCCCACACAAACAGGAGAAGCTAGCAGCGTCACCAGCAAATACCTCGAAATGGAACTCGATCACGACTCCGGTGACATGAACGGGTATGTCAGAACTGGAAAGCACGCCGCGCGACAATTGAGCGGGTTAAATGCGGAACAACTGATCGAACTTTATGAGTTCTATCAGTCGGATGATATCGAGTCTGCGCGATTGCTCGCTGCTTATTTGGATCGCACGCATCCGGACTGGCGCGACGAAGGAGAGGGCTATGATCATCAAGATGAGCAACGTAGCTCATCTCCAAACAGTCAGATGGATAGGGCAGAGGCCCTGAGAGTCCTGGGTTTAGAGGATCCTGTTGATAATGCGGAAATCAAATCGGCCTATCATCGTTTGATCGGTTCAATGCATCCTGATCGTGGCGGTTCGGCATATTTGACAGCAAAAATCAACGAAGCACGCGACTTCTTGTTGAACTAAGATTTAAGGCCGATTTGAAGTTTTTGTAACGGCCAACCACTTGGCTTGCAGCATCACAGCCCGTATGGCAAAACCAGTTTTTCCATGGGTTCTTTCCTCATGTCTCGAGAATTCTAACCGCCTGAAGGGATAGCGGTATGCGCGTTGCGATGATTGGTACTGGATACGTGGGGCTTGTATCCGGTGCATGTTTTTCCGAATTCGGTCACAACGTTGTTTGCGTGGATAAAGACGAACGCAAAATCGAAGGTATTCACCAGGGCCGGATGCCAATTTATGAACCAGGTCTAGAGGATTTGGTTGCAAGCAACGTCAAAGCCGAGCGTCTGACCTTTACGACGGATTTGGCCACGTCTGTGAAAGACGTGGATGTCGTGTTTATTGCTGTTGGCACACCAAGCCGCAGAGGGGATGGCCATGCTGACCTCACCTATGTTTATGCCGCAGCCAAGGAAATCGCCGAGGCAATGGACGGGTATACTGTCGTCGTCACAAAATCGACCGTTCCTGTCGGCACCGGGCGTGAAGTTGAAAAGATCATCCGCGAAACTCGTCCTGATGCAGAATTTGACGTGGTATCGAACCCAGAATTTTTACGTGAAGGTTCCGCCATCGAAGATTTCATGCGTCCAGACCGCGTGGTCATTGGCACTCATTCCGAGCGCGCGCAGGAATGCATGCGCATATTGTATCGGCCTTTGTATTTGATCGAGACACCGATTGTCTTTACATCACGCCAAAGCTCAGAGTTGATTAAATATGCTGCCAATACATTCCTGGCCGCAAAGATCACTTTCATCAATGAAATCGCTGATTTGTGTGAAGAAGTCGATGCAGATGTTCATGATGTTGCCAAGGGCATTGGCCTTGATGGGCGAATAGGACGCAAGTTTCTACATCCTGGGCCAGGCTATGGCGGGTCGTGTTTTCCAAAAGACACTCGGGCACTGGTCTCAACCGCCCGAGATGCAGGCAGCCCGCTTAGGATCATTGAGACTGTTGTTGAGTTGAATGAACAACGTAAGCAAAAGATGTCTGAGCGAATCATTGCAGCCATGGGCGGCGATGCCACAGGAAAGACGATTGCTGTTCTCGGCCTGACGTTTAAGCCGAATACGGATGACATGCGCGAGAGCCCCAGTTTGGATATCGTGCCGGCGCTCATCGATGCTGGTGCCAAGGTTCGTGCTTTCGATCCAGAAGGTATGGGCGAGGCCAAAGAGATGATTCAGGGTGTTGATTGGTGCGACGATGAATACGAAACCATGCCCAATGCTGATGTGTTGGTGATCATCACAGAATGGAATCAATTCCGCGCCCTTGATCTGGACCGGGTGAAGACCCTGATGACCTCGTCGGTGATGGTGGATTTGCGAAACATCTATGAGCCTACTGAAATGTCGAACGCTGGTTTCCATTACCATTCCATTGGACGTGCAAGTGTTGGCCCTGCGTCGTCATGACAACACGTCAAGGCTTAGACCCGTCAGTATTGCGTGCCTACGATATTAGAGGCGTCGTCGGTGAAACACTGACCGAAGCCGACATGACCTCGATCGGGCGTGCGTTTGCGACAAAAATGTCTGCACGTAACGCGAAAACTGTCGCCGTTGGTTTTGATGGTCGATTGACGTCGCCTGCCATGGCCGCAGCTTTGGTCAGCGGCTTGGTTCAAAGTGGTGCAGAAGTTGTCCGAACCGAAATGGGGCCATCACCCATGGCGTATTTTGCTTCCTACGAACTAGGAACAGACGCATGTCTGATGGTCACGGGGTCGCACAATCCCCCTGAATTCAACGGCCTAAAAATGACGCTTAATGGCAAGGCATTTTATGGCGATGATATCCTTGAACTCGGCGACCGCATTGAACGCCAGGACTATCTTGATGCCACAGGTGGAGCTGTCGAGGAGCCCGTGTTCGAACGATATGTCGATCGCCTATTGACGGATTTCCAGGGTACAAAAGAACTCCGCGTCGCTTGGGATCCTGGCAATGGTGCTGCCGGGGACGTGACAAAAACCATCACCGAGCGTTTACCTGGGCACCACGTGCTGATTAACGAAACAATCGATGGCACGTTCCCAGCCCATCATCCTGATCCGACGGTAGAGAGCAATCTGGCGCAACTCAAAGACTTGGTCGTGCAGGAGAATTGTGATCTTGGCATCGCATTTGACGGTGACGGCGATCGCATTGGCGTCATTGACGGGCAGGGTCGCGTGTTGTGGGGCGATCAGTTGCTGGTCTTGCTGGCACGTGATGTTCTGACAGATCAACCGGGGGCACCAATTCTCTGCGACGTGAAAGCCAGCCGCATGTTTTTCGAAGAGATCGAGAAACTGGGCGGCAAACCTATCATGTGGAAGGTCGGACATTCACATATCAAAAGTAAAATGGTGGAATTGAATGCGCCGCTTGCCGGCGAGATGAGCGCGCATATTTTCTTCAAGCATCGTTACTACGGCTATGATGATGCAGTCTATGCCGCTATTCGATTGCTTTCTTTATTGGCTAGCACAGATAAAACCTTGGCGGAGTACCGCGACGACTTGCCGCAAATGATCAACACGCCTGAAATCAGGATTGAATGCGCAGATGATCGCAAATTTGATGTCATTGACGAACTCGTTACCGAGATGCGCAACGATCCAAATGCGAATTTTTCTGACATGGATGGGGTTCGCGTGGAGACACCAGAAGGCTGGTGGTTGCTTCGTGCATCAAATACACAGCCCGCGTTGGTGGTCAGATGTGAATCTGACACAGAAGCGGGTTTAGAACATCTAAAAGAGATCGTTCGAATGACGCTTAAGGCCCACAAGCTGGACCCCGCGGCAATTCAATAGGCGTGCTTAGTTATGCGTGGAGGCCAGTTCCGGGCCATACTTCGTGCGCAATTCCATGCAATCACGAAGCACGCGGCACGAGCGATAGGCCTCACGCTTGGTGATCCCAACAATACGCGCACGATGTAAAATCTTGCCGCTGCGCTTTTTCAGCGGAACAATTTTCACCTGACCATGGGCTAAATACTTGCTGGCTTTGCCAACAGCTTGAGCCGCCGCAGCTTGAGCCTGGTTCTTACGAGAGAACGCGCCCACTTGCACTGCCCAGCTTGTTTTGGAGTTGGATGCGATAAGCTTTTTCGTTTTAGGTGCCGCCGGTTTAGAGGCAATCGGCGCAGGTGCTCTATTGCCTGTCAGTCTCGCAAACCCTTTGTCCAACAATTTTGCCATGTGCGCGTTGCGTTGTTTCGAGGAACGTCCTCCGAATACTACGCCAATGATTCGTCGACCATCACGAGTCGCTGATGACACCAAATTGAAACCAGATGCACGGATATACCCAGTCTTAAAACCGTCAGAGCCAGGATACGTCTTCAGCAGTTTGTTATGTGATCTGTATGTACGGCCGTTCCAACGAAACGACTTGGTTGCGAAGTAATGGTAATGCTGCGGAAAATCTCGGAGGAGGGCACGGGCCAGTACCGACATGTCACGCGCAGTCGAGAGTTGTCCGCGGTGCGGCAAGCCCGACGCGTTCCGGAAAGTCGTCTTCTTCATCCCGATAGAGCGGGCCTTGGCAGTCATTTTGAGGGCAAAGCTACGTTCCTTGCCGCTGATGTTTTCGGCAACTGTTGTTGCAACATCGTTCGCGGATTTAACAGCGAGGGCCAGGATCGCTTGTTTGACTGTGATTGTTGAACCAGCTTTTAGCCCAAGTTTGGATGCTGGCTGCGCAGCTGCACGACGGGAGACTTTTAGTGGGGTCTTTATGGTCCAACGCTTATCTTCAAGACGTTCAAATATGAGATAAAGGGTCATCATCTTCGTCAACGAGGCAGGATAGTTCCGCGTATCCTGGTTGGTCCCGTGAAGCACTTCACCCGTATCAGCATCAATAACAAAGCTGGCGTATTTCGCATATGCGGTAGAATCAATGGATAGGCTGACGACAAACAGCGCCATAGCAAAACCGAATACACGGCTAACCGCAGAAATCCGGCGTTTAAGCGGTGATCTTACTGATGTGCAGTCGAGTGACATGAACAACCCCCAGGTAAATAAGTCACCGCAGATTCGCTTTTATAGCATGCCCAGTCAGATTAGCGAATGGCTGTGACTAAAATTATTCAATTAAAATAACTTCTTATGCCTTAAGCCATAACATTCCGTTAACTCGCCTTATCTGATCGGTGCTCAATATTTGAAGGAGGCGAAGAACTGAAAAAACTATGGACCGCGCCTGATTATGTTGCAAATGCGTAATATTTTTATACTACGCACCCAAGCATTTTTATAAAATGTTGTTTTATATACAAAATTTGCAATCAGACAATGTTGCAGTGCACAATTTTTAATTGACTCGAATATCGCACCTGCTAACATCAAAGGGTAATTACGTGACCCGCCTGAAGGCCCGTCACATGGGAGTAGAACTGATTAAGTTCAGACTCGCTCCACCTTAACCCCTTGTAAAAAGGACTGAATTTCATGACAACGCCAACAAAACCAACAGCTTTAAAAGCCTCACCGGCAAAGGCACCCTCAGCGAACAAAACTACAAAAGCCGCCCCTGCTAAGAAAGCACCGGTCGCGAAGACAAAGACTATTGCTGCGCCGAAGACGAAACCAGTTTCCGAACCAATTGACGCTGCGATTGAGGCAAACACCGAGACGGTGACAAAGATCGTCGAAACGGGCACAGAAGTCGCTAAACAAAGTGTCGAGAAAGCTGCAGAAGCCAGCCGGGAGCAGATTGCGACAGCGGCAAAGGTGAGCCAAGAACAAATCACGACGGCTGCAAAAGTAAGTGCAGACACCTTTAAGGGTTACGAAGATATCATTGCGCTCTCAAAAGAGAACATCGAAGTATTCGTACAATCCAATGCGATCTACAGCAAAGGCGTCCAAGAGATCAACGAAACAGTGTTAAAGTTGGTTCAAGACAATTTCTCCCAATCTGTTGATTTCACTCAAAAAATTATGGTTTGCACTTCAGCAGAAGAAGTGATCGCACTGCAACATGAGATGGCATCAGTGCAGTACACCAAGACTGTGGAAGAATCTAAAATGCTTTCAGAAATGACTGTGGCACTTGCTGAAAAGGCATCCAAGCCGATTTCCGAGCGTGTCAATGTTACAATTGAGACGTTAACGAAACCGATCGCTGCTTAAGTTTCATCCCCCCGTTTTTTTGAAGCCGGGCAGATGATCGGGCGCCCAGTGGGATCCTCCCCCCGCTGGGCGCTTTTTTTGTCCAAATTCTCGAGTTCGTAGAAACAATAGTATTTTTATTTCAAAGCCTTGATGCCCTTTCCCCATGGCTTATCTTCTATCTATAATGGTCGAAAGAATCGTAAGTTTAGGAAGTCTCGAAACGCTGAATGGCTGATCCAAAGAAACCAGTTGGTTCACCAAATATCGATGGTGATGAGGACATCGGAGTCGTCCTTAAACCGCGAGAGCGGACCAAACGACCAGCCATGTACAAAGTACTGATGTTGAACGACGACTACACGCCGATGGAGTTCGTTGTTCATGTTCTTGAGCGTTTCTTTAATCGTACGCAACAAGATGCGACCCAAATCATGCTGCACGTCCACCAACGTGGAGTCGGGGTTTGCGGCGTTTACACGTATGAAGTTGCAGAAACCAAAGTGGCGCAAACGATGGATCTTGCACGCCAACACCAACATCCATTGCAGTGCACGATCGAGAAAGACGGAGATGGTGACGAAGGTTGATAAACATGCCACCATTTCAAAAGCCTAAACTGAGTTTTATCGGCTGAACCAGAAAGGACGGCGCGTATAATGTTATCTAGAAATCTCGAACAAACTCTCCACCGTGCACTGGGTTTAGCCGCCGAGCGCCAGCATGAATACGCAACACTCGAGCATCTGCTTCTGTCATTGACGGAAGATCAGGATGCGATTGCAGTGCTGCGTGCGTGTGGTGTCGATTTAGAACAATTGGCGATGGATGTGACGAGTTTTGTGGATGGAGAACTGGACGATATTCGCAGCGACAAATCGTCAGAGCCGAAACCCACTGCAGGGTTCCAGCGCGTTGTTCAGCGGGCTGTCATCCACGTACAATCATCCGGGCGCGAAGAAGTCACCGGCGCGAACGTGCTGGTCGCGTTGTTCTCTGAACGTGAATCCCATGCGGTGTTTTTCCTTCAAATGCACGAGATGTCTCGTTTGGATGCGGTGAATTACATTTCACATGGCATCGCTAAGGTTCCTGGCTTTTCTGAAGAACGGACGGTTGAAGGTGCGGACGAAGACGCCGATGGCGAAAGCGTTGTTCAAAAGGGATCAGAGGCACTCGAGGCGTATTGCGTCGACTTGAATAAAAAAGCCGCAGATGGCCGGATCGATCCGTTGATTGGTCGCGAGAAAGAAGTTGATCGCACCGTTCAAATCTTATGCCGCCGGAACAAGAACAATCCCCTTTATGTCGGCGATCCGGGTGTTGGTAAAACCGCCATCGCTGAAGGATTGGCAAAACGCATTGTCGATGGAACTGTTCCGGATGTGTTGAAGGAAGCAACGATCTACTCGTTGGATATGGGCGCGCTACTGGCTGGAACGCGGTATCGCGGTGATTTCGAAGAGCGCCTAAAGAATGTCATGCAAGAATTGGAAAACACAGAACACGGAATTTTGTTCATTGATGAAATCCATACGGTGATTGGTGCCGGTGCGACGTCCGGCGGATCGATGGATGCATCTAATATTCTCAAACCCGCGCTGCAAGGTGGCGGGCTTCGCTGCATGGGGTCAACAACGTACAAGGAATACCGCAGCTACTTTGAAAAGGACCGTGCCCTGGTGCGGCGTTTCCAGAAAATCGATGTGTATGAGCCGTCTATCGACGATACGATCAAGATTCTGAAGGGGCTCAAGCCATACTTCGAGGAACATCATCAGGTCCGCTACACATCCGAGGCGATAAAAACCGCAGTTGAATTGGCATCACGCTATATCAATGATCGTAAGTTGCCGGATAAGGCTATTGATGTGATTGATGAGGTCGGTGCATCGCGCATGCTGTTGCCTGAGAGCAAACGCAAGAAAACGGTATCCGCAAAGGACGTCGAAGCCGTCGTTGCGATGATCGCTCGGATCCCACCAAAAAGTGTTTCCTCTGATGATCGTGCCGCGTTAAAGACTCTCGAGCGTGATTTGAAGACCGTCGTATTCGGGCAAGATGACGCCATTGATCAGTTGTCGAGTGCCATCAAATTGGCGCGTGCCGGCCTACGCGAGCCGCAAAAGCCCATTGGTTCCTATTTGTTCTCGGGCCCAACAGGTGTTGGTAAGACCGAGGTGGCACGCCAGTTGGCAATGACCCTGGGTGTGGAATTGGTCAGATTCGATATGTCTGAGTATATGGAGCGTCACTCGGTCTCGCGTTTGATTGGTGCGCCTCCTGGATATGTCGGTTTTGATCAAGGAGGCCTTTTGACGGACGCCGTTGATCAGAATCCACACGTTGTATTGCTGCTCGACGAGATCGAAAAAGCGCACCCAGATTTATTCAACATTTTGTTGCAGGTGATGGATCACGGCAAACTGACCGATCACAATGGCAAGGACGTCGATTTCCGCAACGTCATTTTGATTATGACCACGAATGCGGGTGCTGCTGATATGGCAAAACCTGCTATTGGGTTCGAACGCGAAACACGAATTGGCGAAGACAAAGAAGCAATTGAACGCATGTTCACACCAGAGTTCCGCAACCGGTTGGACTCTATCATCGCATTCTCACCATTGAGCCAAGACGTGGTCTCCAAGGTTGTCGATAAATTCATCATGGAACTCGAAGCGCAATTGGATGACCGCAACGTCATGATCGAACTGACAGATGATGCACGCGCTTGGCTGGCCCAAAAGGGCTACGACAAGCTTTATGGGGCACGGCCACTGTCACGCGTCATTCAGGAACACATCAAGAAAGCCCTCGCCGAAGAACTGTTATTCGGAAAACTCGCGAAGGGTGGTGTTGTCATGGTGGATATCGAAGACGGTGCACCCGTGTTCACGTACCCCAAACCAAAAG
Source organism: Rhodospirillales bacterium (assembly GCA_965659695.1). Classification (GTDB taxonomy): domain Bacteria; phylum Pseudomonadota; class Alphaproteobacteria; order Rhodospirillales; family Casp-alpha2; genus UBA4479. The sequence goes on from CBFHXC010000043.1 coordinate 17,986, forward strand.
GTGATGGTCCCAAAGGCAATACCGGTAAAAAACCAGCCTACGTCGAGTAGGCTGGCCCGTTACCTCATGCTTCTGCGGTATAAGGCGGGGCAGGGAAGTATTCGATACCCTTTTGTACAAAGCGCGCGAAGTCGCTGCCGTACAGTTCGCCCACCAGCCAAAGCGCCATATCGATGCCGGCAGATACACCGGCCGACGTGACGACATTCCCATCACGGACGAAGCGTACATCCTCCATGACTTCGATGTTGCCAGCATCACGCAGCATATCGATGGAGCGCCAATGCGTCGTCGCCCGTTTGCCTTCTAAATATCCGGCACGATGCAATAGTAAGGCACCTGTGCACACACTCGTGATCCAAGTGCAATTGGGCGCTACCTTCTTGATCCAATCAATTTCAGGTCCACCATCATTGAAAATGGGACGGGTCCCCATGCCACCTGGCACCAATATGATATCAAGCGGCGGATGATCATCGATCGTGTAATCCGCAATGATCTTAAGACCTTTAGCGCATGTGATTTCACGCCCCGCCGAGCCAATCGTCATCACGTTCATATCCGCTTGGTCCTGTTTGGACGCCCATGCCAAGACCTCCCAAGGGCCGACCGCATCAAGTTCCTCTAAGTCTGGGAATGCGAGGATACCAATCTGTAGGGTCATGATGTTTTCCTTATTTCTATTAAAAGGTTGAACTGAATCGTTGTCGGTAATCGTCAGGACTTATGCCTAGGCGGCGATGAAAAGTGCGTCGCATTCGTTCCTCGTCACCAAAACCGCAGTCGGCGGCTATGGTTTTGATTTTTAGTGGGCTTTCTTCTAACAGGCGCTTGGCGGCATCAACACGAACATCGGCGACGAATTTTGATGGTGTAACGCCTGTCGTATCTTTGAAATGACGATAAAATGTACGCGGGCTCATCGTCGCACGTTCCGCCAGGTTCTCCACCGTGTGAACTTTAGCCAAATTATCCAGGACCCACTGTTGGACAGTCTTGAGTTTCCCGTCAGGTGCCATCTGCACGCGCAAATGCTCGCTAAATTGTGCCTGAGAACCAGGGCGCTTCAAAAACATCACCATTTCCTTGGCGACATCTGTGGCAAAAGCTCTCCCAAGATCTTCTTCGATCAGGGCCAGTGTCAAATCCATGCCTGCGGTAATGCCAGCAGAAGTATAGATATTCTGATCGCGGATAAATATTGGATCAGATTCGACAACCACATCAGGAAACCGTTTCGCCAAAGTATCGCAATGGGCCCAATGGGTAACAGCGCGTTTGCCATCCAGCACCCCGGATGCAGCGAGGACAAAGGCCCCCGTGCACACAGAGACAATTCGCCGCGCATTAAGTGCGATGTTCGCCACTGCCCGAACAGCTTGTTGATCAAACGACATGGACCGTGATCCAACACCCCCGGCGCAAATCAACGTATCGATATTTGTCGGAGCTGGATCAATCGATTTAGACGCGTATAGCGATGGCCCCGCTGATGTGGCAATGGGACCAATTGTACTGCCGATGAACTGAATACTGTAAGGCTGAATATTAACGCCCCGGTCTTTTGCCAATTCATTGGCCGCGCCAAAGACCCCAGCAGGGCCGGTTGCATCAATGATGTTACATCCGGTAAAGATGATGATGCCGATGGCTTTGGTTTCGGAAAGCGTTAACATGACGTCAGTGTGTGCGATGAGGTGAATTGGCACAATGAAAATATGCCCACTATTTCTGCCACAATTGATGTAGTGATCAATATTTGAGAGAAACGCAATGAATTTTTTAAATGGCATTCGGATTCTCGACTTAACTCAGTTTCTACCCGGACCTTTTGCCACCCAAATGCTGGCAGATATGGGTGCCGATGTCGTCAAAGTTGAGCCCCCAAAGGGCGATCCCATGCGCACTTTGAACCCGATCACGAATGAGCGCGGACCCAGCCCCTATCATGCATTGGTTAATGCCGGGAAACGCGTCATTACGCTCGACCTCAAGTCCGAAGCGGGCATATCAAATTTCCAAGAATTGGTCCGATCCGCAGATGTGTTACTTGAAAGTTATCGCCCCGGCGTGATGGAACGATTGGGATTTGGTTGGGAAACTTTGCAGACGATCAATCCCAAGCTCGTGCACTGTGCCCTTTCTGGGTTTGGTCAGAATGGTCCACTCCGCCTGACAGCGGGGCACGATATCAACTATGTGGCGGCCGCTGGACAGCTCAGCCTTACAGGGGCCGATGAGTCCCCGCATCCCGCCTTTCCAATGGTCGCGGACTACGCGGGGGCACTGCAAGCGACAGTCTCTATTCTTGGCGCTTTGATTGGCAGAGGAACATCAGGGAAGGGGGCATTCATCGATGTCGCCATGACCGACGCCGTTTTAGCTTGGCAAAGCCAGACGCTCGCCGCAACGCAATTGGGTGATGCCGTGGCCCGCGGTCAGAACATGCTGACAGGTGGAGCGGCATTCTACCGGGTCTACAAGTGCTCTGATGAAAAATTTATATGCTTGGGCGCTATCGAAGAAGCATTTTGGAGTAATTTTTGTCATGCTGTCGGCCAATCACAATGGATACCGCGTCAGTACGAAGAATTACCTCAGACAGCACTCATAGATGAAATAGAACGTTTGTTCATGACCAAAACACAGGAGGAATGGCGTTGCTATTTTGAGGACATCGATTGCTGTTTCCAGATATTACCCACTCCAGACGAACTAACAGCGTTCCCACAACATCAGTCCCGAAAAATTATTGGCAAAACCGTCATTCCAAATCATGGAGAATTGAACACTTCACTTTATCCAGCTTGGGTGAATGGCGCACCGCCTAGCCAACGGGTAGAAGTCCAGTTTTCTGATATCACAGCTGTTTTGAAGGATTGGGCCAAACCTAGTTAAATAGTTAATATCGTGGTATTCACGTATATTTATTTTGGCTTTTTGGCCCTACGATTATGTAAGTTTTGTTCCGTTGTAGGACTCGTGGGTATCGTGATCCGCATGGGGTATGTATTGGGTATGTCACTCGTTCTATTTCAACTTGACGCAATGCGTATTGGCAGCTTAGCCGGTCGATAAGTTCGTTAGGACGAATTAAGAATGCCAATAGGAGACCTTTCAAACGAGCTGGAGAGAAACTTCCGGAAAAGCAAACAGTCCCTGTTGACTATGCTCTTTGCGCTGACCGTTCCGATCTTAATCGCAGGAATTGCCATTTATTTCGTCAAAAACACCCATAATGGCGAATTCATGCAATCCGAAGCACATCAAATAGCGAAGTTATTGGTTCATGGTCTGCGTGATCCAGTCTTGAAACAAGACGTGGAATCCGGAGCGCATATCGTATCCAGTGCAGTTCAGGATCCAACAATAATTGCCGTGCGTGTTGGCGCATCAACCAATGCTGAATTCATTCTGATGGGTACATTTCCTGAGGTAACAATGGATAGCCACATCGAAGTTTCACAGGATATTTATCAAGGTGACCGGAAGATTGGCCAAGTGGATATCTTGTATGATGCATCTAGTTTCATCGAGTCTCAGCAAGATAAATGGACGATCATTTGGTTAACGCTGATACTTGGCGTCTTGGTTTCGAATATTGCCATATACTGGTATTTGCGCAGTGTCATTCAAGAAGAGCGGTCCGAAATCGCAACAGTTACGGAGAAGATGATAGGTCTCTACCGGCAGCACTTATCTGACGCAGCCGTTAACATCAATGGGGTTCTGATGCAGTTTGCTGTCGATAAAAACGGCGCATTCACTTCCCCTACATCAGTGAAACGATCATAGAGCATTTTCAAGTATCTGCTGATCAAGTGATGCAGAGATCCGAATTATTTCTCTCTCTATTTGCACCTTCAGATTTGGAGACTTTTCGTGCGTCCTTGAGGCAGGCTGCGGTCAACAATGTAGAGTGGTCTTGGGAAGGTCGAATGCGAAGTTCATCTGGCAAGCACGTTCATATACGCGGCTCGGCAATACCAAGGCCGTTCAAAGACGGACTCACCCTATGGAATTGCGTTCTTAGTAATGTATCTGAGCTCGAGGATATACGCCGCGAAGTTGCGAGTGTGCACGACAACCTAGAGGCAGAAGTCGCACTCAGAACTAAGCGATTAATCAAAGAGGTTGGAGAAAAAATCCAGATTGAGAAGTCGCTCAGAGACAACGAACAGCGTTTTAAAGATTTTACAGAGACCGCCACAGACTGGGTTTGGGAAACAGATGAGAACCAGAATATTACTTTCCTGAGCGTGAATGCAGCCACGCGTGAGTTGTTCGACACCGCGTCAGTAATTGGCAAGTCACGTTACGAGTTGTTCAATGCCAAGCTCGATTCCGAAAATGAGGTTTGGTCCAATCACTACGACGAGATTGCTCAACGCAAAGAATTTCAGGATCTTGAATTTGACTTCACAGATTTGTACGGAGGGCTTCGCAGAATTTGTATTAATGGCCGCCCCGTGTTCGATCAAAATGGGAATTACATAGGATACCGAGGAACAGGAAAAGATATAACCCAAGAGACAGAGTCAAAGCGAAATCTTGAAAAACTGCGTACTGCATTCGAAGCTGTTCCTGAGCCTCTCGCTGTATTCAGTGCTGATGACCGCTTCGAATTCTTCAACTCGGCTTATTTAAAGGTCAACAATGACTGTGTTGACCTCATAAAACTTGGAGTAAAGTTTGCTGATTTCATGAGGGCAAAAGTTGAAGCAGGCCTAATTCCAGAAGCTATTGGCAATGAAGAACAATGGTTGCGCAAGCGGATGCTCGTACATAATCAAGAAAGTGGGGCAATGGAAATATTGGTACAAGATGAACAATGGTTCTTGATGAATGAGTATGCACTCAATAATGGTGGGCGCACGTTGATGATGACAAATATCGACGCTTTGAAACAAAGTGAACAGGACTTAAAGCAAGCAAAAGAGCAAGCTGAAGCTGCAAATGCGGCAAAATCTGATTTCCTATCTAGTATGAGCCATGAGTTGCGCACGCCACTTCACGTTATTTTGGGGTTTGCTCAACTCCTGGAGCGAGACGGGCAGGGTAATCTGAGTGAGCGACAAGAACGTTTCGTCGATCAGATTGTTGGCTCCGGCAACCACTTGTTGAGTTTGATAGGCGATGTCCTGGATCTGGCGCAAATTGAGTCTGGAAGCCTCTCCATGTCAATCGGATCCGTGAGTGTGAAAGACGCCATAACGGATACCATCTAAGCAGCCTTTTACTTGGCTATTACCCGTGAAGTAAAGTTAAAGCTCTCAGAAAATGTTTCAGATGTGATTCCAGATGTCAGCGCCGACCCGACCCGGGTACGCCAAGTTCTTTTGAACTTTGCTTCGAACGGAATCAAATACACAAAGGAAAAAGGGACTGTAGCTTTCGATGCAGAATTGACTGGCGACGGGCATGTAAAATTTATTGTCACGGACAATGGATATGGAATTCCAGAGGCTAAGAAAGCGGAACTTTTTTCTGCTTTCTCTCGACTTGGCATGGAAAAATCAGACATCGAAGGTACGGGCATTGGCCTGACCATTTCCAAAGCTATTATTGAAGAAATGGGCGGTCGCCTCGGCTTCGAAAGTGGTACCAGTTCTGGAACAACGTTTTGGTTTTCACTGCCGGTTGCGGACAAGAAACACTCTGACGACGTTATTGATGTAGCTAGAGCTAAAGCGCAATCGGTCTCCGAAATTAAAGACGGTAATTTACGCGTTTTGCATCTGAACCAAAGTACCATCAACACAGAATTGTTAGAAACGACATTGAGTGATTTTGCAGATATTGACTTTACTTGGCGGTCTATTGGCACTGATCAGATTGATCAAATCGTGAAGATTCTTCCCGATGTCGTGTTCGTCGATATGGACAAAGATGAAGACGCCCGGTTGCGTCTTATCCAAGCGATCAAGGAATGCCCAGAGACCAGTCATATCCCCTTGATCGTGCTCAGTCATAACCAGGCAGAAAAGAGCAGAAAACGAGTTATGAGCACCGGCATCACCGAGTGTCTAACAATGCCCTTAGAACAAGAAAAGCTCTTTGAGCAACT
>CBFHXC010000044.1:0-23639 GCA_965659695.1 Rhodospirillales bacterium
TCTCATGATCTGAAATCTCCTATATTGAGTTCCAAATCATTGAATCAATTAATGGTTAATGAGTTCTGACCCTAGTCATCGCAGGCGGCGAAACCATGACCGGTGCCGCCCGCATTGCAGCGACGGCAGCGCGTCAGGCAGGGGCCGGGCTGGTCACATTGGCCGTGCCGCCTGCCAGTTTTCCGATCTACGCGACGGGCACCCCCGGTAATCTGGTCGAAGCGCGCGACGACTTCGCACAGTCGATTGCCGATCAGCGGCGAAACACGGTTCTTTTGGGGCCAGGTCTGGGGGTGGGCGATGCGACCAAAGACTTGGTTTTGACCGCGCTGAAATACCCCGATAAGCGTGTGATTTTGGATGCGGATGCTCTGACATCTTTTTCAGATACGCCCGACGCATTGTTTTCTAACATCCAAGGCCCGGTCATCATGACGCCCCACGACGGCGAATTCGCCAGATTGTTTGGCAGCATTCAAGGCGACAAGGTATCCCGTGCACGCCAAGCCGCGAAAAAAGCAAATGCGGTGATTGTTCTAAAGGGTGCGGATACCGTTATTGCCGCACCGGATGGACGCGCCCGGATCAATTGCAATGCGCCGCCTTGGCTGGCGACGGCAAGATCCGGTGATGCGTTGGCTGGGATTATTTCAGCACGCGTCGCGAATGGGCAGGACATATTCGATGCCGCATCTGCGGGTGTCTGGCTTCACGGTCGGGCTGCTAACACATTGGCCCCGGCTTAATCGCTGAAGACCTAGCCGACGGGCTGCAGCAAGCGCTGAAATCAATCATTCCAACCTGAGCCAAATTTTTGTCACATTTTTGTGGCACGGGTTGCGATTCGAAGACGAATAGGACACCTTTACTCTATGGACGGAGAATCAATAAGTATATTAGACCGCACCGTGCGCAACTTGCGCAATGGTTGGCGTACGATCGCAGGCGCATCTTATGATGTCAGCACCGCCGTTGATCGGCCACACTTGCCCGATTCTGATCTGGAAACGCTACGCAAACAGATGCGCGCATGCCTGGATCACAAGGGCGGAGAGGTCTCTGCTCGCTCAGAGACCGCCAAGCTCGGTCAGGTATATCTCGCACTCGACGAAACGGGGCGGCATCGTTTCTTGAGCGTGATGGCGCATGAATTTGATACCGATCCTGATGAAATTGAGTCCGGGATCGATGCCGTTCAATTGGCTGTCGATGACGATGAACGCCGAGATGCTGAATACAAATTGCATAAAGCTCTTGAAGCTCCACGCCTTAGGTTATTACGTCAATTCAATAGCTTACCTGATGGTGTTAAGTTTTTAGTTGATATGCGGGCCGAGATTTTGAAGCTAATGAAGGAAGACCGCGCGTTGAAATCTCTGGAGCGAGATTTGCGGCGGATTTTGGTTTCATGGTTCGACGTTGATCTGCTCGAATTACGCCGGATTTCTTGGGAAAAAACGCCTGCCGTGATCCTAGAAAAGCTGATCGCCTATGAAGCCGTCCATGCCATCGAAAGCTGGGATGATCTGAAAAACAGACTGGACGTGGATCGCAGATGCTTCGGTTTCTTTCACCCGCGCATGCAGGATGAGCCCTTGATTTTCGTCGAAGTGGCGCTGGTCAATGGGATCGCCGGAAACGTCCAAGAACTTTTAGATGAGTCGGCGCCGGTGCAGGATCCCACCAAGGCGGACACGGCCATCTTCTATTCAATTTCCAACTGCCAGCGCGGCTTGGCCGGGATCAGTTTCGGCAATTTCTTGATCAAACGTGTCGTTAATCAGTTGATGAGCGAATTGGATAACCTTAAGACATTCTCGACTCTGTCACCGGTCCCCGGTTTCCGACGCTGGCTGGACAATCAAATAGGTGAGGGCAAGCCCAAGATATTGCTACCCAATGAACGTAAGGCCCTGAAGGCCGTTGCCGAGAAAGGCAAGGGATCTAAAGGTTTGCTGAGAGCTCTCATGAATGAACCGCACTGGCATCATGACGAAGCGGTTTCTGAAGCATTGCGCGTCCCCTTGATGCGCTTATGTGCCAAGTATTTGACTGAAGAAAAGCGCGTTGAACGTACCCTAGACCCCGTCGCACACTTTCATCTATCCAATGGGGCGAGTGTTGAGCGCATCAATTGGTTGGGCGATACAGCCCCAAAGGGCTTCGACCAAGCAGCAGGGATGATGGTCAATTACTTGTATCGCTTGTCCAAGATTGAAGAGAACCATGAGAATTATCATTCCAAGGGAGGTGTCAGTGCCTCCAGTGGGGTGCGCGGTCTCATCAAAGGCTGATCATCCACTCAGACAATTTCTTTGATGATCTCGATCCTAAAAAACCATCGAAAATTTGTTGATTTAAACCGTTTTTGCAGTGTTTGACAGCGAGGGCGAAATAAGTAGAGTGTCGCTCCGCTGAGGGTCTGTGCCTTAATTGGCTCGCAACTCACAGCGACTGCGGGTGTGGTGGAATTGGTAGACACGCAGGTTTTAGGTACCTGTGACTTCGGTCGTGTGGGTTCAAGTCCCTCCACCCGCACCAATTTTTAGAGTGAATCGCTGCGATGCGAAGCGCGTCGCCGACCGTCAATAACAACGTCAATTACATTGAGTGTCTGGAATTCTGATGCAGGTAACCGAAGTCAAATCCGAAGGCTTGAGCCGCGAATACAAAATCGCACTGCCCGCCAGCGAGATTGAAGAGAAGCTGTCCACCCGTCTGGAAGAGATCGCAAAAACCGCACAAATGCCGGGCTTTCGCCCAGGTAAAGTGCCAGTCAAAGTACTGAAAAAGCGCTATGGCCAAGCCCTGATGGGTGAAGTTCTCGAAGGTGCTGTGTCATCTTCCGCTCAACAAGCGATTGCAGAAAAAGGCGTTCGCCCTGCAGGCCAGCCAGAATTTGAACTGGACCAATACGAAGACGGCAAAGATCTCGAATACACCATGACGTTCGACATCCTGCCTGAAATTACTGTTCCAGATTTCGGTAAGATCGAGCTTGAGCGGATGACGCCAAAGGTTGATGACAAAGAAGTTGAAGAGGCGCTGCAGCGTATCGCTGATGCCAATAAAACATCTGAGCCCATCAAGAAAAAGCGCAAGAGTAAAGCGGGTGACGTCGTTGTCATCGACTTCCTTGGTAAAATTGGTGACGAACCGTTTGCTGGTGGTGCCGCCGAAGGCTACGAACTTGAGCTCGGCTCTGGCAGCTTTATTCCTGGCTTCGAAGATCAGTTGGTCGGCTTGGATGTCGGCACCGATACTGAGGTCAAAGTCGCATTCCCTGAAGAATACGGCGCTGAGGAATTGGCCGGTAAAGACGCCACGTTTGAGGTCAAACTTCACGAAATTCGTGAAACAACCCAGTCGCCAATCGATGATGAACTGGCCAAAAAAGCCGGTGCTGAAGACCTCGACAAACTGCGCGATATGATCAAAGAAGAGCAAAGCCGCGAGTTCAAAGAATACGCGCGCATGCAGGTCAAAAAGCAATTGCTCGATACACTGGCTGACGAGGTCACGTTCGAGGTCCCACCAAAGCTGGCCGAGGGCGAGTACCAATCGATCTTGCACCAATGGCAGCACGAGCAGCACGGCTCGGCAGCGGATCATTCGCAGGGTGATAATCCAGAAGAAGCACATGCTATTGAGCCAAGCGACGAGGACGACAAAGAGTTCCGCGCTATGGCTGATCGCCGCGTTCGCCTCGGTCTATTGCTCTCTGAAATTGGTCAACAGAACAACATTCAAGTCGGCCAAGAAGATATGAACCGGGCGATGATGCAGGAAGCCAGAAAGTATCCTGGCCAAGAGCAGCAAGTCCTCGAGTACTTCAAAAACAATCCAGAAGCCCTTCAACAGGCTGCGGCACCGATGTTCGAAGACAAGATCGTCGATTTTGTTCTTGAGATGGCCAAGGTTTCTGAAAAACCGACGACCATGGACGAATTGGTAAAAGTTCTTCAAGCCGAAGCTGAGGTGGAAGAAAAGCCAGCGGCCAAGAAAAAAGCTGCACCTAAGAAAAAAGCCGATGCCAAGAAAAAGGCCCCAGCAAAGAAAGCCGCTGCGAAGAAAAAAGATGACGCCGACACGGGCGACGCCTAATTCGCAGTCTTGTTTACCGGTTTACCGGTGAACTCAGCGTTCAAAACGGGGTATTTCAAATGTTGAGATACCCCGTTTCTTTTCCAAGGACCTCAATGTGCATGACATCTGACTTGCATGCAGGGCGTCAGCGGATTATCTCGGTTGAGCAATTGATAGACACAAACGGAAACGAGGCACTACATGTCCGACGTATTTGACGTTCGAATGAATTCACTAGTCCCGATGGTGGTGGAAACCACGAACCGGGGAGAGCGCGCATACGATATTTACTCGCGCCTGCTCAAGGAGCGGATCATTTTCCTGACCGGCCCTGTTCATGATGACGTCGCCAGCTTGATTTGTGCCCAGCTGCTGTTCCTGGAATCCGAGAATCCAGATAAAGATATTTCATTTTATATTAATTCTCCGGGTGGCGTGGTGACTGCTGGCCTCGCGATTTACGACACGATGAAATATGTCCGCCCAGAAATTTCGACCGTGTGTGTGGGCCAAGCCGCTTCCATGGGGTCGTTCTTGTTGAGCGCGGGCGAGAAGGGCAAGCGTTATGCGTTGCCCAATTCACGGGTCATGATTCACCAACCATCGGGTGGTGCACAGGGTCAGGCATCAGACATCGAAATCCAAGCCCGTGAAATTCTTAAGATACGGGAACGGTTGAATAATTTGTATGTTGAACATACTGGTCAAGATATCGAAACGATCGAAAAAGCGATGGACCGTGACAACTTCATGAGTGCGGACGAAGCCAAAGAATTCGGCTTAGTCGACGAAGTTGTGACCGAGCGTCCAAAGACCGAAGACTAAAGTTAAGGTCGATTTATCGTTTTGGCCCTCATGGATGGTGACTATTTCCATTCTTGAGAACATGCATTTGGGGATTGTGTGCCCCCCGATGCGCCGTCTAACATATACACAATGATAATTTTGCGCCGATCAAGGAGTCCAAATGAGCGGTAAATCCGGCAGCGGTGGTGATTCTAAGAACACACTTTATTGTTCGTTCTGTGGGAAAAGCCAACACGAAGTCCGTAAGTTAATTGCAGGCCCCACCGTATTCATCTGCGATGAATGTGTTGAGCTCTGCATGGACATCATTCGCGAAGAACATAAAACCAATCTGGTCAAATCCGGAGAGGGTGTTCCAACGCCGATGGATATCTGCACGGTATTGGATGATTATGTGATTGGGCAGAAACGTGCGAAGCGCGTTCTCTCGGTCGCTGTTCACAACCACTATAAGCGGTTGGGACAAGGCGGCAAAACCAATGAAGTTGAATTGGCAAAGTCGAACATACTATTGGTCGGTCCGACCGGTTGTGGCAAGACGTTGCTAGCCCAAACTCTGGCGCGCATCTTGGATGTGCCGTTCACGATGGCGGACGCCACCACATTGACCGAAGCCGGTTATGTGGGCGAGGACGTTGAAAACATCATCCTGAAACTGTTGCAGTCAGCCGATTACAATGTTGAGCGGGCCCAGCGCGGGATCGTATATATCGATGAGGTCGATAAGATCAGCCGCAAATCTGACAACCCGTCGATCACACGTGATGTATCCGGCGAGGGCGTGCAGCAGGCGCTGTTGAAAATCATGGAGGGCACTGTTGCATCTGTTCCACCACAAGGTGGTCGCAAGCATCCGCAACAAGAATTCCTTCAGGTTGACACGACCAACATCTTGTTCATCTGCGGCGGCGCGTTCGCTGGACTGGATAAAATTATCGCTGCCCGTGGTCGCGGCACCAGTATCGGCTTTGGTGCCGATGTTCGGGGGCAAGATGATCGTAACACTGGCGAAATACTTGCCGAAGTCGAACCAGAAGATCTGCTGAAATTCGGCCTGATCCCAGAATTCGTTGGTCGTTTGCCCGTACTCGCGACCCTCGAAGATTTGGACGAGGAAGCGCTTATAGAAATTTTGACCAAGCCGAAGAATGCGCTGGTAAAGCAATATCAACGCTTGTTTGAGATGGAAGATGTCGGCCTGACGTTCCGTGAAGACGCCCTCGACTCGATTGCGAAGCGCGCGGTGGAACGCAAGACCGGTGCTCGTGGTTTGCGCTCGATCATGGAAAATATCTTGTTAGACACCATGTTCGATTTGCCAGGCCTTGACGGTGTCGAAGAGGTTGTCATTAACCAGGACACAGTCGATGACGGTGCCTTGCCACTCTTCATATACGCTGATCGCGCATCAGAAGAAGAAGCGTCAGCGTCCTAAAGGTTTCTGTCTTTTCAATGACTTGACGACGTATTCACAGGAATGTGCGATGACGTGCGTTTGCTGCGGATGCTTATGAATGGGTAAGTTTCACAGCATATTGTTATAGATAGCGTCCAGCATAACTATATTTAGATTTGTTGCGCTGCGATAATAGCGGTTTATGCTTAGTCGTTACCTCTTGCACATCATGCTTCGACAGCCCATTTTCTAAGTAACAATCAACGCTAGATCGCACGTATTACATTATCGGGGGATATGGTTCGTGCGCTCTTAACGGAGCTATTAAATGACAACCAACGAAAAATCAGATTCCTTCCCAGTCCTTCCATTGCGGGACATCGTCGTTTTTCCACACATGATCGTGCCGCTGTTTGTCGGTCGCGAGAAATCGGTACGTGCCCTCGAAGACGTGATGAATGATGACAAACAAATCCTGTTGGTCGCGCAAAAGAATGCGGCTGATGACGATCCGGGCAAGGACGACATCTACCAGATTGGTACTGTGTCGACCGTCCTTCAATTATTGAAATTGCCCGATGGTACCGTAAAAGTCCTGGTCGAAGGCATGCAGCGTGCATCAATCGACTCGTTCACACGCACAGATGATTATTTTGAAGTGCAAGCCACTCGCATCCCCGAAGCATTGGGTGATGAGCAAGAGCTAGAAGCCATTTCCCGATCTGTGGTCAGTCAGTTTGAAGGCTACATCAAACTGAACAAAAAAATCCCACCAGAGGTGTTGGTTTCGGTCAATCAGATCGAAGACCCGTCAAAGCTGGCCGATACGGTCGCATCGCACTTGGCAATCAAGATTTCCGAAAAACAAGAGCTTCTGGAAGTCGAAAGTGTGATCGAACGCTTAGAGCGCGTTCTGGGCTTCATGGAAGCCGAAATCGGTGTGCTGCAGGTCGAAAAGAAAATCCGCAACCGCGTTAAGCGGCAAATGGAGAAAACCCAGCGCGAGTATTATTTGAACGAGCAACTCAAAGCCATTCAGAAAGAACTCGGCGAGGGCGAGGACGGCAAAGACGAAACTGCTGAACTCGAGGAAAAGATCGAAAAAACCAAGCTTTCCAAAGAAGCCAAAGAAAAGTCCTTGGCCGAGTTGAAAAAGCTCAAGAACATGTCGCCAATGTCCGCCGAAGCGACTGTTGTTCGGAACTATCTGGATTGGATGCTCGGTATTCCGTGGAAAAAACGGACGCGCGTCAAAAAGGACATTGCCGCCGCCGAAAAGGTCTTGAACGAAGACCACTATGGTTTGGAAAAGGTCAAAGAGCGGATCGTCGAGTATTTGGCGGTTCAGCAACGCGTCAACAAAGTGACCGGACCTATTCTGTGCCTCGTGGGCCCTCCTGGGGTTGGTAAAACGTCGTTAGGTAAATCAATCGCAACGGCGACAGGGCGTAACTTTGTCCGCATGTCCTTGGGTGGTGTGCGTGACGAATCTGAAATACGTGGTCACCGTCGGACCTACATCGGCTCCATGCCGGGCAAAATCATTCAGTCCATGAAGAAAGCCAAGTCATCCAACCCACTATTTCTGTTGGATGAGGTCGACAAAATGGGCAATGACTGGCGCGGCGACCCAGCGTCGGCGTTGCTTGAGGTGTTAGACCCCGAGCAAAACACCACATTCAACGATCATTACCTCGAAGTGGATTATGATCTGTCGGACGTCATGTTCGTGACCACCGCCAACACGCTTAACATGCCTGGACCATTGCTGGACAGAATGGAAATCATTCGCCTGTCCGGTTACACTGAGCATGAGAAAGTCGAGATCGCAAAACGTCACCTGATCCCACGCCAGATGGAAAAGCACGGCGTCAAAGATGGCGAATGGTCGATTTCCGAAAAAGGCCTTGTCGATTTAATCCGCTACTACACCAAAGAAAGCGGTGTGCGTAACCTGGAACGTGAATTGGCAAACTTAATCCGCAAGGCCCTGAAAGAAATCTTGATGGGTGAGACCGAGAGCGTAGCTGTCACCGAGAAAAATGTCGATGACTACGCCGGTATCAAGAAATACCGTTTTGGCGAAGTCGAGGCCGACGATCAAGTGGGGGTTGTCACCGGCTTGGCATGGACAGAAGTCGGCGGTGAGCTGCTAAATATCGAATCCGTCATGGTGCCGGGTAAGGGTAAAATGACGATCACCGGTAAACTGGGTGATGTGATGCAAGAAAGCATCCAGGCTGCACGGTCATTCGTTCAGTCTCGGTCACATACGTTCGGCATCAAGCCACCCTTGTTTAACCAGCGCGATATCCACGTGCACGTTCCAGAAGGTGCGACTCCCAAAGATGGGCCATCAGCTGGCGTCGGCATGACCACATCAATAGTGTCGGTGCTGACGGGTATCCCCGTTCGCAAAGATGTCGCCATGACGGGCGAGGTCACATTACGGGGCAGGGTACTCGCCATCGGTGGCCTGAAAGAGAAACTTCTTGCAGCGTTGCGTGGCGGCATCAAGACGGTGCTGATCCCACAAGAAAACGAGAAAGATTTGGCCGATATCCCTGACGTCATCAAAGACAACTTGGAAATCGTTCCTGTATCTCTTGTTGACGAAGTATTAGAGCGCGCACTTGCCCAACCCATGACACCGATTGAGTGGACAGAAGAGGACGAGGCCGAAGCCGCGGCTCTCGCATCCCGCTCCGGTGAAGAGGGCGCGAATGGTGTTGTAAAACACTAAGCCTTCATCGCAGTTAATCTAAAAGGCGTCCCTCGGTGGGCGCCTTTTTTGTTTGGTTGTTCAATTGGTGATGAGACCCTGAATCGAGTTCAGGGTGACAGTAACATAGCAATCTTTGTATTCTTATCCGTCATGCTGAACTTGATTCAGCATCACATTTTCTCTGTCCCCACCTGAGGCAGTCAAAAACGAATCGGAAGCCAGATTCCCGTTGTTTTCCGCAGAAATCCGGGGGTTTCGGGTTTTTCAGGCCCAATGCAACGAATTACCACAATTTAGTCGACTGGAAAAACCTGTTTGTTTACCGCAGCTTACAGGGAAATACATAAAAATGCCCGGATTTCTGCGGTTTTTAGATTGGGGTTTGATTGACGCTCAAAGCCGCACAGACGTAGATTTCCTACCAGAGCACACGGAACGTGCTGATGACAAAAAGCTATCTCGTGATGATGCTCTGAGCTTTTTACACAACCTTGATAAAGGGGGCTTAACGCCATGAACAAGAATGATCTCGTTGCTGCAGTTGCAGACTCTTCTGAACTCACGAAAGCAGACGCTGCCAAAGCAGTAGACGCTGTGTTCGACACAATCACTGGCTCACTCAAGGGCGGTGACGATGTACGTCTCGTCGGCTTCGGCACATTTACTGTAGTGAACCGCAAAGCGACAACTGGTCGTAACCCACGTACGGGTGAGACCATCCAAATCGCTGCTTCGAAACAACCTAAGTTCAAAGCAGGTAAAGGTCTTAAAGACGCCGTCAACTAAGCGCCGTCCGATAAGCTTTTAGAACGCGCCGGCCCGTTTGGGCCGGCGTTTTCGTTTTTATGAGATTACTGAATATTTCTCTGCGACTTAGACTTGCTCATTTACCAACAGGGCAGTATATCATGCCCGCAATGGGTGATTAGCTCAGTTGGTAGAGCGTCACGTTTACACCGTGAATGTCGGCGGTTCGAGCCCGTCATCACCCACCATTTCCTCTCCGTGATAAAACCTATTTTCGCTAGATAGATACGCTCTGTCAGGCACCCGTCATGTTCTGCGGTCATACTCTGTTTACGATAAACACATGCAGTAGGCAGAAAGCCGATAGACATGACCACCATATCAGAAGAATTGGGAGGCCCCCAGGCCACCATCGCGGGTCCTGCGCTGGATCTTGATTTATATTTCCAACAAATGTCTCCGCGTACACAGATGCTCAAAAGCTTTTGGGATGCGCGTAAAGCCGCCGTCGATGAATTGCCAGGTCTTTGCGATATCGAATTGATGAATATCTATGAGATCGCGCCATATATAGCGCTCGTCGATTTGGCCGCAAAAGACGAAGATTTCAAGAATCGCTATTGGGGTGGCGAACTCACCTGGCGGTTCGCATTTGAGGGTACAGGCAAGGCGATCCAAGATTATCTGCCGCCATGCTTTGGTCAGAAGCTCATAGAGGGCTTTCGCAACGTCATGCAAACACAACAACCGCAATGGCAAAAGGCCATGCTGGTGCGCGGCCTTTACAACGCCTACTTCCCGGTCGAGGTGCTTCATTTACCGGTGCGCGGCAAAGATCTGGCTGGCGTCCAGCATGTTCTGTCGATCTTTGATTTCCCATCAGAGCCAGCGTCTCGATAAGAATTTCGGACAACGTCATTTAATTGTGAAATCATCCAAGTTGATCGCTTGACACCCTAATGGGTGTGCTTTAGATCAAGCCGTCCGTCAGGCGATGCAGCGTACTTATTTGCATCACATGGGGGTGTAGCTCAGTTGGTTAGAGCGCCGGCCTGTCACGCCGGAGGCCGCGGGTTCGAGTCCCGTCACTCCCGCCACTTTTCCTATAAAAATTGGTTGTTGAAAATCATTCGCAACGCATTTGCGTGCCCTATTTTTTCGCTCGATCACACGTCATACCGTCAATTGAAAAAAGTCCTCCGAATGTCAGACAAAGCATTGATAAATAGGGGCTAGTGGGGCAAGAATACAGCATTGAGGTGAGCCCGTTCCGTGGTGAGTGTCGGACGGCATTTAAACAAGCGACATCAACCGAGGGGAGACGGTTCGTTGGATAGCTTATTGAGCGAATATTTGCCGATCCTAGTATTTCTGGGAATCGCTATCGTCATAGCCTGTGTCGCTGTGGGCGGCTCTTATATCGTTGCGCCTCAGCGGCCAGACGTCGAAAAAAACTCGGCTTACGAATGTGGGTTCGAAGCATTCGATGATGCCCGCCACAAATTTGATGTGCGGTTTTACTTGGTCGCCATTCTTTTTATCATTTTCGATCTCGAAGTCGCCTTCTTGTTTCCGTGGGCAATATCACTCGGGAACATCGGCATGCTCGGCTTTTGGTCGATGATGGTGTTCTTAGGCATTTTAACGATCGGATTCGTCTACGAATGGCGTAAAGGAGCTCTCGAATGGGAGTAAGCGACAAAATTGAAGTCCAGGAACAAGCCTTGGCACAACCACTCGGGCCAGGGATTGAGCAGGATGAAATCCTCCGCCAGGTCACCGGTGAGTTGCAGGACAAAGGCTTTGTCGTCGCCAACGTTGATAAACTGGTCAACTGGGCCCGTACCGGGTCGCTATGGCCGATGACGTTTGGTTTGGCCTGCTGCGCGATTGAAATGATGCATGCATATGTCAGCCGGTATGATTTGGACCGCTTTGGTATTGTGCCGCGTCCCAGCCCGCGCCAATCCGATGTGATCATCGTTGCCGGGACATTGACCAACAAAATGGCACCCGCATTTCGCAAGGTATATGATCAGATGCCAGAACCGCGCTATGTGATCTCTATGGGGTCCTGCGCCAACGGCGGTGGCTATTATCACTATTCCTATTCGGTGGTTCGTGGCTGTGACCGTGTGGTTCCTGTCGATGTCTACGTACCCGGATGCCCGCCAACTGCAGAAGCGTTGGTTTACGGCGTCCTGCAATTGCAGAAAAAGATCAAACGTACAGGAACCTTGTTCCGTTAATCACGGGACAGGTCTGGGATATCAGCTTAATGGATCAAGCTTTAAAAGAACTCGGTGACTATATTTGCGACACTTTAGGTGACGTGGTCATTGAACAAGAAGGCCGCCTGGGTGAATTATGCCTGCAAGTGAAGCGCGATAGCATTCTGAAGGTTCTGAAATTCCTTCGTGACGACGCCAATTGCCAGTTCACGACATTGCTGGACGTGTGCGGCGTCGACTATCCCGAAGAAGACGAGCGATTCGAAGTCGTCTACAATTTGCTGTCGATGGCGCATAACCAGCGTATCCGTCTGAAATTGCGGACCGACGAAGACACCCCCGTTGATAGTGCCACGTCATTGTTTAACGCCGCCAACTGGTGGGAGCGCGAAGCCTGGGACATGTTCGGGATCGCGTTTAACGATCACCCCGATTTGCGCCGCATCCTGACCGACTACGGGTTTGAAGGTCATCCACTGCGCAAGGATTTCCCGCTGACAGGGTATGTTGAACTTCGTTACGATGATGAACAAAAGCGCGTCGTCTATGAGCCTGTGAAATTGACCCAGGAATACCGTTCGTTTGATTTCATGTCCCCATGGGAAGGCGTGCAACGCATGCTGCCGGGCGATGAAAAAGCCGAAGACGCGGACGAAGATGCACCCGAGAAGGAGGCATCATAAGTGGCTGAGACTCAGATCAAGAACTTCAACATTAACTTTGGTCCGCAGCACCCTGCGGCGCACGGTGTGCTTCGTCTGGTCCTGGAGATGGACGGCGAGGTCGTCGAACGTGCCGATCCGCACATCGGCCTGCTGCATCGTGGTACTGAAAAGCTGATCGAAAACAAAACTTACGTGCAAGCGGTCGGGTACTTTGATCGTCTGGATTATTCGTCGCCGCAGAACCAAGAACACGCATTTGCGCTCGGCATCGAAAAGCTCATGGGCCTTGAAGTGCCGGCCCGCGGCCAAGCGATTCGGGTTTTGTACGCTGAAATCGGACGTTTGCTGAACCACCTGATGAACATCTGTGCATTTGCGCTAGATGTGGGTGCGATGACGCCGATGTTGTGGGCGTTCGAGCACCGCGAAAAACTGATGGAATTTTGCGAACGGGCCTGTGGCGCTCGTATGCACTTGCATTACTTCCGTCCAGGCGGCGTCGCATTTGATGTGCCACAAGATTTGCTGGATGACATTCACGCGTGGTGCCCAGATTTCCTCCAAATTCTGGATGACATGGAAACACTGCTGACTGAAAACCGGATTTTCAAGCAGCGTACTGTCGATATCGGAGTGATCACCGCCGAACAGTGCCAAGACTGGGGTGTTACCGGGGCGAACATCCGCGCGTCTGGCGTGGCATGGGATCTTCGTAAATCTCAGCCCTACGACGGCTACGAGAAATACGACTTTAAGATCCCAGTCGGTAAAAATGGCGACTGCTATGACCGGTACATCGTCCGGATGTTGGAAATGCGCGAAAGCGTGAGCATCATGCGACAAGCAATTGAGAACATGCCGGGTGGTCCTGCGAAATCTATCGACCACAAAGTCACACCGCCGACGCGTGGCGAGATGAAGCATTCGATGGAAGCGCTGATCCACCATTTCAAACTTTATACCGAAGGGTTCAAAGTCCCAGCCGGTGAAACCTACACCGCTGTTGAGGCCCCCAAGGGTGAGTTCGCTGTTTATCTGATATCCGATGGCACAAACAAACCATACCGCTGCAAAATTCGCGCCCCTGGGTTCGCATCTTTGCAAGCGACAGAGCTGCTGTCCAAAGGGCACATGCTGGCTGACGTGGTCGCCAACATTGGCTCTGTCGATATCGTGTTCGGGGAGATCGACCGATGAAAAACGCCGATAGAGTTCACGGCGCGGACGAGCCGTTTGAGTTTAATGCTGAAGCCAAAGCCTTGGCCGACGCCGCCATTGCTAAATACCCAAAAGGCAATCAGCGTTCTGCCGTGATGCCGCTATTGGATATCGCGCAACGTCAGTGCGGCGGTTGGTTGCCAATGCCTGCGATGGAATACATCGCGGATTATCTTGATATGCCGGCGATCCGTGTTCTTGAGGTCGCATCTTTCTACACGATGTACAATTTGAAACCGATGGGAAAGTACTTCGTACAAGTCTGCGGCACGACCCCATGCTGGTTGCGTGGCTCAGACAACATTATGAAAGTCTGCCACGACGAATTGGGCATCAAATCCGGCGAAACATCCGAAGACGGCATATTTTCGTTGTTAGAGGTCGAGTGCCTGGGTGCCTGCGTGAACGCGCCGATGATACAAATCAACGACGATTATTATGAAGACTTAGACAGTGACTCCACCAAACAGATTTTCGACCAGCTCCGTGCTGGTGAAACACCGAAAACAGGATCACAAGTCGGACGTCATTCCTGCGAGCCCATTGGCGGCATGACCAGCCTTGAACACCAAGAGCCTGCCCGCGCCGAGAGCGTCACCGGGAAAGGGGAGTCCTGATGCTTAAAGACGAAGACCGCATCTTTACAAACATCTATGGTCTCGAGGACGCAAGCCTGTCCGGTGCCCGTGCACGGGGTGACTGGGATGGCACCAAGGCCCTGATTGAGCTTGGCCGCGAAGAAATCATCGAACGCGTTAAGGCATCCGGATTGCGTGGTCGCGGCGGTGCAGGGTTCTCGACCGGCATGAAATGGTCGTTCATGCCCAAAGAAGTGGGCGAGCGTCCGCATTATTTGATCATCAACGCGGACGAATCCGAACCGGGTACCTGCAAAGACCGCGAGATCATGCGCCATGATGCGCAAAAACTAATAGAAGGGGCGCTAATCGCCTCGTTCGCGATGAACGCACACGCCGCATATTGCTATATCCGTGGTGAATTTTACCGCGAAGCCGAGGCTTTACAGCGCTCTGTCGACGAAGCTTATGAAAACGGCCTGATCGGTGACAACGCGTGTGGCACCGGATGGAAGTTCGATTTCTATATCCATCGCGGGGCAGGGGCCTATATCTGCGGCGAAGAATCCGCATTGATCGAAAGCCTTGAAGGTAAAAAAGGCCAACCCCGGATGAAGCCGCCATTCCCCGCGAACGTAGGTGTTTGGGGCTGCCCATCAACGGTGAACAACGTCGAAAGTATTGCCGTCGTTCCAACCATCCTGCGCCGCGGTGCTGAATGGTTTGCTGGTATCGGTCGCCCGAACAATACAGGCACCAAGCTTTTCAACATTTCCGGTCACGTCAACAAGCCATGCACCGTCGAAGAGGAAATGGGCATTCCGCTCAAAGAACTCATCGAAAAGCATGCTGGTGGCGTGCGTGGTGGCTGGGACAACCTGTTGGCCGTGATCCCCGGCGGATCATCGGTGCCATTGTTACCTAAAGACACGTGTTCGACCGTCTTGATGGATTTCGATTCATTACGCGAAGTGCAGTCGGGTCTGGGCACGGCTGCGGTCACGGTGATGGATCAATCGACCGATTTGATCTACGCCATCCGTCGTTTGTCCAAATTCTACATGCATGAGAGCTGTGGTCAGTGCACACCTTGTCGCGAGGGTACGGGCTGGATGTGGCGCATGATGGGCCGGATTGCCGACGGTGATGCGACATCATCTGAAATCGATCTGTTACTCGAAGTCACCAAACAAGTTGAAGGTCATACCATCTGCGCGCTCGGCGATGCAGCGGCTTGGCCCATCCAAGGGTTAATTCGTCACTTCCGCCCCGTGATGGAAGAACGAATTGCAGCGTCAAAAGCGCCTTCGCAGGCGGCGGAATAGGGCGGGGTAGAGGAAGAACCATGCCTAAACTTACGATCGACGGCCAGGAAATCGAAGTCGATGCCGGAATGACGGTATTGCAGGCGTGCGAGCAGGCGGGGGTCGAAATCCCACGTTTCTGCTATCACGAACGCTTATCTATTGCTGGTAACTGCCGCATGTGTCTGGTCCAGATGGAACGCGCACCCAAGCCTGTTGCATCCTGTGCGATGCCCGTGGGCGATGGCATGGTCATTCATACCAACACCCCCGAAGTGCAGAAAATGCGCAAGGGTGTGATGGAATTCCTGTTGATCAACCACCCGCTCGATTGCCCGATTTGCGATCAAGGCGGTGAGTGCGATCTGCAAGACCAAGCTATGGGCTATGGCCTCGACCATTCGCGCTACAAAGAAAACAAGCGCGCCGTCGAAGACAAAGAAATGGGCCCGTTGATCAAAACGATCATGACCCGCTGTATTCATTGCACACGCTGCGTGCGTTTCTCGACCGAAGTCGCCGGTGTGACCGACATGGGGATGCTGTATCGGGGCGAACACGCAGAAATCACAACGTACTTGGAAAAAGCCCTGGATTCAGAAATGTCCGGGAACGTAATCGATTTGTGTCCGGTTGGGGCATTGACCTCCAAACCCTATGCCTTCGTCGCGCGGTCTTGGGAACTCAAGAAAACTGAAACCATCGATGTCATGGATGCCGTCGGCTCCAACATTCGCGTTGATGCCCGTGGCTCTGAAGTGATGCGCGTTTTGCCGCGCTTGAACGAAGACGTGAACGAAGAATGGATTTCCGATAAAACGCGCTTTGCTTGTGATGGCTTGCGTCGCCAACGCCTTGATCAGCCTTATGTCCGGGTGGATGGCAAACTCAAGCCTGCCAGTTGGGAAGACGCATTTGCCGCCATTGCCAAGCGCATGGATGGCTTGGATGGATCAAAAGTCGCCGCTATTGCTGGCGATCAGGCCGACTGCGAAGCGATGACGGCCCTCAAATCATTGATGGAGACCATCGGTTCCGCAAACATGGATTGCCGCCAGGATGGTTCGCAAATCGATCCATCGGCACGCGCTGGTTATATCTTCAACACAACGATTGCCGGGATCGAAAGCGCCGATGCTTTACTGATCGTCGGATCGAACCCACGTATCGAAGCCGCCGTATTGAATTCGCGCATTCGCAAACGCTTTATGGAAGGCAAGTTCCCCATTGGCGTGATCGGCGAAGCTTCGGACCTTCGCTACGATTACGAACACTTAGGAACAGGACCAGATGCGTTGAAAGCCGTTTTGGATGGCTCTTCGTTGTTCGCAGATATCTTAAAAAATGCGAACCGACCGATGATCATCCTGGGGCAGGGCGCATTGGCCCGCGAAGATGGTGCCGCGATCCATGCCATGGGCCGCGAGATTGCCGACAAATACGAAATGATTTCGTCATCCAGTGGTTGGAATGGCTTCAACGTGTTGCATACGGCGGCAGGCCGCGTCGGTGGGTTGGATGTGAAATTCGTGCCGGGCGAGGGTGGTTTGGATACAAACGGAATCATCGCCGCCGCTGGCCGTGGCGATGTCGAGGTTGTGTATCTGTTGGGTGCCGATGAAATTGATAGCAACGCGCTTGGCGATGCCTTCGTGATCTATCAGGGTCACCACGGCGATGCCGGTGCACATCGCGCTGATGTTATCTTGCCGGGTGCAGCCTATACCGAAAAGAACGCCACCTGGGTCAATACCGAGGGACGTGTCCAATTGGGCCGCCTATGTGTGTTTCCGCCGGGCGATGCGCGAGAGGACTGGACCATCATTCGCGCGCTATCGGATGCACTAGGAAAGACCATTCCATTCAATGATTTAAAAGCCGTTCGCTCAAAAATGGTTGATACGCGCCCGTCATTCCTGGGGATCGATACGGTGTCACCTGCGGACTGGGAAGCGTTTGGCACAGCGGGTGACGTCAGCAGCGCACCGTTCATCAGCCCGATTGAAAATTTCTACATGACTGACCCGATCAGCCGGGCATCCGAGACCATGGCAAAATGCGTTGAGACGTTCGCAGCGCAATCAGAAGCGAAGACAGGCACCGATGGCTGAATTTATGCAAACAGACATATGGGCCGCCATTTGGATGCTCATGAAGATTTTGGCGATCACCTTGCCGATTATGGCTTCGGTCGCCTATTTGACGTACGCGGAGCGCAAGATTATCGGCGCGATGCAGTTGCGCAAAGGCCCGAACGTGGTTGGACCATTCGGCTTGTTGCAGCCTATCGCCGACGCCATCAAGCTGTTCATGAAGGAAACCGTTATTCCAACCGGCGCCAACCGTGGCGTGTTCGTGTTGGCCCCCATGATCACCTTTATTTTGGCCATTGTCGCCTGGGCGGTCATTCCCTTCGATGCCGGGATGGTGTTGGCCGATATTAACGTCGGTATTTTGTATCTGTTCGCGATTTCGTCGCTCGGTGTCTATGGCATCTTGATGGCAGGTTGGGCATCCAACTCTAAATACGCGTTCTTAGGCGCTATGCGCTCTGCCGCGCAGATGGTGTCATACGAAGTCTCCATGGGTTTGATCATCATCACCGTGCTGCTGTGCGCCGGCTCGTTGAACCTGTCGGTGATTGTCGAATCACAGCGGGACATGTGGTACGTCATTCCATTGTTCCCAATGGCCGTGATCTTCTTTGTTTCAACCTTGGCCGAGACAAACCGTCATCCGTTCGATTTGCCAGAGGCTGAGGCCGAGCTCGTCGCCGGTTACAACGTCGAATATTCCGCGATGACCTTCGCGCTGTTCTTCTTGGGCGAATACGCCAACATGATCTTGATGTCCGCGATGACCGCTGTGCTGTTCCTCGGCGGTTGGTTGCCACCATTCGACATCGCGCCGTTTAACTGGTTACCAGGTCCGGCCTGGCTGGCGCTGAAGATCGCGTTCTGTTTGTTCATCTTTATTTGGATCCGGGCAACATTCCCCCGGTATCGCTATGACCAACTGATGCGCTTGGGTTGGAAAGTGTTCCTGCCGCTATCGTTGGCTGCTGTTGTTATTGTTGCGGGCGTGCTGGTCACGTTCGATATGGCCCCGACAATCGGTTAGGGCGGAGAGGGTAAAAACCATGAGCTTTTTAGGCCACGGTGCAAAGACCATTTTCTGGACGGAGCTCGTCTCGGGCATGTCCCTGACGTTGCGATATTTCTTTCGCAAGAAGGTGACCGTGAACTATCCGTACGAAAAAGGCCCACTGTCAGCACGTTTTCGCGGCGAGCACGCATTGCGGCGCTATCCAAATGGCGAAGAACGCTGCATTGCCTGCAAATTGTGCGAAGCCATTTGCCCAGCACAAGCCATCACGATTGAGGCTGAACCCCGCGATGATGGTTCTCGCCGTACCACGCGCTACGACATCGACATGGTGAAATGCATTTATTGCGGTTTATGCCAAGAAGCATGCCCTGTAGATGCGATTGTCGAGGGTCCAAACTTCGAATTCGCCGCCGAGACGCGCGAAGAACTATTGTACGACAAAGATAAATTACTGGCTAACGGTGACCGTTGGGAAACCGAATTGGCCGAACGACTAAGGATCGAAGCACCTTACCGATAGGGTGCGCGAGGGGGTTAAATGATCGAAGCGCTTGCGTTTTATCTATTCGCATTCGTCGCCGTAGCGTCGGGTGTCTTGGTGATTTCCGCCAAGAACCCCGTGCACTCTGTGCTGTTCCTGATCCTTGCGTTCTTCAATGCAGCAGGGCTTTTCGTGTTGCTGGGGGCTGAGTTCCTGGCGATGACGCTGGTTGTCGTTTACGTCGGTGCTGTCGCGGTGCTGTTCATGTTCGTGGTTATGATGCTCGACATTAACTTCGTCGAAATGCGCCAAGGATTTTTGCAGTACTTGCCGATGGGTGCCGTGATCGGCTTGGTTTTATTGGTCGAATTGATGGTCGTCGTGGGCGGCTGGGCATTCTCGCCAGAAGCCGCTGCGTTATCAGCCGCACCCACACCTGAAATCACGCAGATGACCAATACCAACGCCATCGGGGCGTTGCTCTATACTAAATATATATACTTGTTCCAGGCTGCGGGCATGGTGCTGCTGGTCGCAATGATTGGCGCTATCGTGCTGACACACCGTCGACGCGAAGGTGTACGCAAACAGAACATCAACGAACAGGTCACACGCAGTTCTAAAGACGTCGAGCTTCGCGATGTCGAAGTTGGGAAGGGCATCTGATGTTAGAAATTGGACTCGGGCACTACCTGACCGTTTCTGCTATCCTGTTTACGCTCGGCATTTTTGGGATTTTCCTCAACCGCAAAAACGTCATCGTCATTTTGATGTCCGTCGAATTGATGCTGCTGGCGGTAAATATCAACCTCGTCGCGTTTTCCAGTCACTTGGGTGATTTGGTCGGCCAAATCTTCGCCATGTTGGTCCTGACCGTGGCCGCTGCCGAAGCAGCGATCGGCCTCGCGATCTTAGTCGTGTTCTTCCGAAATCGTGGGTCGATTGCGGTTGAAGACGTGAACATGATGAAGGGCTAAGGCGCATGATCGAGACAATCCTCGTATTCCTGCCGCTCATCGGCTCGATGATTGCTGGCATTATGGTGTTCGCGACCGTCGGCGCGGACAAAGAAGCCAAGCACAAGCTGGACGTCGCATCGCAGGTCGTGACCTGCGGGTTGATGATCATTTCCGCGATTTTGGCGGTGTTGATTTTCATCGATGTCGGCCTGAATGGGAATACCCGCACTACCGAACTCTTCACATGGATTCAATCCGGCTCGTTCGAATTTTCCTGGGCGCTGAAAGTCGACACCCTGACATCAGTGATGATGATCGTCGTTTGTGTCGTATCCGCCATGGTTCACGTTTATTCCGTGGGCTACATGCATCACGACTCGTCCGTGCCGCGGTTCATGTCCTATCTCAGCCTGTTCACCTTCATGATGCTGATGCTGATCACCGCCGATAATCTGGTGCAGATGTTCTTTGGCTGGGAAGGTGTGGGCCTCGCCAGTTATCTGTTGATCGGTTTCTGGTACAAAAAACCAAGTGCGAATGCTGCTGCGATTAAGGCGTTCGTCGTTAACCGGGTCGGGGATTTTGGCTTCGGTCTTGGGATTTTCGCCACGTTCTTGCTGTTTGATACGGTTCATCTGGACACGATCTTCTCGTCGGTGCCCGATCACACGGACACCATGCTGAATGTGTTTGGGATGGAATTCCACGCGCTGACCATCATCTGTCTGCTGTTGTTCATCGGTGCCATGGGTAAATCCGCGCAGTTGGGCCTACATACGTGGCTGCCCGACGCGATGGAGGGTCCGACCCCTGTGTCCGCGTTGATCCACGCGGCGACAATGGTCACCGCCGGTGTGTTCATGGTCGCACGTTTGTCGCCGATGTTTGAATATTCCGATGTGGCGCTGACGGTTGTCACCGTCGTCGGCGCATCGACCGCGATCTTTGCAGCCACCATTGGCTGCGTGCAGAATGACATCAAGCGCGTGATCGCGTATTCCACATGCTCGCAGTTGGGCTACATGTTCTTTGCCTGCGGTGTTTCCGCATATTCCGCTGGTGTTTTCCACCTAATGACCCATGGCTTCTTTAAGGCGCTGTTGTTCTTGGGCGCAGGTGCTGTGATCCATGCCATGTCTGACGAGCAGGACATGCGCAAAATGGGCGGCATCTGGAAGATGATTCCTGTCACATATGGGTTGATGTGGGTCGGATCGTGGGCGCTTGTCGGGTTGCCACCGTTCTCTGGGTATTTCTCAAAAGATATCGTCCTAGAAGCCGCGTATGCGTCGCAAACTGGTGTCGGGCAATATGCGTTCTGGATGGGTATCACCGCTGCATTGCTGACCGCGTTCTATTCCTGGCGCCTGTTGTTCATGACCTTCCACGGTAAACCGCGTTGCGACGAAACCGTGCTGGCACACGTCCACGAAAGCCCAAAAGTCATGCTGATCCCATTGTTCGTGTTGGCGATCGGCGCGATCGGTGCAGGGTGGCTCACCTACGACTTGTTTGTCGGCGATGGCCGTGCCGAATTCTGGGGCGACGCGATCCTTGTGTTGCCATCACACCCGTCGCTCGCAGACGCACATCACGTTCCGACTTGGGTTGTATACTCTCCGATCATCGTAACAGTCATCGGTATCGCCGCAGCTTACGTGATGTATGTCGCGAAACCGGACATTCCTGGCCAGATCGCCACCAAGTTCCAAGGCGTTTATCAGTTCTTGCTCAACAAATGGTACTTTGACGAGTTGTACGACAAGATCTTTGTCCGTCCATCCTTCGCACTTGGCCGTAGCTTCTGGAAAGGGGGCGATGGCGCATTGATTGATGGTGTTGGGCCGGATGGCGTCGCCTCGGCTGTCAAAATCCTCGCCCGTCGCGCGTCCGCGTTGCAGACCGGGTATCTATATCACTATGCATTCGCCATGCTGATCGGCATCGTTTTCCTGATCAGCCTGTATATCTTCACCAGGGGGGCGTAAGAGCCAACGATGACTGACTTTCCGCTCCTTTCGATCCTGACGTTCGTGCCGCTGGTCGGTGCCGTCCTGATCCTGGCGTTTATTCGTGATGACGATCCCAAGGTAGAGGCCCGAAACACCCGTTTCACCGCACTTTGGACATCGATCGCGGTGTTCCTGGTGTCGCTCGTGCTTTGGTTCAATTTCGACAAGACCACTGCTGAATTCCAGTGGGTCGAAAAAGTCGAATGGATGCCTGCGTTTGGTATTTCGTATCACATGGGCGTCGATGGCATATCCGTACTGTTCGTTCTGTTGACCACGCTTTTGGTTCCGATCTGTATTTTGGCCAGTTGGGACGCCATCAAAGAACGGGTGAAGGAATACATGATTTGTTTCCTGATCTTGGAAACATTCATGATCGGCATGTTCTCAGCCCTTGATATGATGTTGTTCTACATCTTCTTCGAAGCGGTGCTGATCCCGATGTTCATTATCATCGGCATTTGGGGCGGCAAAGAACGCGTCTATGCTGCGTTTAAGATGTTCCTGTATACGTTGCTGGGCTCCGTGTTGATGCTGATCGCCATGTTGGCGATGTACTACGATGCGGGGACCACCGACATGACTGTATTGCTGACGCATACATTCCCATCCGAAATGCAGAAATGGATGTGGCTGGCGTTCTTTGCATCATTCGCGATCAAAGTCCCGATGTGGCCGGTACACACGTGGCTGCCCGACGCGCACGTTCAGGCACCGACCGCCGGTTCCGTAATCTTGGCGGGTGTGTTGTTGAAATTCGGCGGCTATGGCTTCTTGCGGTTCTCTTTGCCCATGATGCCCGAAGCGAGCGTCTATTTTACGCCGTTGATCTACTCGCTTTCGATCATTGCTGTGATTTACACGTCTTTGGTGGCCTTGGCCCAAGAAGACATGAAGAAGCTGATTGCGTATTCATCAATTGCGCACATGGGCTTCGTGACCATCGGGACATTCACCTTAAATGTTCAAGGGGTTGAGGGCGCGATCTACCAGATGCTATCGCACGGTGTCGTATCCGCCGCATTGTTCCTGTGTGTGGGGGTTGTTTACGACCGCATTCACACGCGCGATATTGATGCTTATGGCGGGCTGGTGCATCGAATGCCGGCGTACGCCATCACGTTCATGGTCTTCACCATGGCGTCCATTGGATTGCCTGGAACGGGGGGCTTCGTTGGCGAAGTGCTGGTCCTGGTCGGTGCATTCAAAGCCAACAGTTGGGTTGCCGCGTTGGCGATGCTGGGCGTGACGGCATCTTCTTTCATCAGGTTCAAGACGACCGACAAAGCGCCATCATTGATCGTGAACGTTTGACCATTGAC
>CBFHXC010000045.1:0-21893 GCA_965659695.1 Rhodospirillales bacterium
TGATGTCAGCGCCTCGTCATAGGTCTTTACCCGTCCGTAGAAACTGCCGGCCAATTTCTTCATGCGTTTGGCGATGGTCGCTTCTCCGACGCCCATTTCACGAAGATTCGCATCGATATCTTCAAACATGATGTCAAAGTAGGCTTGTGAGAGACCAGCCGCACCTTCAATATCCTTCAACCGATTGAGCACAATGAACGCCATGAGCGTCAAGGCTTCGAAGCGTCCTTCAGGGGTGTCAGGTACGCCGCAATCATTGAACAGCCAAGGGTCCCGCGCAGAGTTGATGGTGGCGACGTAAAGATCATGTGCGGCATTTGCCTCGCGTCGCACTTTAAACGGGTTGGTAATTGAGATCATTGACGGCCTTGGTTCACATGCACATTTATTGACAACGATGAGTCAGAGCGGCACTTTCACGGGCAAACGTGCGCCCTGAGTGGCCGCGTCAAACGTTCTAGGAGCGTGATTTAGTATGCGGACCCCCCGTTTTACAACCCCTGTTGCACTAGCCGTCGCAATTGTGCTGACGCTCGGAGCGTGTTCGCCTGATATTGCGCAACGCGGTGTTATGCCGGATATCGACAAAGTTGCATCCATTACGCCGAGCAAAACGACCAAACAAGAAGTTGAGCGCGCGCTTGGGTCTCCGTCCAGCATCAATATGTTTGGGGAAGAAACGTGGCTCTATGTTGGCGAAACGACAGAGCGTATCGCTTTTCTTGAACGTAAGGTGCAAGAGCGCAGTGTGCTCATTGTGACATTTGATAAGAATGGTGTGGTCTCGGATGTTCAGAGCCATGGGTTGGATGTGTCACGTGAAATAGAGCCGGTCGAACGCACGACGCCGACCGTTGGCCGCGATTTGACGGTGATCGAGCAATTGGTTGGTAATTTGAATCGTTTGGGCAAGGCTGCTCCTGGTGGCGGCCAATAGTTCCAGATTTTAGTTTTCAAATAAAAAACGGCTCCGAGATTACTCTCGGAGCCGTTTTTGTTCGTATTGACGTCTGGCTGTTAGGCCAAGATGGCAAGAAGCAAGATCGCAACAATGTTGATGATCTTGATCATCGGGTTAATCGCAGGACCAGAAGTATCCTTGTAAGGATCACCTACGGTGTCACCCGTCACAGCCGCGTGGTGGGCGTCTGAGCCCTTACCACCATGATGGCCATCTTCGATATATTTCTTGGCGTTGTCCCAAGCGCCACCACCTGCGGTCATGGAGAGTGCCACGAACAGCCCGGTAACGATGGTCCCCAGAAGCATGGCACCCAACGATGCAAATGCAGCGGCTTGGCCACCCACAGCGTTGATCACGAAGTACATCACGAACGGTGCTAGCAATGGCAACAGCGATGGCAGGATCATTTCCTTAATCGCAGCTTTGGTTAGCAAGTCGACGCATTTGCCATATTCTGGCTTGGTCGTGCCTTCCATGATACCCGGCAGTTCTTTGAACTGGCGGCGGACTTCCACAACGACCGCAGCCCCTGCCCGTCCAACGGCCATCATGCCCATTGCAGCGAACAAGTAAGGCAACATACCGCCGATGAATAGACCGATCACAACGTATGGATCTTGTAGCCGGAAGTTGACCTCCACATCTGGGAAATAATACTTCAGATCATACGTGAACGCTGCAAACAGCACCAATGCGGCCAGACCGGCAGAACCGATAGCGTAACCTTTGGTGACAGCTTTGGTAGTATTCCCAACAGCGTCCAAAGCATCTGTCGTATTGCGAACGTCATCAGGCAGGTCAGCCATTTCGGCAATACCACCCGCGTTATCCGTGACAGGACCGAATGCATCGAGTGCCACAACGATACCGGCCAACGCCAACATAGTGGTTGCAGCAATCGCGATACCAAACAAGCCGGCATAAATGAACGAAACGATGATACCCGCTGAAATCACGATAACCGGAAGCGCTGTGGCTTCCATAGAAACCGCAATACCTTGGATGATGTTCGTCGCATGGCCTGTTTCAGATGCCGCTGCAACGGATTTCACAGGGCGAAAATCAACACCGGTGTAATACTCCGTAATCCATACGATCAGGCCTGTAACAGCCAAACCGACAATCGCACAGATGAACAGATCAGTGCCAGTGAACGTCAAGTCGCCAGCTGTGTATTCCGTGCCCCAACCGATCATATAAGAGATCGAGCCGCCGATAAGCACAGCAGAAATGACCGCGGATGCGATCAATCCTTTGTAGAGCGCACCCATAACCGATTTGTTGGCACCCAAACGCACGAACCAAGTCGCGATAACGGAACCGATAATACACACGGCACCAATAACTAGTGGGAACATCATCATCGTTTGTTGGTTTTCGCCAACAAAGAAGATGGCGCCCAAAAGCATCGTGGCAACAATCGTGACCGCATATGTTTCGAACAAGTCGGCCGCCATGCCGGCGCAGTCACCGACGTTATCCCCAACGTTATCGGCGATCACACCTGCGTTGCGTGGATCATCCTCAGGAATACCGGCTTCGATTTTACCGACCAGGTCGGAACCGACGTCAGCACCCTTGGTGAAGATACCGCCACCAAGCCGCGCAAAAATCGAAATCAAAGAGGCACCAAAACCAAGTGCAATCAGGGCTTCCAGGATATGACGCATCCCGGCAGGGTCTGCAGCATCAAACTGACCGAGAAGCACGAAGTAGTAGCCAGCGACACCCAGGAGTGCCAAGCCAACGACCAGCATCCCGGTAATCGCACCGGATTTGAATGCGATATCAAGTCCGCCTTCAAGACCTTTGGTTCGCGAGGCTTCGGTGGTGCGGACGTTGGCGCGAACGGAGACGTTCATACCAATGTAACCAGCAACACCAGACAGCACGGCACCGATGACAAAGCCGATTGCGACAGCCATACCAAGTGTGAAAAACAATGCAGCACACACAACAACGCCGACGATGGCAATGGTCATGTACTGACGGTTTAGGTAAGCCGCTGCGCCTTCTTGAATGGCAGCAGCAATTTCTTGCATACGCTCGTTACCAGCCGGTGCGGAAAGCACCGCGCGGCTCGCGTAAAGGCCGTAAATCAGCGCAAGTGCGCCGCAACCCAAAATAAATATACTAATTGAGGACATCCTCTCTCCCCTTCGTGAGAACAGCCCGAACGCGCCCTCTTCCTAACCGTTAGGAAGTGCGCCGGGTAACCGACTATGCGATTAACATTTTCGCCGGTGCAAAAAGCGAGCGGAAAATGCCAGAATGCCTGGGAGAAAGCAACATTCGGATTGAAGGCAGCTGTTTCAGCGACCCTTTGGCGTTTTACGCCTTGATGAAAACAAGGTGATTATTGCTGCGGTGTATCCAAAATTGACTGAATGAGGACGCTATTGACCATCCCCTCGCGTTCAGCGATCCGCTCCGCGATCAATTGCAATCGTTGCTTTATTGTTGGTAGATCGAGTCTTCCGATCTCGTTCAGCATTCGTGGCACGAAAGAATGCAAATCCTGCATGAAGGCGTCTTTGTAGATCGGTAGGCGGCGCTTTATATCGATGATATTCTGATTGCCAGAAGTTTCGATCTTGATCTCCATTTGGATGGTGGTCATGACGGCACCGCCATCCATCACGTTGATCAAAATGGGTTCCATATCCACAAAAAGGGCTTCAGGAGCCTCTATTTCCTTGGGTTTTTGCTCGGCCAGTTCGGCGTTAGGATCATGGAATGGTCCCAGCCCAAAGTACTTCATGACGCCAATCGTGCCGCCCGCAATGAGCAGAACAAGGACGAAAATGATGATCAGTTTTTTCATTTTTTTTATTCCGCTCCTTAGGGTGTGGCAGGTTTATCATCGCCAAGATATTCAGGCATTATCCGCCATCGACAGTTTGGCGCAATCCGTTTTCAACTCAGTTGAAACTCATCCGAAATGATTATAACCGGTTTTGTTTACCTTCACGAGGTTGCCTTGTGTGTCGAGCACATTCACCCCCGGTGCTCCTTGGACGATTTTGCCAATCTTCGTTACATCCGTATTTGAGCGCTTTGGCAGATCACGAGCGGTGAACAAAAGTTCGTAATCATCGCCACCTGTTAGAATGGTCGACATCATATTTGGGTTCGATTCGAATGCGGCTTTAGAGGCATCTGATAGAGGCATCTTGTCCCACTCCAGTTCTATAGACACACCAGATGTGTGGGCGATATGTCCTGCATCTTGGATCAGCCCATCTGATATATCGATGCACGCCGTCGCAAACCCAACCAGCGACTGGCCCAGAGAAACCCGGGGTTGCGGCACGCGATAGCGGTTCTCCAAAAACGCCTGATGCGCCGATGATAATTGAGACATATGCCCCTGAGCCGCGAGAAGACCGAGCGCGCCATCCCCTATCGTGCCTGATGCATAAACACCGTCGCCAACCTTGGCACCGCTGCGGTTTATCGATTTTCCAAGGGGCGTTTCGCCAAATGCCGTCAGCGTAAAAACTGACGTGTCGGGCGTTTTGACAGTATCTCCGCCAAGTAAAGGAAATGCGTAATCGTTGACCCAATCGCTCATGGCGGAGGCAAAGGCTTCAATTTCAATGATCTCAACATCAGTGTCCCAACCACATGACAAGGTGAACCCCAATGGTCTTGCGCCCATGGCAGCTAAGTCTGAGAGATTGCTGCCCATAAGTTTCGCCACAATGTTTTCAGGGGTCTCGTTCGCCAAATAATGAACGCCGGCGACGATCGTATCCATGGTCACAACCAACTCATAGCCGTCAGATGGCGACAAGGATGCTGCATCGTCTAGCAAGCCACGGGCACCGGGTGCCTGGGCGGTCAGCGGCACAAAGTATTTATGGATCAGATCGAATTCATCATTGATGGACATGGCGCAGCCCCGCCCTTTGTCCGGCCTAAGCGCTATGGGTGAATTCATCGGCACGGACGTTGCGCGCGACAGAATTGATGATTCCAGCGATAAATTTGATCTGTGGGCCATCATCGTCAAAGAATGCGTCGCTAATTTCGGTGTAGGACGACAACACTGTGCGTGCGGGCACGTTGGGACGATACATTAGTTCATAGGTTGCCATGCGCAGAATGGCGCGCAGCAGGTTCTCCAACTCGGCCAGCCCACGTTGACCTGCAATTGCAGGCAACAACGCGGCATCAATATCACTTGTATGGCGGGCGACGCCTTGGACCAGTTCCTTTAAGACTTCGGGCTTGGGACGCGCGAGTTCATCCACGGCTTCGTCATCGGCATTGGTCCAGCGGTCCGTTGCGAATTCACTCAGCACTTCGTCGACGGGGACGCCCATCATGTCCAATTCATATGACGCCTGCACGGCAGCCAACCGGGTCGCAGACATCCGAATGCGCTGCTCCTCGCGACGATCAGTCATCTGCACGTCCTTGAAAATGGCGGCGCAGTTCAATCATGCGAACGACGGCGGTCGCGGCTTCGGCGCCTTTATTTTTTTGATTTGGGTCAGCACGTTCATCCGCTTGCGCCATGTTTTCACATGTCAACACGCCAAATCCGATGGGATATCGATGGCTGACAGTTAAATCCATGATCGCGCGGCTGGTTTCGCGGCAGATATGATCGTAGTGGTCGGTTTGACCCCGAATAACGCAGCCAAGCGCCAGAATGCCGGCGTATTTATGATGGGGATCGCTGAGTCCTGCGCGGATTGCCATTTCACATGCAGCTGGAATTTCGAAGGTGCCCGGAACGGAGAGCCGCTCGATCAACAAGCCTGCATCTTCAATCACGGGCGTTGCACCGACGACCATGTTATCCGCAATCTCGTCGTAATATCGGGCCTCTATTACGAGAATGGTTTTTGATTTGGTATCGGGCATGACTTGGTTTCCCTCAGAATATCTTAAGTGCCGCCATTTGGGATCGCGCGTTGTTCGGTGACTGTCAGGTCGTAACCGTCCAGCCCCACAATGGTGCGCTGGGTATTCGACAGCAAGATCATATCACTGACGCCCAAATCCAACAAAATTTGCGCGCCAACCCCGTAATCACGAAGCTCTCCCGGGCCTTTCGGCTGCTCGCCAATCCGTTTCCGGACCCGATCCGACAGCGACTGTGCATAAGGCTCGCGGATCAATACCACGACACCACTGCCAGCTTCACCAATCATGCGCATGGAGTTTTCTAATTCGCCGCTTTTGCCACTCGAACTGTCACCTAAAACATCATCCAAAACATTCAATGCGTGCATTCGGACCATGACGGGCTCGCCCGTCGTGACATCACCTTTTACGAGCGCGATATGCTCCGCATAAGCCACTTTGTTGACGTAGACGCACATGCGCCAATCCCCGCCAAACCGACTTTCGATGGGCATTTCCGTTTGCAGTTCGACAACACGGTCATTTTTAAGTCGATATGCAATGAGGTCCGCGATGCTACCGATCTTAAGGCTGTGCTCCTGGGCGAATGGAATCAAGTCTGGCAAGCGAGACATGGTGCCATCTTCGTTCATAATTTCGCAAATTACGCCGGATGGGTTCAGTCCAGCCAACCGGGACACATCAACGGCGGCTTCTGTGTGACCTGTCCTGACCAAAACGCCGCCCTCACGGGACTCCAATGGGAACACGTGGCCTGGCGAGGCGAGATCACTTGGACCTTTCGACGGATCGATGGCGACTGCGATGGTGCGTGCCCGGTCAGATGCGGAAATACCTGTGGTCACGCCTTCGCGCGCCTCGATGGATACGGTAAATGCGGTTTCATGCCGGGACTCGTTGCGCCGCGACATTTTTGGCAATTCGAGCTGCTGAACGCGCTCGGGTGCCAATGCCAAGCAGATTAAGCCCCTGCCGTATTTGGCCATGAAGTTGATCGCTTCTGGCGTTGCCATTTGTCCGGGAATGATCAGGTCACCCTCGTTCTCGCGCTCCTCGTCGTCGACCATGATGATCATGCGGCCATTCCGCGCATCATCAATGATGTCTTCGATCGGAGAGAGAAACGTTTTTGGGTTCATGGTCTAAATACTATCAACAGAATTTGATCAAAGTTCCAACGGTTTACCCGTTGACCTCTTTGAGGCGGGCAACATAGCGCGCGAGCACGTCGATTTCCAGATTTACCCGCGTCCCCGGAGTGAGTTTTCCGAGCGTCGTAACTTGCTGGGTATGCGGAATAATATTGATCTCGAATACCGAACCCTGGACGTCGTTCACCGTCAGCGATACGCCATCAATGGTGATTGAGCCTTTGGGCGCTATGAATTGTGCTAGGTCCTGCGGTGCTTCGAATGCGACAATCCATGATTCAGCGACGGGGGTTACAGATTTTACCGTGCCAACGCCATCAACATGGCCTGTGACAATGTGCCCACCCATCTCATCGCCCATCCGCAGCGAACGCTCCAGGTTCATGGTCGTTCCAACGACCCAATCAGACAACGTGGTTTTGCTGAGGCTTTCAGGGGAAACTTGGACCGCAAACCAGTCATCGCCGGTTTCAATCGCTGTCATGCACGCGCCGGCACAGCAGATCGATGCGCCAATATCGATGCTCGACGTGTCATAGGACGTGGTGATCTCATATCTCAGATCGCCCTCGCCTTCGATGCTTTTGACTGACCCGACGTCAGTAACGATGCCTGTGAACATACAGAAATGCGCCTTTGCCGTTTATACCACCCGGAGGTAGCGTTCTAACTGGTCGCCATCAAGGTCAATTGTGCTGACGCGCTCAAAATCTGGCGAATTGTCAGGTGCGCCACGGGAAAACGCGGAAATACCGCTCGGTCCGATATTTGTCGGTGCGCGGAACCATGCGATTTCATCAATCAACCCAGAGGATAAAAAAGCATCGTTAACGCCCTGTCCGGCTTCAACCATCACCCGGGTCATGCCGCTCTTTGCCATAGTTCTAAGAAGACTGAGGATATTGAAACGTCCGCCCACCATGGGCTGCGGGATGATCTCAACATCTGCTGCCAACAATCCTGTGTCAGCTCCTTTGCCCCTAAACACCACGGTTTTAGTGCCATTCAATGGTTTTAGAATTTCCGCATCGGGCGACATGCGGGCATGTGGATCGATGACAAAGCGATGTGGTGACCGATGTTCTAGCCCCGGTAATCGGCAGTTCATTTGCGGATTATCTGCCATGACGGTTCCAACACCGGTTAGAATGGCATCATTTTGGGCGCGGATTAGGTGTCCACGCGCCCGCGCTGCAGCCCCTGTTATCCAGAGTGGAACGCCCTTTTCTGCGGCGATCATGCCATCAGCGGATGTTGCTACTTTCAGGGTGACCCAAGGCCTTCCGCGTTCTTGAACACTCAGAAATCCCGCATTGATGGCACGAGCGTCATCTTCCAAAAGGCCCGTGCGCACCTCAAGTCCAGCGTCTTTTATGCGTTCTATGCCACCCCCCTGAACCCGCGGGTCAGGATCCGTCAACGCCACTGTAACCGCACGGATGCCAGCGTCGATCAACGCTTCGGTGCATGGTCCGGTTTGTCCTTTGTGATTACAGGGCTCCAGCGTGACGTATGCATGTGCGCCAGATGCCAAATCACCTGCGTGATCGATCGCTTTGGTCTCGGCATGCGGGCGCCCACCGGGTTGTGTGAATCCGCGGCCGACGACACGGCCCTTGTCACCTAAATCAGGTCTGAAAAGAACACATCCAACGGCTGGATTGGGGGCGACAGTCCCCACGGCGCGCTTGGCGAGTGATAATGCCGCGCGCATGTGCACTCGGTCATCATCTGTGAAGACCGAATTAATCGGATTCGCCATCACCTATTTGCTCAACAAAATCTTCGAAGTCTTTGGCTTCTCGGAAATTTCTGTAAACGGATGCAAAGCGAACAAAGGCAACTTGGTCGAGTTCACGAAGATTTTCCATCACCATTTCACCAACGACTTTAGTGGGAATTTCACTCTCGCCCAAGGTCTCCAGACGACGTTGAATGGAATTAACAATGCGCTCCACCCGGTCTTCTGGCACGGGGCGTTTGCGAAGCGCGATGCTGAGAGAGCGTGCCAATTTATCGCGGTCAAACGGCGACTTGTCGCCATCTTTTTTGACCACGGTCAGTTCACGTAGCTGAACC
Source organism: Rhodospirillales bacterium (assembly GCA_965659695.1). Taxonomy (GTDB): domain Bacteria; phylum Pseudomonadota; class Alphaproteobacteria; order Rhodospirillales; family Casp-alpha2; genus UBA4479. Next base: position 9,073 of record CBFHXC010000045.1, read on the forward strand.
CGCTCAAACGTGGTCCAGCGGGCGCCGCACGCGGGGCAAAAACGCCGTCTGCGAATGGCTGCGTTGTCTTCTGTCGGACGAGAGTCCTTAACCTGGGAATCTTCGTTTCCGCAAAATGGGCATCGCATGTGTTTGGTCCCCCGTCTGGATATGTCTTGATGTGCGTTTGGTTCAGTTTAGTTGATATCGGCGTAGATTGGGAAGCGTGCGCATAGTTCGCTCACTTTTTCATGCGCTTTGGCTTCGGCCGCTCCGTTGTCGCCGTTGGATTGGGCCAATCCTTCAAGAACATCACTAATCAAATTGCCGATCAGCGCGAACTCTTCGGTCCCAAAACCGCGGGTTGTGCCTGCAGGCGTGCCTAAGCGAATGCCAGATGTAATGGCTGGTTTTTCTGGGTCAAACGGAATGCCGTTCTTGTTACAGGTCATGCCCGCGTGCTCTAAGCTTTGCTCGGCCGCATTACCCTTCACGCCTTTGGGCCGTAGATCGACCAATACGACATGTGTATCTGTGCCGCCGGAACCGATATCAAAGCCACGCTCGACCAGCGTTGCAGACAGAACGCGTGCGTTTTCAGCCACTGACTTTGAATACTCGATGAATTCAGGCTGTAGCGCTTCACCGAAAGCGACGGCTTTGGCTGCGATGATGTGCATCAACGGACCACCTTGAAGGCCTGGGAACACGGCAGAATTGAACTTTTTGCCCAAGTCTTCGTTGTTCGACAGGATCATACCGCCGCGTGGACCGCGCAGAGTCTTGTGGGTAGTCGTGGTGCATACATCCGCGTACGGCAATGGCGAAGGATGCACGCCACTAGCGACCAAGCCTGCAAAGTGCGCCATATCGACCATCAACAACGCGCCAACGCTGTCTGCAATGTCCCTGAACCGTTTGAAATCAATGGTACGCGGATACGCAGAACCGCCGCAGATAATCAGTTTTGGCTGATGTTCCTTGGCCAATGCCTCAACTTCATCAAAATCGACCAAATGATCATCTTTGCGCACCCCATATTGGATGGCGTTGAACCATTTGCCTGATTGCGCAGGCGGTGCCCCATGCGTCAGGTGACCACCAGCAGCCAATGACATGCCCAGGATTGTGTCGCCGGGTTGCAACAACGCCTGGAATACGGCCCCATTGGCTTGTGCGCCAGAATGCGGCTGCACATTAACGTATTTGCAATCAAACAGTTTCTTGGCGCGTTCGATTGCTAGGTTTTCGGCGACATCAACAAATTCGCAACCGCCATAATAGCGTCGACCCGGGTAACCCTCGGCATACTTGTTTGTCATCACGCCGCCCTGCGCGTCCATGACAGCGCGAGACACGATGTTTTCCGATGCGATCAATTCAATTTGGCTTTGTTGACGGAGCAGTTCATCGGCGATCGTTTTATACAGATCAGGGTCGCGTTCTTCGACGGTCTCGCTGAAAAAACGCTTATGAAAGTCGCTAGGATACTTGGCATTCGACATTACGCTGGGTTGTCCTTCTTAAGAATAAAGTGTGGTTCGTGTTAACAGGTTAAGGTGTATGCGAGAGCTTTTCGACACGCTTGGCGTGGCGGCCCCCCTCAAATTCGGTTTCAAGGAATGTCTTCATGGCATCGCGTGCAATCTCGGACCCGACCAATCGTTCGCCAAAGCAGACAACATTGGCGTCATTATGCTGACGCGATAACTTAGCTGCCAAAGAATTGGTGACATTGGCTGCGCGGACGGCAGGATTTCGGTTAGCCGCAATCGAAATACCGATGCCTGACCCACAAATCAACACACCCATTTCGGCACGGCCATCTGCGATGGCTTCGGCCAATGCATGCCCAAAGTCTGGATAATCAACGCTTTCAGGACCATTGGTACCCAAATCAAGTGGCGTATAACCTAAGTCTTCGAGGTCCTGTTTTAAGGCCGATTTCAGGTTGAAGCCCGCGTGATCGCAAGCGATAGCAACTGTTTTGGCAGGCATGGCACAAAGCTTTCCGACGACGGTCTATGATGCGACGTTGTCACATCCTTGATATGGCCTGTTCCTACCATATCTTGCGGGCCTCTGCCAACATAACGCGCACGGGTCGTGTCGATTTCGTAGAAAGGATTGTTGGTAAATTTATGCCACCCGAATACTGGCGGACGTTCCGAAGCTTCCTTCGATCAGGGCTTGGGCGTGTCTGATCATGTTCATCCCTTCGGTGCCTTTGATGGAAAAGACGTGCTTCCCACGTTCCAGGGTATAGGTGACGAAATTGTGTAGGCCATATCTGACCAAAAAGTTTTGTTCTCTAATCATTGTTTTCTCTTATTTTTTGATTTGCTGGCGACAAGCACTCACTGGCAAGGCCGGGGCGTCGCAAGCAGAAATAGATTGTTTTAAAAAGAACCGGGCCCATTGGCGAAACGTTGAAGCGTCATCGCTCCAAATACAGCCAATGGGCTCGCCGGTTTATCTTTGGGTGATGACGGCGAGGCCGTCATCACACGGTCGTCTTCGTAGGTTATCTAAGCTTGAAATCTCAAGATGCTTTAGTCAGCAGCTTGCAGATTTTCCGCTGATGACTTGCCATCGCGGCCTGGTTCAAGATCGTAAGAGACCTTTTGACCTTCGCTAAGTGTGCTCATGCCAGCGCGTTCTACGGCTGAGATGTGTACGAAAGCGTCTTTAGAGCCATCTTCTGGCTCGATGAACCCAAAACCTTTGGCTGTGTTGAAAAATTTTACTGTACCTGTAGTCATTATGATATCCTCTAACAGGAGTTGATTGCTACCAATCACACCGTGTGATGGGCAGCTCTTTAACGGCTCACATTGTCAGGGGATAAATAAGCTAGTCAGAACTTTGACCATTCAAGTAACACAAGAACTATGTAACACGTGCTTAGAATTTAGGCTTTTTCCGCTTCAAGTCAATAGCTGTGATTTTTTAACCGAAGTTGATGTCATCGTGTTGAGGGAACGCTATCAGGGCTTTGAGGATCCGGTTGGCTTGCCTTACCTCAAAAGCGTCCGCGGGATAGTATCGCTGCACATAGTTGAGCCGATCCTGCCAATGACGGATAAAGTCTCGTGGCCGATCAGGTGCAGCGCGTTGTCCGGTCAGGGCACCAATTGTCTTATCAAAATTAGGATGTAAATCCGGTTGAAACGCCATGGCCTCGTAGTCTTCGAATCCGATAATCCCTGCTGCGTACATGTCCTGGCTGTAATTCAGCATTTCGCGGGGTGTGAGATAGCGCGCGTTTGGTCCTGTTTTTCGTCCGGTTGGCGGTGTGAGTGATGGGCGAGGTGCTGGCGTGGCAATCGGTTTTACATCTTCCCGATGTCTTTTGAGAACACGTGCTTCAATGGCGACAAGGGCGCCGCCTCTCGTGGTGTCGCTGTCAGATATATCGGCCAGTGGCGGGCCGACATTTAACCGTGAAATATCCAGTGGTGCGGGTACGTCTGGCTTTCTGAGTACGGTCATGCCTGCTCCTGATGTTTTCAATGGGCCCTAGTAGGGAATGACACAAAGTTTGGAGCAATCCGCATGCCAATGCCTAAGCCACTGTGACTCAATGGCTTATAGTTCGTTAATGTGTTTCTTGACCGTTTATTGCCCGGCAAAAACTGCCGAGTGGATCAGATTTTACCTGCGTGAATGCCATCTTTATTAGACAGTTGAATGCGCTAACCGCTAATGTTTCAGCAGGGAAAAAATGGGAGGTTCGTTTTGGCCAGCCTAAGTGTCCCGCAGAAAACCCTGTTCAGCTTTAAGGGCGTCATTGCATTTGCTGTTTTGCTGGCTCTTACGCCACCGGTAAGTGCCAGCGACGATGTGCAAAAAGCCCCGACGAAAGCGGCCGTTACTGCTGTTAAGTCCCCATTCCTTAGTCACCGCGTGATCTACCAAATGAACCTCGCCAAAGCGACTTCGGGCGCGTCCATTCAAGCGGCTAGTGGTCAGATGTTCTATCGCTTCCAAGAAAGCTGCAAAGAATGGGAGGTTGAAACCCGTGTTTTCTTGCGCCTGACCCACGGCTTGCAAGACGGCGCCGAGGATGTTGAGACCACTTGGACATATAAAAGTTTTGAAGATTTCAGTGCAGACCGTTTTCGGTTTGATGTTGAGCACAAGCACAACGGTTCGTTATTAGAAACCTTGGCTGGCAATGCTTGGCGCACGGTACGTGGCATGACCGCTACCTATGAAACAGGTCATGATGACAAATCGATGCCTGCGTCTGCACTATTTCCGACAGCGCATCTCGCTTCGGTTCTTGAGCGTGCGCGCCAGGGCGAGACCAATTTTTCGGATATTGTTTTCGACGGTGCCAGCGCTCAGAACCCCTATCGTGTGAACGGTTTTGTCGTCGGGCGCGTGATGGTGTTTTCTGATGACAGCCAATCAAAGCCCAAAATCATTGCTGGCAGCCGCCAAGTACCAGTGATGAAAAGCAAATCAGATGCCTTCAAAAAAGCGAGCTTGGACCAATTACCAAAGTCACCTGTTTGGCGCGTTCGTTTGGCATATTTTCCAACTGAAAATGCAAACGATCTGCCGGAGTTCGAGATCGAAGTTGATTTCCGCGAAGACGGTGTCGCCCAGCGCATTATCCAAGACTTCGGGGATTTTCAGTTGAATTTGACGCCCCTGCAGTTTGAAGCACTGCCGCCTAAAGCGTGTGAGTGACCTCACACCTTTATAGTCATCCCGGACTTGATCCGGGATCAAATACTTAACCAGTTGACCCCGGCATTCACCGGGGTGACGTTTGAGTTTTAGTCATCCATGTGGCTCCAAAATCTGACGAATGGCCTCGCCCGATGCCAAGTTCTCGAAACCCTCGTTAATGCCATCCAGGCCCAGATGTCCCGTGCGTAAGCGTTCTAAGGGTAACTCACCTTTTCGGTAATGCTCGATAAAGCGCGGCATATCATCAGGTGCTGAGCAACTGCCCATGTAACAGCCTTGAATGCGGAATTCTTTGGCCGCCAACATGTAAGGCGAAATATCGAAGCTGGCATTCGCCGGTGCTAATCCTGCAACAGTCACAGTGCCACCGGGCCGGATCGATGCATACGCGGCTTCCATCCCTTTGATCGTCCCCGAAAGTTCGATAGCATGCAGTACGCCGCCGTTGGTCGCGTCCTTTAAGGCTTCGGCTGTACGTTCCGTTCCCTCGCTCGCATTAAAACACAAATGCGCGCCCAGTGACTTGGCCAGTTCGAGTTTATCATCCCTGAGATCAACGCCAATGATCGGTTCGGCGTTGGCGATGGCAGCCCCCATAACCGCAGATAATCCAACACCGCCGAGGCCAAACACAGCAACGCTTTCACCTGGATTGACGTGGGCCGTCTTGAGCACTGCGCCGACTCCAGTGATGACTGCACAGCCGAACAATGCGGCATCTTCAAATGCGATGTCTTTGGGCAGGGGCACCATGGATGCGCGGTCGAGCACGGCGTATTCAGCAAAACACGACACCCCACCCGCGTGGTTGATGGGCTGGCCGTTAAGACTCAGGCGTTTGCCGCCACCGACAAGTTCGCCCTTCATCTTGCTCTTGAAGCTCGCACCACATAAATGTGGACGCCCGGTTGTGCATTCTTGGCAATGACCGCAGCTCATCACGAATACCAGGACGACATGGTCGCCCTCTTTAAGGTCAGTGACACCAGGGCCTACTTCGCGCACGATTCCAGCGGCCTCGTGCCCCAATACGGTTGGCAATGGACGCGTGCGGATCCCTTCAATGGTCGATAGATCAGAATGGCAAAGCCCAGCCGCGCGGATTTCAACGAGAACTTCGTTTTGTTGGGGGCCTTCCAGATCAAGGGTCTCAATAATTAGCGGCTCGGATGTTGTGTAAGGCCTTGGTTTTCCGGTCTCATAGAGCACTGCGCCCTGCATTTTCATGTTTTAAGCATCCTTTTTTCCGAACGTCTTCTTTTAGGTAATGATTGATCCATCGTCATCAGAATATTTCTTGGCAATCACGTATCGGAGTTTCCGCGTCGCAATCCGTTTCAATGCTTCGTTCCCGGCTTGCGGATCGCCCGCAATGTGGACTTCGGTATTTGTGATCGGATCAATTGCGCTGACGCGGATATACTTTCCAACTTCGCGCATCTCGAAGTACACCCTGTTCAACCTGACATCTTCTGGCTTCATATATCGAATATAGGGTGATTTCACCCTTTGGGAATAGCCGAGAGAATAGAGACTAGATAATCGCGTGCCGGACCTTGGCTGAAACCCATTCACTGACGATCACCGTGCCAAGGATTACGAGCAAGATCAGTGATACCTGTGTCCATGCGAGTGTAGAGATCGACGCGTCCAATTGCAGGCCGATGCCCCCTGCCCCGACAAGACCCAGAACCGTTGATTCACGAATATTGATGTCCCAGCGAAACACAGATATTCCGGCAAATGTCGGCATGATTTGCGGCGCGATACCAAATGCGAGCTTTTGTGCACCGGTGGCTCCGGTGGCTTCGATGGCTTCGACTTGTTTGATGTCGATTTCTTCAATCGCTTCGTAAAGCAGCTTGGCGCAGAAGCCGATGGACCGAAGCGCGATAGCAATGATTCCTGCCAACGTGCCCGGCCCAATGATGGCAACCAACATCAATGCCCAAATGAGTGAGTTGATGGACCGCGAAGATACAATGATGAACAAGGCGACGGCCCGCACCGATTTGTGCGGCGTTGTGTTGCGCGCTGCCAAGAACGCCACAGGCACCGCGAGGACGAGTGCGATCATCGTGCCCGTAGTCGCGATGTTGATCGTATCCCAGACCGGACGCCAAAGTTCGTTCATATATGACCACTTGGGCGGCACCATACGGGTCGCCATGTCGGCGGCTTGCGTGCCTGCATCCAAGACAAAGAACCAGATGGTTTTATCCGAAATCAGCTTGAAGCAATAAACGACAATGGCGACGGATAATAGCCAGCCAAACCAGATCGCTAGTTGTGTCCCGGTTGTTCTGCGTCGCCAGACCGGCCCGTCTGCCCCATCAAATATCGCCATTACTGCACCCACTTTCGTAAGTAGCCTGATGCGTATTCCAGCATCATGACGATAAAGATGATGATCAGTAGGATGGCCGCCGCTGAGTCGAACTCGTAACGATCAAACGCGGTGAGCAGCGTCGCCCCGATGCCGCCGCCGCCGACGATCCCCACGACCGCAGATTCACGAAAATTGATATCCAAGCGGTAAACCGCCAAGCCGATCATACGCGGCATGACCTGTGGTTGGATCGCATAGTTGATCCACTGGAACCAACTGGCGCCAGTTGCACGAACGGCTTCACTTTGTCTTGGGTCCATCGATTCGATGTCTTCGGCCAGCAACTTGGCATAAAACCCAATGGTTGCAATGGATAGCGCGATGAAGCCCGCAAATGGTCCAAATCCAAATAACTTCACGGCAAAAATCGCCAAGATGATCTCGGGAAACGTTCGTGAAATCGCGATGACACCACGACAGAAAAGGTAAACGGGTTTTGGAGCCAGGTTGCGCGCGGCACCCAATCCGAACGGCACGGACAAGACGATACCGGCGACCGTTGCGATCACCGTCATCCAAATACTTTCCAATATCCCATCCAAGATGGAGTCCCAGCGACTGACAAAATCGGGTGGAAAGAACGCTGAAATGAACTTGGTGCCGCGCGGAATACCTTCGGCCACTCGTTGCCAATTCACATCAAGAGTGCCGAATGCGAGCGCCAGATAAATCGCCAAGCCGAACCAAAGGCTCCAACGCAGCAGCCGGTTTTCAATAAACGGCGGCTTTTTCCAACTGGATGGATATTGGGTTTGTTCTGACACGACCGACCTTAACTCACAGTCTCGGCTGTATCGGCATCTTCATCATCATCAGCTTTTTCGATGGTCGCTTCCCAATCTTCCTCGCCATAAATCTCGGTCAGAACTTCGGGGGTCAGGCCATCGGGAGGGCCGTCATAAACAATCTCGCCCAACCTGAGGCCCACAATGCGTTCCGCGAACATTTGCGCCAGCATCACATCGTGAATGTTGATGATTGCAGCCAATCCACGTTCCTTCGCCAATTCGCAAATCAAACGCATGATCTGGCGAGATGTTTTCGGATCTAAACTGGCTGTGGGTTCATCGACCAGCAACAGTTCAGGGTTTTGGATCAAGGCACGGGCGATGCCGACACGCTGGCGTTGTCCGCCCGACAGTTCGTCAGCGCGCTTATCTGCCATATGCATCAGGCCCACACGGTCCAGCAAACGGAATGCTTCTCTGACATCGTTCGATGGGAATTTGCGGAACCAACTGGACCAAAATCCGACATACCCTAGTCGCCCTGACAGCACGTTTTCCATCACCGTCAGACGTTCCACCAAGGCGTATTCTTGAAAAATCATACCCATGCGTCGCCGCGCCTGGCGTAATTTGCCAGGGCCAAGGCTGGACAGTTCAATATCATTAAGTTGAATAGTGCCTGACGTCGGCTCAACCAGTCGGTTTACGCATCGGATCAGAGTTGATTTTCCCGCTCCGGACGGCCCGATCAATGCCATGACTTGCCCATCTGGAATTTCCAGATCGACCTTTTTCAGCGCTTCGTCTCCGGTCGCATAGCGCTTGTAAAGTTGATTGAGCTTCAGCATCTGACGGAATTTCCAGTCTAGAAATTTTCATGCGAAACAAACGCCCCACGCACCGACTGGCGCGCAGGGCAAAGTTCAAACACATCAGGCGTTATTTGCAGTCGTAAGTGACGCCGTTTGCGGCATCAATCTGACGAATAACGGCCCAGTCGCTTTTGTGATTGATTGATATAAAGCTGCCTTCTTTTTTGAATTCATTTTGAAGGTCAGACCCTTCCCAAGGGAACGTGAAGAACGCTTGTTTGATCTTCGCCGTGACCTCTGGATGCAGGTTATGCGCATGGCCATAGCCTGTTGTCGGGAATGTTTGCGATTTGTAAATGCTGCGAATGGAAGCAGGATCAACCGCATTACGTGCAATCATCCGCTTCAGAACCGAGTTGGCGACAGCTGCTGCTTCGTAATCTTTGTTCGCAACGCCAAGAATGGAATTGTCGTGTTTGCCAGAGAACGAGGTTTTGAAGTCTGTGTCGGCAACCAAGCCAAAGCTGCTTTTTAAAATCGCTGATGGTGCTTTGAAACCAGAGTTCGACGTTGGCGATGTGAAGGCGAGTGTCTTACCCTTTAAGTCAGCAGGTGCCTGAATGGGGCTGTCAGCAGGGACGATGATTTCCATTTCATATCCGAACGAGCCGTCTTCAGATGCCATCATGGCGAATGGCACGAAACCGGCACATGAAACGGCGACGGGGTTACCACCTGTGTTAACGCCCGCAATGTGCAAACGACCGGAACGCATGGCTTCGTACTGTGCGGCATAGGATTGGACCGGGAAGAATACAACTTTTTTGCCAGTGACTTCGGACATATGCTTAATAAAGCCATCCCAGACTTTGGCGTACACGGCGGGGTCTTCGACCGGCGTGTATGAGAAAATGATTGTGCCTGGATCGACCCATTGTGATGAATCCGTCGGCAAATCGGCAACCAAATCGCGGTCACGGTCGCAGTATTGCTTATCCAAAGTGCCACGATGACAGTCTTCGGCAGCGTACGCGCCCTGCGAAAATGTGAGTACAAACGCCGCGAATGCGGCCCCTAAAAGTGACTTCATGAAACCCTCCCAAGGTCATATTACGTTTGCCTGCTTTTGTTTCATTTTTATGATGCAGGCATAAATGATTATGACCGCATTGGTTTCGTGAATCCAGTTCGATTTTTGTTAATTTGCAGATGTAGCAGTCGTCACCCTGAATGTCGTCCCGGGTCTCGTCCGCTCGCCCAGGGCAACTTGAATGAGGAATGCTCAAATTGTCCGGGAACAATAAAAATCGGTTCTAAGATTGCAGTTATTGCGATTTGGGTTGAGGATTTTCCACCTCACCTCTTTTGTTTCATTCATGGACTCCTTCTTTGGCACGTTCCATCATCAAAGATTTTTCTTTTCAAGCGGCGAGCGCGGGCGCGATTGCTGGACTTGTCGGATTTGGTGGATCGTTTGCCGTTGTCGTTGCGGGCCTGACTGCTGTAGGTGCTAGCCCTGCACAGGTGTCGTCGGGCTTGCTTGCGGCTGCGTTGGCGATGGGGATTGCCAGCGTTGTTTTTGGCGCAGTCACGCGCCTGCCAATGGCGGCGGCGTGGTCTACACCGGGCGCTGCATTGTTGGTTACGACTGGCGCGGTCGCTGGTGGGTTTGAGGCTGCCGTTGGTGCGTTCATCATCTCTGGCACATTGATTATCGTCGTCGGGTATTGGAAAACGTTCGGTCGCCTCGTCTCAAAAATTCCAGCCACCATCGCCAGCGCCATGATGGCGGGTGTTCTATTGGGGCTTTGTTTGGCGCCGATAAAGGCTGTGGCAACGGTCCCAGAGGCCGCCTTGCCCGTCATTCTTGTTTGGGCCGTGGTCGCTAGATTTTATCGTTTGATGGCGGTCCCTGCAGCGGTGGTTGCGGCGGTTATCGTCGTTGTGTTCCAGGGCGAGCCGATTGAATTTACATCGCTCTGGCCCGATGCGGTTTTAATTACACCTGTGTTCAACTGGGCGGCTGTGATCGGAATCGCGTTGCCATTATTTGTAGTAACGATGGCGTCACAGAATATTCCTGGTGTCGCGGCCCTGGTGGCCCAAGGTTACAAACCTTCAGCCGGGAAACCGATTGCATTTACTGATTTGCTGTCGGTATTTGCGGCCCCTTTTGGCGGACATGCGGCGAACTTACCCGCGATTGTTGCGACCATGTGTGCGAGCCCCGATGCGCACCCGGACCCCGACCCGCAGGTACTGGGCGGCGATTTTCAAAGGTTTGGTGTCGATTGCCTTAGCGCTCCTATCCGGATTGGTCATTGCCGTGGTTCAGGCCGCACCGCCGCTATTGATTGAAACCGTTGCAGGGTTGGCGTTGTTGAGCCCCCTCGCAGCGTCATTGAGAATTGCGATGGATGATGAAAACGACCGCGAGGCCGCGATCGTGACGTTTGTCGTGGCCGCGTCCGGTCTGACCATTGCGGGGATTGGTGGCGCGTTCTGGGGCCTCATCGCGGGAGGAGCGATAATGGGTTTGAAACTATGGGTTCGGAAAGTTTCATGATCAATCTTCGTGCTGCACTCACTTGTGTCTGCATTCATCGCGCCACACAGCAGATGTCTGGATAGCCCCCTCACCTGTCCTCTCCCCCGCTTCGCAAGGGAGAGGGACCCTGAAAACGAGATCGCTCCAACCCCTCTCCCCCTCCAAGGGGGAGAGGCAGGGTGAGGGGGTGTTATTCTGCCAACAAAAACGCCCTCACCGGCTTTAAAGTTTCCGCGGGATCTTCTTCTTGCGGGACGTGGCCCAAACCCGGCAACACAACCGTCCGTGAATCGGACAACACACTCGAATAATCCAGCGCATGGGACGCTGGGATCAGGTTGTCTTTCTCGCCCCATAGCAATAGCACGGGCACATCAATCGTCTTTAATATTGGAACAGGGTCGACCAGAACGGTCTGTGCCATCCGGTCAATCACGGCTTGGCGTGTACCTGGACCAATCAGCAGATCATGATAGCGCGTCACCATATCGGGCGTCATGGTCGATGGATCGCCGTGGGCTGGGGTCAAGTTTTCCTCAATCAGATAGCGTGGCAAGAACACCTTCATGATGTTGGTCATTGCTGGAATATCCGGTGCTTTCCCATATTCGAAACCGTCGCTGGCAAAGCCATCGGGTGCGATTAGCACCAATTTGTCGACACGATCCGGGTGCGCACCCGCAAACCGCCAACTGATTCGTCCACCGATGGAGTTCCCGGCCAGCGTGGCACGCGTGATTCCCAGTTGATCCATCAGTTCTTTTAACAATGCGATGGAGCGCTCGTCCGAGTAGTCACCGGTTGAGTCCGGACGCGACAATCCTGATCCCGGCAGGTCGATGCTGATGACGCGAAACTCTCTGCGTAGTCGCTCTGCCCAACCCTCAAACGTCTGCAGGCTTGATCCAAACCCGTGGATCAAAATGACGGCGGGTGCATCCTTGGGGCCACGGTCCCGCACATGCATCTGATTGCTGAGTACCGTCACCATATCGGCGGGATCATCTAGATACGTGGCCTCTAGCTCTTCCCATGATTTATCAGCCGTAAAGCCCCAAAAGCCGACGGTGAAAAAGGCTAGCAAGACGACAGCGCCCAAAAATTTTGTGGTTCTTCTGATTTTCATGGGCGCAGTATGTCAGGGGGTAATCGTATCTGCACTCATGTTTTGCTCCAAAATAAGTTTCAAATGGTACAGCACATTCGATCAGAATGGCCCTTGGGTTCATCCGATGACGACGTACGATCACAGACCTGTCCAAGATCTAAGATGTGGAGCATCAATATGCTGACAGCCGAAATGCAAACACTCATCACCCATCACAGCGCGGGGATGGTGGCATCAATTCGCGATGATGGGACGCCGGCTGTCTCTCCAAAGGCGACGTTCCTGGTCTTGAGTGATTCAGAAATTGTCTATGGAGATATTCGATCTCCGGGCACAGCAAAGAACATCGCCGAGCGGCCCAACGTCGAAGTGTGTTTCATTGATGTGCTGACCCGACAAGCGGTGCGTGTGCGAGGCACAGCCGAGAAGATTGACAAGGCTAATGCGGACGATGCGATGACCAACGCGTTTGAGGAGAAATTTGGCGAGTATCTGCCCCACATGTCAGGGTTTGTGAAGGTCTAGATCACAGCGGCGGAACTGATCCTCTCGCCGG
>CBFHXC010000046.1:0-21876 GCA_965659695.1 Rhodospirillales bacterium
ACGTTAAGTGGAAAAGTCATCGCAAAGTCTCACTAATTTGACCCGAATGGCGGAATCGTGAGACCATTTATGAAATCAATCTTAGTAGGAGACGTTCGATGCGCGGAACAAAGACTGCACTCACGGCATTCCTTTTGGTCTTTGGTTCATTACAATCAGTACAAGCTGCACCTCAATTGTTGGGGGTTGTTGCAACAACGGCACCTTTGAAGCTTCATTGTGACGGTGAACTTTGCCGCACGCAGATTTCAACGATTTGCCTGCAAGCACAACGTGACACGCCTAAACGGCATCAGGCTTATGAAGCCCATAACCCTGGGTCTTTCACGGTGTTGGCAAAAAATACTGACAACGAAGTGGTCCCTGTCGCTTTGCCGCCTAGCTCCTTTATGTCGATCAGAGGATACTCAGCTGTAGAGGTTGCAGTTGATGTTTCATCCTTGCATGGCTCTGGAATGGTGCCGATGTCGTTGACGGTGGCGCACGATGGATTATTGGTACCGGTCGCTGTAGCAAACGATCCAGACCCTATTAATACCGATGAGATTATTCACGCTGTGGCATCGCTGAAACCTGCTGCTGATGAAGTATTTAAACAACACGGCCCTGAATACGAAGCCGTCCGTCTGGTCAATAGACTGCTGAATGAGACTCCGATGAAGGGGCGGATGGCAAAAGCGGACCGTGACCAATTGTGGGATGACACCTTTGGTGAAAGTGCGCGCGAATCAGTGGGTGCTGGCGCGCATCGCGCTGCCGATGTCGTCGGATACTGTCAGTATCGCACCAAACAGGGACGCTTCTTTAGTGTGCGTCGGTGCTTGGAACAGCGCCTAGATGGTATGCTGATGAACATCAATACGGAATATTGGAAAGCAGTGCAGCCAGGATCATAATTCCGAGACATTATCGGCGCGGTTTTTACGTGCCGTTTTGCCACTTCAAATTTAAGATTACGGCATGACAGATTATCTCAATGACATAGACGCTTTGGCGGCTGAAATTCCGAATGGGTCGCTCTTGGCGTTGCCACCGGAATACAGCTTTGTTCCCATGGAATTGGTGCGCGCGATTATTCGCCTTGGCGTTAAGAATCTGAGCATTCTGACCTTACCGATTAATGGCCTGGCGGCCGACATGTTGATTGGCGCGGGGTGTGTGAAACGTGTTGAGTGTGCCGCCGTTTCTTTAGGTGAAGCGGGACCCGCGCCACGTTTTTCCAAAGCCGTTGAAAACGGGTCCATTCAGATTGTTGATAGCACATGCCCGGCAGTCCACACCGCATTACAGGCAACGGAAAAGGGCGTTCCATTTATGCCACTTGGCGGAATCATTGGATCTGACATCCTGGCCAATCGCGATGATTGGAAAGTGGTAGATGATCCATTGGGCCAAGGGAATGGCAAGATCGTTTTGATCCCCGCCATTAGCCCAGATATCGCTATTATCCATAGCCCATTGGCCGACCGTGATGGTAATGTGTGGATTGGTCGTCGCCGCGAATTGGCGACTATCGCCCATGCATCCAAAAAACTCCTGGTGACCGTTGAAGAGATTCAAGATGAAAGCTTATTAGCGAATGAGAAAAGCGCCGCGGGTGTTCTGCCGGGCTTTTATGTTTCAGCTTTGGCCGAAGCGAAAATGGGTGCCAAACCTTTAGGCTTGGTTGAGCACTATCCGCCGGACACCGACGAAATCAAAGCGTATGCCCGTGCGGCACGCAATGATGATTCCTTCGCAGCTTATCTTGAACGTGTGGTGTTCGGAACCCGCGAGGCCGCAGAGTGAGGGACACCAATGATTATTGCGGCGAAGAATTTCTAATCGCTGCCATTTCGGGTCTCCTGTCTGCGGATGATGTCCGACATGTGGCCGTTGGGGCTGCATCGCCTATCCCCGGTGCGGCGGCATTACTGGCGCGGAAGATGCGTGGCGGGACGCCACGTGTTTCATTGATTCACGGAAAGGCAACAAATCCGTTCACCGATGGCGGGCGTGAAATTTTCGATGCTGCCGGGCAGGGCCGGATCGACGTGTTCTTTTTGGGCGGTGTTCAGATTGATGGGCAGGCCAACATCAACTTAGTTGGCACAGGTGATTATCCAAATGTTGATAAACGGTTCCCTGGGTCTTTCGGATCGGCACATATGTATTTTGTGGTACCCAAGGTCATCTTATTCCGGCCAGAACATTCCCGTCGGGTGTTCGTCCCAAAAGTCGATTTTATCAGTGCGCCCGGCGTGAGCGATCCAGATATTCACCGCCCCGGTGGCCCCAAATATCTTGTAACAGAACTTTGCGTGATGTCGTTTGATGCAACGCGTGCAAGATTCACATTAGAAAGCGTGACACCAGGACACACCGTCGAAGAAGTCTTGGACAAGACGGGCTTTGAGTTTGATGTGCCTGACAACGTCGGCGAGACCGCTGTGCCGTCACCGGAACAATTGGCCCTATTACGCTCGACCGTCGGCGAAGAAGTGGCAGATACGTATCCAGGTTTTGCCAAGGATGTGCTTGGGGTTGCAGCCTAAACCATGCCAGGCCCATTAGACGGCATAAAAGTCCTGGACCTGTCGCGCGTGCTCGCGGGGCCGTGGTGTGCCATGGTACTGGGTGATCTTGGTGCCGATGTCATCAAAGTCGAAAGCCCAGAGGGGGACGACCTCAGACATTTTGGCCCTCCCTTTGAACAAGGCGAAAGTGCCTACTTTATGGTCGCCGGGCGCAATAAACGTTGTATCGTTGCCGATCTAAAAGACGCTGATGATTTAGCACGGGTACGCGGTTTGGCACTCAAAGCCGACGTGTTGGTGGAAAATTTTAGAATTGGTACCTTAGAGAAATTTGGACTTGGGGCGGCGCAACTTCGCGACGAAAACCCCGGTCTCATTGTCTGCTCGATTTCGGGGTATGGGCGGGAAAGCTCCGTGTCCGAACGTGCCGGATACGATTTCGTGATCCAAGCTGAAAGCGGATTAATGTCCATCATTGGTGATGAAGACCAGGAGCCGATGAAGGTTGGTGCCGCTGTGACTGATATCGTCGCCGGTCAATACGCGACTCAAGGCGTGTTGGCAGCATTATATCACCGGGAACGCACGGGTGAAGGCCAAGACGTCGATATCTCATTGCTGGATGGGGCGGTTACACTCCTCAGTAATCAGGGTGCTGCGTATCTGATGACTGGCGAAAAACCAAAGCGATTGGGCAATGATCATCCGACCGTTTGCCCTTATCGTCCGTTTGAAACTTCTGATTATCCTATCGCATTGGCGATTGGTGCCGACCGTCAGTTCCGAAAACTGGCTGCTGTTTTGGGGCATCCGGATCTGGCTGATGATCCGCATTTCTCGACCAATCCTAAACGGGTCGAAAACCGCGTCGCGTTATATGAGGTGATTGAGGCCACGTTCAAAACCAAAAGGCGTGATGAATGGTTAAAAGCATTGCACGCTGCAGGACTTCCGGCGGGGGCACTCAGGTCTGTGGATCAAGTCATGGACGCACCTGAATTGGCGGAACGCGGCATGATTCAAACTGTCCAGCATGACAAAATTGGCCCAACAAAGATCGTGGGTTCACCCATTAAACTCTCTAAAACACCGACCGAGATTCGTTTTGCACCGCGTGTTTTGGGTGCCGATAACGATGATTGTGACTGGGATCAATAACCTCGGTTTTCAATAGTGTGCATTGCACAAATTTGGCTATAAGATCATAGCTATTGGATTGGGGGACTGTTGAATTGGGAAGCAATATCAGAACAGGAATCGCTGCGATTGCGCTCCTCCTATTTCTTGTTGCCGGTGTGGGAACGTCATATTGGGCTGGCGAGCGGTTGCGCGCCAATGCCTATGCGGAATGGACGGCAAAAGCGCGATTGGATGCTGCGCGGCTGAGTGACGGCGTTTTGTTCTGGATATCGAAGGCCGAAGTCAATTTGCGCGCCATGGCCGGCATGTTCGGTGACCATGAAAATCTATCACCCGAAGATTTCTTTCGCTTGGTCGAAGAGGCCGAGGCTTGGGATCCGGAAATCAGATTTGATACTGTCGTTCATGCGTCAAGATTGCTGAAGGACGAACGCAAGAGTTTCGAGAACGAAAACGCCACACCTTTGCGGGACCCGAGAGACTTGAACGCATCCGCTGCCGAGCGTTTTGAGAGTTTTGCCGTCACCCATTCGTCCAATCCGGACGGTTTTCTGGGTCTAAATGTTGATCTCGCCAGTGTGCCAGAAATGCGCGAAGTGGCGACAGCGGCAAGGCAACTGCCTGGTAATGTTGTTCTTGGGCCTGCATTCTCTGGTGATGATGGAAAAACTGTTGCGTTGTTAGCGACCTCGTCCAATTTGAACGACGACGACGGCGTGATGGCAGCGACCATCAATTTATATGATTTTTTCGAGGCCTTGGGCCAAAGCCAGTTGCCGCCCGGGATCACGGTTCGTTTGATAGAACGGGAAACCGAAACATCTGAGAATCTTATCACCAAGCCTGTGATCGGCGGGGCCGACCCGGCACCCGGGACGGACATCACAGAAGTGGTCCGCATCGTCAAAGGACAAGCAAGGTGGAGCTTGAATTGGGATATCAGCGCTGACTACTTGGGAGGCCCGCCAGAAAATGCTGTTTTGTTGACCCAGTTCGGGGGCGGGCTTGTGATATTACTGCTCACCCTGATGTTCGCATATCTTGGCATCGAGAATATTCGTTTCCATAAATTGGTGAACGACAAAACGGCGCAACTTTCGCAAAATTCTATGATCGTTCAACTGACGATGGATTCTATCGATCAAGGTTTCGCTGTTTGGAACAATGATCAACGCTTGGTGGTCTGGAGCAAAAAGTGCGAGGAATTTTGGTACTACCCCGGTAATAAATTGAGGACCGGAATGCACATGCAGGAATTGCTCGAGCATCTTCGAGATGCCGGGGCATTCGGTTCAGATGTATCGGCTGTCGACATTGAGCTGGAACTGCAAAAGATTTCGGCTGCGGGTGGTAACTCCGACGATGAATTTCAAATGAAAGATGGACGACATGTCCATGTGCGACGTTTCCCGCTCGAACGTGGTGGATACGTCAGCGTCTATACCGATATTTCTGAGCAGGCGAAGCAACGAGTTCAGTTAGAGGATGAGCGCTCTAAGGCGGTAAAGGCGAATATTACGAAAACCGATTTTGTGATGAATCTGTCTCATGAAATGCGAGACCCACTGCATTCCATCATTGGATTTTCAGATGTTATTTTGAAATCTGAGGCAGATCCTATAAATGATCGCACCAAAGCCACCGTTGAGCTGATAAACAGCACGGGGCGGCATATGCTCGAACTGATTAACGGCATATTGGATTTGAGCAAACTTGAAAGTGGTGTGGTTGAACTTGATGAATCCACCTTTGAGGTGGATGAGTTTTTGAATGATACCGCGAGAATGTTGGCATCGAAGGCGAATGAGGCTTCGACGAAGTTGAGCGTCGAAAACCAAGCTGGCATCGGACATAAGCTCATCGCAGATAGATTGATGATGCGACAGATGCTGATCAACCTTGTTGGGAACGCCATTAAGTTTGCCCCGGGCGGTCATGTTAAAATACTGGCTGACATGAATGACGGGTGTTTGAGCATCGCTGTTCAAGATGATGGCGTTGGCATCCCGCCCGAAGACCTGCCGACCATCACTGATATTTTCAAGCAGGCCCGCACCAATGATCGCGAACAACATGGCGGATCAGGAATTGGGCTGACTATTGCCAAACGCTTGGCAGCGCTACACGGTTGCGAGTTTGAGCTTGAAAGCAATGTTGGCGAGGGGACGCGCGTATCAATTAAATTCCCCAAAGAACGTCTGGGACAAAGATAACATTCACCGGTAAGATTAGCTCGGTGAAGTGTCGGCGATCAGTTTCAGAACCTCGAGATTATTCATTTGAAATTCGACCACGGATACGATCTGACTGACAACCCCGTCGTCATTTGCCAAGGGTAGCCGTATGAACGTTTGGAACCCTCTAATGGGGGCCGTTGTTCCGCGCTGAAACTCCGAGATCATGGCCACCGGTCTCGCCTTTTCCATGACTAATCGATAGGCTTCGCGCACAGGGATGGCGATTTCGTCAGGCTTCAAATCCGCAGTTGAAATGCCCGTGCCGTCATAGCCGAGGTAATCTCTAAACCCACTGCCCCAGAAACGATATTTATAATCCTGCCCATCGTCGATGATGTCGACAATATGTGTTGTTGGCAGGCTTGCCGGCGGCAGACCAAAAAGCTGAAACGCGCCTTGGTGTGGGATGTCGTGGGGCGGTTGTTTGGGTAAACTTTCCCAGTAAGCAAGACATGCGCGTTGGTCTTGCGAAATCTGATCTGGCTCGATCTCCCATTGCCGATAAGACATTTAATGCTATTGCGCCTCCTTTTGTTAAGTGATGTGGGTCACTGCATGATTTTCGCAGCAATGGTAACCTAATGTCACAATGTTTTTCTGTGACCTGAAAGAACGAATACAGTAGTATCCAAAGTATGATTAAAGTCGGAGATCCAACAGCAACGCGATACGCGGATATTATTGGTTATGGGAAGCCCCAGGCCGGAACGAGCACGTCTTCGCGCGGGGATACTGACAAGTCTGCAAGAAACACCGATACCTCGGACAAACGCGTAATTAACGACACTGTTGAACTGTCGGATGGTGCCAAGCAAGTGAACCTCGCACGGGGGTTTGATCTTGCAGAAGCAGTGCGCAACGAAAAAGACCCTGAAAAAGTATACGAACTGATCAAATCAGGCACCGATGATATTAATCGCATAGGTAACTTGTTTGGTGAAGTGGCACGAGACATCCGTGCTTTATTTGGTGCCGGTCGGCTCTAAAGACCGTATTTCGACCTCAGCTCATGGCGACGGTCATGGGCACTCTCATATTTCCGATACACTTTCCGTTTGATGGCATTGATTTGGGCGCGACTGCGTTTTGTACCGATAGTTACGTCATCGTCTTGATCGCTGTCTAGTGATGCTTCGCGAATGGGATCAGTACTATGATAGCGCCTGCGTTCCTGCAAGATTTGCGGGGCCTTTAACTCTATGTCCGAATATACCCGAGGTGTTTGTTCTTTAAGCGCATAGCGATCAACGTATTGCTGAATGACGACGTCAGAGGTGTCGACAGGCGCGGGGGGCCAATCATCAATGGTGGGGGCAGCACACGACGCCAGCACTAACAGGGAGCAAAGTATCCAGAATTTTTTGCACATACAGATCATTTTAGGATCATCTGAGTGCATCTGAAGAGGGCGATTTTCTTTCCATCGGACTCGCGTGTGACTTCGGCATCCCATACCTGCGTTGCACCACCCAGATGCTGTGCTGTCGCGACGGCTTGGATGTAACCCTCTGTCGCGGTGCCCAAGTGGTTGGATTTCAGTTCAATCGTCGTGAAGCTTTTACCATCGTTGGGTAGATGCGCCAGCGTCGCATACCCGCAGCACGTATCGGCCAGGGCAATGATGCTGGCGGCGTGAAGATAACCATTTGGCGCAGTGTGATGCTTCTCCACTCTCAAACGTGCGACCATGCGCTTATAACCAACCTCAACAGGCTCGAAACCCATGTGCCCGGCGAGGTAACCTTTGGCGCGATTGCGTAACCAATCCAGGGTCACGTGTGGATGGGGATACTTGTCGGTTTGATCACTCATTCTTTTATAACTTTCTCTAGCGCTTCCACAATCTCTTTGAGGTTTTGACGAACTTGTTTGAGTTCCTCGCCAACAGGGCCATATGCGACGCCGTTTCGCTCTGCGATATCATTCAGCTGTCGCAATCGATGTTCAAACTCAGCACGTGCGGCGTTGAGCTCGTTCACATATTCATGGTCAGTGTTCGCGTCCGTCAAGACGCCTTCTTACGCTTCTTTTTGATACCCAGATACGGGGCTAAATACTGACCGGTGTAGCTTTCATTAACTTCGGCCACTTGTTCCGGCGTGCCTTCGGCGACGATGTGACCACCTTTTATGCCCCCTTCGGGGCCGAGGTCGAGCAGGTAGTCCGCTGTCTTGATCACTTCAAGGTTGTGTTCGATCACAACCACGGTGTTACCGTTATCGACCAGTGTGTGCAGCACTTCCAACAGCTTCTTCACATCATCAAAGTGCAAACCTGTGGTGGGTTCGTCCAAGATATAGACGGTCTTGCCGGTCGCTCGGCGCGAAAGCTCTTTGGCCAGTTTAACACGCTGGGCTTCACCACCCGATAACGTCGTCGCCTGCTGACCAAGATGGATATACCCGAGACCCACACGTTGTAGTGTCAGCATTTTATCACGGATGGCCGGCACGGCTTTGAAGAAATCGACCGCTTCATCGACGGTTAGGTCGAGAACTTCGGCGATGGATTTGCCACGGAATTTGATTTCAAGAGTCTCGCGGTTGTAGCGCGCCCCTTTGCAGACGTCGCATTCGACATAGACGTCGGGCAAAAAATGCATCTCGATTTTGATAACGCCGTCGCCCTGACACGCTTCGCACCGACCACCCTTGACGTTGAACGAGAACCGACCTGGTTTATAACCGCGGGTCTTGGCTTCTGGCAGGTTCGCGAACCAATCTCGGATCGGGGTGAACGCGCCAGTGTAGGTCGCGGGATTAGAACGCGGGGTGCGGCCAATGGGGCTTTGGTCAATATCGACGATCTTATCGATGAACTCCAACCCCTTGATGTCTATGAACGGGCCAGGGATTTCCCGCGCGTTCATCAAACGACGGGCGAGGGCCTTGTACATGGTTTCGATAATCAACGACGATTTGCCGCCACCTGATACGCCCGTGACACACACCATGGTACCAAGCGGAATGGTGAAATCGACGTTTTGCAGGTTGTTTGCCGTCGCCCCTGTCAGAGTCAGTTTCTGTCCTTTTTTGCCTTTGCGTCTTTCGGTTGGGATCGGAATGGCCTCTTTACCGGACAAATAGCGCCCGGTAAGGCTGTCATCGGATGCGATGATTTCAGCGGCTGTGCCAGCAGCGACCACATGTCCGCCATGGACACCGGCCCGAGGCCCCATGTCGATCACGTAATCAGCAGCGCGGATCGCATCCTCGTCATGTTCAACGACAATCACGGTATTGCCGATATCGCGCAGCCGGACCAGGGTTTCGAGAAGTCGTTCGTTGTCACGCTGATGCAAGCCGATAGATGGCTCATCCAACACATAAAGAACACCCGTCAGGCCCGACCCGATTTGAGATGCCAGCCGTATCCGCTGGCTTTCGCCCCCGGATAGCGTGCCCGATGCCCGCGATAGCGAAAGATACTCCAGGCCCACATTACGCAGAAAATGCAATCGGTCATTTATTTCCCGAAGGATACGCCGTGCGATTTCCTTTTGCTTTTTGGTCAATTCCGCTTCCAGGTTTTGAAACCAGTCACCGGCCTCATCAATCGACATATCGCAAGTGTCGGATATATCGAGCTTGTTAATTTTCACGGCCAAGGCTTCGGGTTTCAGGCGTTTGCCGCCGCATGTGTCGCAGGGCGCAATGGTTTGATAGCGCTGCAATTCATCGCGCACCCAATTGCTATCAGTTTCCCGCCAACGCCGTTCCATATTGGGGATGACACCCTCGAACGGTTTATTGATTTCGTAACTTTTGTTGCCGTCGGTGTATTTCATGGTCACCGACTCTTTACCGGACCCGTACATGATGATCTCGCGAGCTTTCTTGGATAACTTTTCCCAAGGTTTATCGAGGGCGAAGTCAAAATTCTTGGCTAGGCTTTCCAGGGTTTGCGCGTAATACTTGGAACTTGAGCCCGCCCAAGGTGCGATTGCGCCTTTCAGCAAAGACTTTGTCTCATCGGGGATCACTAACTCGGCATCGAAGAACATTTCGGTGCCCAATCCATCACAAGACGGGCAGGCGCCAAACGGATTGTTGAACGAAAATAACCGGGGTTCGATCTCGTCAATTGTGAACCCTGATATGGGGCAGGCGAACTTCGCCGAAAATACCGTGCGGCCTTCAGGGACGTGATCCTTGATGCCGCCTTTTTTGCCTTTGGGGGCCTCGGATGGCTTGGCGTCCGCATCGTCGGTATAGGCGATTCCATCTGCCAGCGCCAATGCGGTCTCAAAACTATCGGCAAGACGAACCTGCAGACCTTCTTTGACGACTAGTCGATCGACGACAACTTCAATGTCGTGTTTGTATTTTTTGTCCAAGTCCGGAACATCATCCAGGTCATACATCTCGCCATCGATCCGGACCCTCTGGAAACCGCGGCGGGCATAATCTTGCAGCTCTTTTTTGTATTCACCTTTACGGCCGCGCACGACGGGGGCCAAAAGGAAGAGGCGCGTGCCTTCTTCCATTTCCATCACCCGATCAACCATCTGGCTGACGGTCTGCGCTTCGATGGGAAGTCCGGTCGCAGGGGAATAGGGGATGCCGACGCGGGCAAACAGCAATCTCAGGTAATCATAGATCTCGGTGACAGTACCGACAGTCGAACGTGGATTCCGCGATGTGGTCTTTTGCTCGATAGAGATCGCGGGCGATAGCCCCTCGATCGCGTCCACATCGGGTTTCTGCATTAGTTCTAGAAACTGCCGTGCATATGCTGACAAGCTCTCGACATAGCGCCGCTGACCCTCGGCATAGATGGTGTCGAACGCCAGCGATGACTTTCCTGACCCCGACAAGCCTGTGATCACGGTCAAGCTATGCCTGGGAATATCGGCATCGACGTTGTTCAAATTATGTTCTCTAGCGCCGCGAACGCGTATCGTATCCATGTCGGTCCAAATTCGGGTCAATTTTATGTGTGATCAAATCCTGATGGATATATGGGAATGGTCTGCTGGTAAAGAAACCGGTGTGGATAAAACACCGTAAATCCTCTCATAATCGTTATTGTCGTCATGTGTGCACGGTTTGGGCGCTAATTAGCGCTCTAATATCGACTGAATCGATTGACTCTGAGGCATGGATGAACAGACTCCGCTGCAAATACGTCATAGCGGTTAGCGAATTGGGAAAACACGATGAGTGAAGAACTAGAAGCAGAATTTCAGCAAGCAGATATCGTTCTCTCGGATGCGTTAAACGCATTCCAGGAAACGGGCGTCAGCCAATACGTCTACGGCATGGCATTGCTGGAAATCGGCGTTGCAGCGTTGGTAAAACTCGAAGAAACCGACCAATCCATTTTGTCGGTCACACAAGATTTCATCGACAAGGCAAAGAGTTTTCAGGAGACGGCATTTCCAACACCAAGAGACCAATGAGAGACCAGTAAACAATTATGAAATAGGGGAATCGAGACTCCCCACAGCACGAGGCACAGATTATAGTGCCAACACAATCGAACGATATGGGGGCCACATGGCAGGTTCAGTAAATAAAGTCATTCTCGTCGGTAATTTGGGTCGCGATCCAGAAATCCGTTTCACGCAGTCGGGGCAAAAACTCGCAAACATCAGCGTCGCGACGTCTGAAACATGGCGCGACAAACAATCTGGCGAACGACGCGAGAAGACAGAGTGGCATCGCGTGGTCATCTTCGACGAACGTCTGGCCGATATCGCCGAGAAATACCTGAAAAAAGGCTCCAAGGTTTACTTGGAAGGGTCTCTTCAGACCCGTAAATGGACCGGTAATGATGGGGTCGAGAAATACACGACCGAAGTGGTCCTACAGCGGTTCTCCGGCGTTTTGACCATGTTGGATAGCGCCGGTGGCGGCGGCGGTTATGCCGGTGGCGGCGGCGATAATGCTCCATCGTGGGATGGTCCTGATGGTGGCGGACAATCATCAGGTGGCTCAGGCGGTTCTGGCGGTTCTGGCGGTGGGAATTTCCCTGGTGGCGACCTGGATGACGAAATCCCGTTTTAACGGCCCGCATAATGGATTGATTCCAAAGGTCTAGGCAGTGTTAAGGGTACAATTCACCGCCTCGATCATTTCTCTTTTTTGAGTCCTCATGCCCTCTATGCGCAAAAATGTTTTTATCCTCGCGATGTGCCAGGGCTTGGCGATGTCCGGCACATCAATGCTCATTGTTGTTAGCGCGCTTGCGTGACAAATGCTTGCGCCCGACAGAGCCTGGGTCACGCTGCCGCTTGCAGCGCAGTTTATGATGACGATGCTCACAACCATTCCAGCATCGCTGTTTATGGCAAAGGTGGGGCGTCGAATAGGTTTCACCCTGGGGCAAACCACCGGAATGATGGGTGGCGCAATTTCTGCTTATGCAATTTATCAGGGAGATTTCTGGTTGTTTGTGTTTGGCGGCGGCGTCCTTGGTATTCACAACGCATTTTGGCAGTACTATCGTTTTGCTGCAGCTGATGTCGCCGACGATGATTATCGACCAAAAGCTATTTCATACTTAATGGCAGGTGGATTGGTGGCGGCTTTTGTTGGCCCTCAGCTGACCAAATGGACCGTTGACCTCTCTGCCGCTGCATTTGCTGGCAGCTATGCCACAATTATGCTCCTCAGCTTCATCACAATCGTTTTGCTGCAGTTCATCAAGATTCCAAATCCCACATTAAGTGCACTTAAAGGTGCCGGGCGACCTATTCTAGACATCATGCACACCCCTGTATTTATCGTCGCCGCACTGTCATCGACGGTTGGCTATGGGGTTATGAACATGCTGATGACATCAACACCTCTGGCTATGGTGTTTTGTGGGTTTGCATTCAATGACGCGGCGACGGTCATACAATGGCATATAGTGGGGATGTTCGTCCCCAGTTTTTTCACCGGCCACATCATCAAGCGTTTTGGTGTGATCAAAGTGATTGGGGCTGGGGCGATCATTCAGTCCCTGGCCGTCGCAATTGCGTTGTCTGGGATTGACTTTTCCAACTTCTGGTTCGGCCTCGTACTGCTTGGTTTGGGGTGGAACTTTATGTTTATCGGTGGCACCACGTTGCTAACGGGTGCATACGCGCCAGAGGAACGTGCCAAGACCCAGGCAGCCCATGATTTCATGGTTTTTGGGCTGGTCGCGATCACCGCATTCTCGTCTGGCATGCTGCACGAGACTTTGGGTTGGGTGGCCGTGAACTTGATCGCTGTCGTTCCCATTTTCTTCGTTTTCGTCTCGGTTATCTGGTATCGAAACTACACCCGAAATTCCGCCTGAAAATCCAACTGAGACAGGCCTTATCAATCATTCGTTTAATCCTGCCACGCGCTTGTTTAGACAGGCTCTAAATGGTAAAAATATGGGTGTGAAAGGCCCGCTTTTGCACCGCTTTAAGAAAAGCGATTAAGTAACAGATAATAAAGCGATAAATCGACTTTGACTGAAGCTTCAGACGCACCACCACCAGCGACTCCAGACGATGATGTAACACGCGTTTCCATTATTGATGAAATGCGCACCTCTTATTTGGATTATGCGATGAGCGTGATCGTAAGTCGTGCACTCCCTGATGTGCGAGACGGTCTTAAACCGGTGCACCGCCGTATCCTATTTTCGATGAAGGAAAATGGCTACGAAGCCGGTAAGCCATACCGTAAATCAGCGCGGATCGTCGGGGACGTGATGGGTAAATATCACCCGCATGGTGATCAAGCGATCTACGACGCAATGGTGCGGATGGCACAGAATTTCTCCATGCGCCTACCCTTGATCGATGGACAGGGCAACTTTGGATCGATGGACGGCGATAAAGCCGCTGCCATGCGGTACACCGAGGCCCGCCTTGATTATGCTGCGCATGAACTGATCGAAGACATCGATAAAGAAACCGTCGATTTCCAACCCAACTACGATGAAACCGTTTCCGAGCCTGTGGTCTTACCCGCAGGATTCCCTAACTTGTTGGTCAATGGGGCAGGCGGTATTGCCGTCGGTATGGCGACGAACATTCCACCGCACAACCTAGGCGAAGTGATTGACGCGTGTGTCGCCTATGTGGCCAATCCCGAAATTACCATTGATCAAATCATCGAAAACCATGTGCCAGGCCCCGATTTCCCTACGGGCGGGCTCGTCATGGGCAAAAACGGCATTCTGTCTGCGTATCGGACGGGACGCGGTTCCGTACTGATGCGCGGTCGTACATCGATCGAAGAAATATCGAAAAACCGCCAGGCCATCATCGTGCACGAAGTGCCGTATCAGGTGAACAAGGCGCGAATGGTTGAAATCATCGCCGAAACCGTTCGTGACAAACGAATCGAAGGCATCTCTGACCTTCGTGACGAGTCGGACCGCAACGGTGTGCGGGTCGTGGTTGAGATCAAACGAGATGTCGAACCCGAGGTGGTTCTGAATCAACTCTATCGCTTCACACCGCTGCAAACCAGTTTTGGTGTCAACATGCTGGCACTGCATGAAGGCAAGCCGCTGCAGATGAACCTAAAGCAGATCATCGCTGCGTTTGTTGAGTTTCGCGAGGAAGTGATCCGTCGTCGGACGATTTATGAACTCGGCAAAGCGCGTGATCGTGCGCATGTCTTGGCTGGTTTGGCCGTGGCTGTTGCCAATATCGATGACGTGATTGCGATGATCCGAAATGCGCCTGATCCCCAGTCCGCGCGCCAGCAATTGATGGATAAAGATTGGCCGGCCGAAGACGTGGCAGCGCTGATTGCCTTGCTGGATGAACCGGGACGCGGTGTTGTTGATGGCAAGTATCGGCTTTCAGAAACACAGGCACGCGCTATCCTTGAATTACGTTTGCACCGTTTGACCGGTTTGGAACGTGACAAAATCGGTGATGATCTTCGTGAGATTGGAGATCGGATTGCCAAGTATTTAGAAATCCTGCGCTCTCGAGAAAAATTATTGGGCATCCTGGTCGATGAACTGATCACGATCCGAGACAAATTCGCCAATGACCGTCGGACTTCCCTTGAGGAAGATGCGTACGAGCATGACATCGAAGATCTGATTCAGCGTGAAGACATGGTCGTGACTGTGACCAACGCGGGTTACATCAAGCGTGTGCCTGTCTCGACCTATCGTGCGCAGCGTCGCGGTGGTAAAGGCCGCTCTGGCATGGCCACCCGGGACGAGGATTTCGTTTCGCAGGTTTATGTGGCGAACACGCACCAACCGGTGCTGTTTTTCTCGTCTACAGGCATGGTCTACAAGATGAAGGTCTATAAGCTAACTATCGGGACCCCTCAGTCCCGCGGGAAGGCCTTGATCAACCTGTTGCCACTCGATCCGGGTGAGACTATCACCACGACGATGGCGTTGCCTGAGGATGAGGATACCTGGATGGACTTGTTCGTAATGTTCGCGACGTCCATGGGCAACGTGCGACGGAACCGTTTATCTGATTTCACAAATGTCATGGCGAACGGGAAAATCGCTATGAAATTGAACGAGGGTGACTCTCTTGTTCGTGTCCGTACCTGTACCGAAGATGATGATGTCCTGCTTTCAACTCGTGATGGGAAATGCATCCGCTTTACCGTGGGCGACGTTCGTGTGTTCTCTGGTCGGACATCTGTCGGTGTTCGTGGTGTTCGATTGAAGGGTGACGATTTGGTAATCGCCATGTCCATCGTGCGCCATGTCGATATTGATACGGATACCCGGGACGAGTACTTGCAGGCCGAACATGCGGCACGTCGCTTGATCGGCGGAGACTATTCCGACCGCGCCGAGGACAAGGCGCGAGACGAAGAGTTGGCCGCGAAAATGACACGGCCCGAATTTGTCGAACTTCAGGCCCGCGAAGAATTCGTGCTGACAGTGACCACTGATGGCTTTGGTAAACGGTCTTCAGCATACGAATACCGGGTTTCTGGACGGGGTGGGCAGGGGATTACTGCAATCAACCTGGACCGTGGAAAGAACGAAGATCCATCGCAAGTTGTCGCCTCGTTTGCTGTGGTTGATGAGGATCAGGTGATTATGGTCACCGACGGCGGGCAGATTATCCGAACGCCGATCAATCAGGTCTCTATTGTCGGCCGTGGGGCTCGTGGTGTGCGGCTGTTCAATGTCTCGGATGACGAGAAACTTGTTTCCGTGTCCCGTATTCGTGAAGACGTTGAGGATGATGAAGAGGGCGAGGGCATCGTCCCGTCCGACGCTGCTACAGAAACTGATACAGAAGGTAGCAATGTCACTTCCTCGGCTGTCGAGACCGAGGAAGAGGACAAACCTTCAGAAGGTGAGAGCTAATGCCGCGTACGGCGGTCTATCCCGGAACATTTGACCCTGTCACCAACGGTCATATGGATATCATCGATCGAGCGACGCGTGTGGTTCAGACTTTGGTTATCGGGGTGGCCATCAATATTGGCAAAGGTCCACTTTTTGAACTTGATGAGCGTGTCGCACTCTTGGAAAACGAAGTCGCGAAGCTAAAGGAAGAGCGCCGCGAGCGAATCAAAATCGTCCCTTTTGACAACCTTTTGGTCGATTTCGTTCGGGACCAGGGCGCGACCATCGTTATTCGTGGTCTACGCGCCGTGTCTGATTTCGAATATGAGTTTCAAATGGCGTCGATGAATGCGCGACTGAATGGTGATATCGAAACTGTATTCTTGATGGCATCAGAACGAAATCAGTTCATTTCATCTCATTTTGTTAAAGAAATTGGGCGTTTGGGAGGTGATATCGGGCATTTCGTTTCGCCAAATGTCAAAGCCCGTTTGGTTGAACGCTTCAAGGAGATCAGCGAGAAATAGCGATTAAACTTAAGACGTTAGAAGAGAATTGATAAAATACGAAATCTAACGTTGACCAGCCGGGGCCGTCTACGTAATGTCCCGGCGTTCCACACCTGTGGGCGCTTAGCTCAGTTGGTAGAGCACCTGACTTTTAATCAGGTTGTCACAGGTTCGATCCCTGTAGCGCCTACCATTAAGAACCCCTGGATTTCTTCGGAATCCCAGGGGTTTTTCTTTTCAGAAAAACATAAGAGATAACTGGTTGTGCCATATTTGTGCCATTGCCAATTATGTCAATCTAGGTTTACACTAATTTATAGTTTTACCGATGAGATACCAATATTTATTTGAAACGATTTTTACTTGAGAGATTGATTCATGTCAGACGCTGAAACAATGACAGTTCGCAATATCAGGAATGAAAGCCAGAACAACCTTATCAAAGGTGCGTGTCTAGTCATTATCCTATTGTACGGACTTGCCTCGCATATGCCTTTGTTGCACTTACTTGGGGTGACTGATGGTGCAGATACACTCGTCAAAGTGCTGCTTTATTGGGGGTTGCTATCCACCAATGTTTACGTGGTCGTGGCAGGGTATGTCGCCCTTCGCTGGATGGCTGCAGGACCTAAAGGTGATGAAACCATGGAAGCATGGTTTAAGGGCAAAGTGCTGCGCTATTTTGCGTTAATCGCAATCGCTTGGTTGAGCGTTTATTGGATTTTTGGCTAGACTATCGCAGTTTTGATCAATAGTCGGCGTGCACGTCAAAACGTCGATTTTACTTGTTTCAAACCCAGTCAATTAAAGCAAAACACAATCGGCATATTTTAGCAGATGGTGTGCTGGTTCATGTGCGCTTGAGGCAGAAACGTATTGCGGTGCCAACTATACTCCGTGTTCATGGCACGTGACGCATAAATCACTTATAGAACGGTTGATGTCCTCTATTCATATACCTACGATTGCAAATTGTGGTCATAAGAAAGTATGGGAAGAAGATGCTCTATCGTATGATTGGCTTATTGCTAGTTGCTGGATTAATGAGCGCTTGTCAGGCGACATCCCAACTTGCTGGTCAAGGTCCTTTAGCTCTGGCGACTTCATCTGCGGGACATTTGGAAAAGTATTTCGCCAATCCTGATAGCCGGGCAATCGCGATTTCACATGATGGACAACGCGCTAGTTGGTCAAACTGTGCGTATAGCACTTGTTCATGGAACAAACATGGCTCGGCCCAGAATTCAGCCCTAAAGCGGTGTGAGAAAACGGGCAATCGGTGCGGTATTTTCGCTGTATATAATGATATCGTTTGGCAGGGTGAAGTGACATTACCGAACAACAATTCATCTGCGCAAAAGGTTTTCAGAATGACCGAGTCACGAAATGCTGGAGAAACAACAGTATATTCTGGGGTGGCCAAACCTGATAGCAGTGGCAAGAATATGGCACTAACTTTGCGCTATCGCTCTTCATATTATTGTAGCGGCTTAGCCAATATCGATGAAAAAAGATGGTATCTGGATTGTAGCGGCAAACCGAGAATCAGCGGACGATTGGAAGAAAGTTCTGTAAATCTATACTGGGGCAAAGCCGACAAAGCACGAATTGAAATCGTCATAAAGGAGACTGGCTGGCCTTTGCTTGAAGCAAAACTTGCATCACGTCCCAAATTAGAGGTGTCGTATGCCCCTTCTGTCCCGACAACAACAATTCCCAGAGGGGAGGCACAATTTGTAGAGAAATCATTACGGATGAATTGGGGACAAGATAAAACTGAGTTTCATAGTGTAGCCACGAGATCAGGCGATTCTAGAAATGGCAAATTGGCATTCTTTGATGAAGAACAAAGTGAAATATGTTCTGGCAGGTTCGAAGTATGGTATGGGACGACTGGGGAATGGAGCATGGACTGCCCAGAACAAGGCAAGTTAAACGGGACCCTCAGAATCCGGGGGGATCTATTCACTGGTAAGGGGCAAGATACTCTAGGAAACGCGGTCTCATTTTCGTCAAAAATCTAATTTGATTCCAATTTTCCAAGGTTGCGAGATAGGTTCAAGCAAGAAGTTGTACTGGACTACTAAGTCTCATTTCGCTGACCGCTATTCAAAGGTTCAAGCTGCATGGTCGCCATTCCAACCACTGGAAAAATTGTTGTTTACGATACTGAATATACCAGTTGGGAAGGGTTCTTGGAGAAGGGTTTCAAGGAAGCTGGTAGGTACCCCGAAATCATTCAAATAGGTGCAGTGATCCTAGATGCAGGAGATGATTTTTGCGAATTGGGCTCGTTTACGACATTGGTAAAGCCACGCGTTAATCCAACCTTGAGCCAATACATTATTGACCTTACCCAGATTGCTCAGGATGACGTTGACCAGCACGGCGTTAGCTTTTCCGAGGCCTTAGAGGCCTTTGTTCAATTTGTACCCCGTGAAGCAAGGTCATTGGTTAGTTTTGGTCGAGATGGCGCTGTGCTGGATATCAATAAATCCTTAAATGGTATTATCGAGCACTTTAACCTTCCACCAGAAATCAACTTTAAACAGTTTTTGCTATCTGAGGGCATTATTTCGGGCCAGACGATGAGTTCCCAACTCCCAACGTTGTTGGGCTTGGATTTTTCTGGGGCCGCACACAATGCACTTGATGATGCACGGGGCCTAGCCTGCGTTATGCGCGAACTCAGAAGGCAAGACCGTATATAGAATCAAAAACGCCGACGCTTTATCAGCATCGGCGTCTTAAATTTTCACGGAACGAGTGCCTTAGAACGTATAGCCGAAACCAACACCAATGATCCATGGGTCAAGGTCAGTGTCCTTGGCGTTAATTGAACCACCGTTGGCAGAAATTTCGGTATCGACGAATACTTTTTTGACGTCGAAATTCAATGACTATTTGTCATCAAGTTCATAATCGACGCCTGCCTGGAATGCATAGCCAAATTCGTCAGAATAGCTAACGTCATTGACGCTCGCTCCCGTGCTTTCACCATAAGCAATCGTATAGTTGATGCCAGCACCGATGTAGGGGCTGATTTTCTGATCTGGCATGAAGTGGTACTGCAACGTCAGCACGGGGGGCAGCAAACGGACTGTCCCCAAGTTCAGATCACCTGCGGTCGAGCCCTTAACGTTAACGCCATGCTTTGATGTCGCAAGAATGAGCTCTGCAGCGATGTTCTTCGTAAAGAAATACGTAAAATCAAGTTCTGGAAGGTAATCGTTCGTTGTATCTGCAGAACCACCTAAAGCATCCGTCGTGCCACTGGTGTCCGTGATCATGGCGAGCCCACGCAAGCGAACCTTAAAATCGCCAGCTTCTTTGGCGTAGGCTTCTGCAATTGGCGCCCCCATAACAACGCCAGCCATCAATACGGCAGCGACGTACCGTCCGGGTATCTTCATTGTTTTATTCCCCTTTTAGACACAAACTGAATCATCGTTATCGAATATTCACGAATCCCATGATTACTGATACTAAAACACCAGATTTTGTCGCTGACTGCATTGATCACAGTCAATTTTCGAGCAAGGACTTTGAGCATGAAAAATCCGGAAAAAGTTATTTCCTTAGAAGGGTTTAACAAGATCGTGCATGGTCGAGAGGCGAGTTATTTGGTCAATGAAAATGACACATTCGTGGGCCAGGCAGTAATACGCTATGGTGAGTACGGCCAACACGAATACGCGTTATTGTCATCTATCGCGTCTGAAGGATCGGTCATAGCCGAGATCGGCGCTAACATGGGGGCGCACACTGTACGGCTGGCGAAGCGCATTGGTATGCAGGGCCGGATTGTTGCCTATGAACCGCAGCCAGCGATCTTTCAGAGCCTTTGCGGTACAATCGCATTGAATAGTCTGTTGAACGTCGATTGTTATCCTTACGCGTTGGGTGCAGATACAGGCGAGTTGGTTATACCTGCGTTAGACTATCGATTGCAGAACAACTTCGGTGGTATCAGTTTTGAAACGCCTGTCGAGCATGGGTTGAGGGTCCCGTTACATCGTTTTGACGATGTTTTCATTCTTCCCAGGCTCGATCTGCTAAAGATCGATGTCGAGGGGATGGAGCTGGGTGTCCTGATGGGCGCAGAAGAAATGATCAAGAAGTTTCGCCCGGTAATATATATGGAGAACGATCAGCGGGAAAAATCTCGCGATCTTTTAAAATTCCTTTTCGAACATGAATACCGGGTCTGGTGGCATACACCTCCGCTTTACAATTCTGACAACTATTTTCAGAATCCAGAGAATGTCTTTGGCGATGTTGTCAGTCTGAATGTTCTGGCGATCAGAAATGACGCAAACGTCACAATCGGACTGACCGAGATCACAGATGAAAATAGTTTTCCAAATTTAGGGTAACATATAACCGCAATATGGTTTTAGTATGCTGCGAGGCGGCACAAACTATTGAATTGGTAATAACCAAGGAAGTCCAATGGCCAAGACGAAGAAAAAAGCAGATAAGGGAAAAAAAGGGCCAGCAAATCAAAAAAGGCCAAGCCATCTGTCGATTTAAAGACGGACTCAACCGCAATCTCCGAAGGCGCGATGAAGGATGCTTTTCGCGAGGCGTTTCTGAGAAGGGAAATTTAATCCCTGATCCCTATTTAAGGCGCGACCGGCAGAACCCGTTGATTGGTGGAGCGCAGTTTGCGTGTGAGGTCCAGAAAAAGGCTGTGGTAAAAGCGCGCCGCGAATCCATTATCAGCATTGATAATATTGAATACCGTTTCCCTGGAGATTTCCAGAATCTCTGTCTGCCCATCCGCGATAAGACTGGCGCTGGCACCCTGGCCATCAATAAAGGACATCTCACCGACAACTTCGCCTGGGCCCAGAGGTCCAGCAAACTCGGCATTTAAGTTATCCAAAAAAGTGCGAGTCACTCGAATGTTACCGGATTTAATAAACATTAACGTGTCAACGGAGTCGCCCTCAGCAATAATTACATCACCTGTGTTGAATGTGGAAACTTGGCCGGCGTCCAATAGTTCCTGCCGTTCTTCTTCGGTGAGTTTTGGAAAAGTTCCTGTGAGATTCATGACAACTGACCTTGGCTAACCGCGAAGAATTGAAACGCTGTTTCGCCCATGATAGGCATTTTGAATGATAAAAGCTATAATGACTGTAGGGACTTTAATGTGTTTGGGATTGGCCGCGTGCGCACAAGTGCAGGCAGATAGCGACGGAATTTCTATTC
>CBFHXC010000047.1:0-21677 GCA_965659695.1 Rhodospirillales bacterium
GAGCCTGCCATAAATCGATTGATGCCGAGCGCTGAATAAGTCGTCCAAGACTTCTTCACGAATTTGCGCCGAATCATTACCTAGAAGATCACCGATCCCCTCGATATCGTCTGTTGCGATAATGGCATCTGCCAAACTCTCGGACACACCATCACGGCGGGCAGATGGCACCACACCGCCTCTGGCCGGGCCTTGTTCGATAATTTCGAGAAGGTCAGCATCCGTAAGAACCGGTGAATATTCGAGGACGGGGCCCGAGACTTCGAGCTCCAAGTCATTCGCCAACAACTTGATGATATCGGCCGGGGCATCGACGACATCTTTTAGGGCATCGGATAGAACTGCGCGAACCATCATGATTTGGTCTTGCGCGAGGGTCCGTAATGCTTCTTGTGTTTGGGTGCGCAGCTTGTCGGATTCTTCGGTGCTCAGATCTGGTGCCACTTTAGCAATATTCGCAGCTAGCCCGCCGAGAACATCTGCATCAGAATCTTTGGCTAATTTTATATAGGTTTGTTTTGGAACGGCTGTGTTTGTCGCGACTGCACGTCGCACATCTACACTTTGGTCGTCGGAGAGGAAATATAGTATTTCAGGCGGCACATCATCGCGTTCGGCGAGTGCTGTGCGCACACTGGCGTCGTCGGTTTTCGCCATTTCGCGCGCTTGCTCGTAGGATATTGGGCTCGGTCCGAGTTGATCGCTCATATTACCCAATTTCCAGAGAGAATAATTTTTTTATACGTATCGTCACTCTATCAACCATCAATCAATCCTGGTTTGCCAGCGATGCCCCCGGTGGTGGAGCCATCTCGAACCCGCCTTTGCTGCGGTTTTTAACAGAATACATCGCTGCGTCAGATCGTGCCAAAAGCTGATCCAGTTGTTCGCCGCTACGTGGGTCAAAAAAAGCAACGCCGACAGAAATACCGAGTGGATTATCATCATCGCCAGACATCGAAACCATATCTTTACTGGTCTCGATCAACTGACCGGCGCGTTTCTCGCTTGTTCTTTCATCGATGCCATCTAGCCACATCGCGAATTCGTCGCCCCCCAATCGTGCGACCAAATCGCCAGGTCGCGAAAAATTCAGCAACATATCGCGCAGATATAAAATCGCGTCATCGCCGGCTTGATGGCCGTGAACATCGTTGACGCGCTTAAAGTTATCCATATCGACGTAGAACATGGCAGCTGTTTGCCCGCTACGTTCCAGCCTTGAAACACGCCGTGGCAGTTCTTCTTCGTAAAACGCGCGGCGGTTCAATAAACCCGTCATGCCATCGGTCCGCGAGAGTTTCAGGATACGTTCGTGGTTTGAAATCTGCTCGTTTGCGATTCCAAGTTGATTGGCCACATCGGTCAGCATTAATTGGTGATCGTTGTCCCAAGCACCCTTTTCCTTGGGCTTCCACATCGCCAAGGCACCATTCAAACCGCTGCGATATTGCGTGGCTGCAACCAGCGCCGACCAATTTTCCAATTCTACACTGATCACAGCGCCCGGCTTCAAATCCTTGATTGAGTCCCCGATCCGAACCACCCCGTCTACATTACCGAACTCGGCAGCGACGGCGTATGTTTTGTGTGTTTCGTCTTCGCGGTAAATGCGTGATCCAGCTGCGCCGAGTGCACGTGCCGTCGCCGTGGCCGCCGCCATCAACATGTCATGAGGTTCGATCTCGTCGCGGATTTGACTGACGATGTAATTCAGCAATTGTTCACGATGCCGCGCACGGGCAAGTGCGGCTTCGCTCTCGCGCTCTTCAGTGACATCGTGACAAACACCGCGACAGCCGATCCATGTCTCAGTCTCGTCATCGTTTTTGACGAGTGGCAGAGCCGACACGACCATGCAAGCGATGCTACGATCTTTGTTGGTGAGCCATATTTCGATGTTGTCGAGCTTACGAGTCGTTGTGAATGGAAATGGGGTCAAATCGTCCGGATCAATGACGAAGTCGCGAGCCTTATTGCCGATCAACTCGTCGGGTTTATATCCTAATGCCCCCTGAGGAGAGACGAAGATAAACTTTCCTTCTGAATCAACTTCCCATGAAAAGTCATTCGATATCTCCACCAGGTCTTTGTAGCGCTGACGGGATTCGACGAGAGTAGAGCGAAGGTTGCGCTCCATCGTCAGGTCGCGCGCAATTACCATGGTTTTTTTAACGCTGCCGTCAGGCGCCAAAAGGGGTGTCGCAGTGACATCTAAGACCATGTCTCCGCGACTGGTGGCGATCGTAATTGTCGCACTTGCGATAGTGGCATTCGATGACGCGCTGGCAATCAATGCCTCAATGTCGGCAACAGCACCTTTAGACAATGCCTTTTCAAGTCCTGCACCTTTGGCTTTTGCCACGATGGGTTTGCCTGTTGCATCGACTAAAATTGCTGGACCAGGATAGCCTGCGATGAGCTTAACATCATCCGCACTTGCAGTGTGTGGTGATGATTGCGCTGGAGTTTAGTCCGCCATAAGACTGCATGATCCTTTGAAAACTTTCGCCTACTCTAAAATATCGAAAAGGATGGGCCAACCCGAGATTCTTTAAGGGTTTTCCGTATGTTTTCGACCATTGGGCTTGCTATCACCCAGACTCGTCTTTTAATTAAACTTATGGCATCAAATGAAAACAAATCTGGTCCCGTCCGCGAGAGTTCCGAAGACTTGAAATCGGCAGAAGTGTGGGTTTTCGATCTCGATAATACGCTTTATCCGGCAGCGTCGAATTTGTTCGATCAGGTCGATTGGAACATGACGGATTATGTCGCGGCATTGTTAAGCGTGGACCGCGTAGAAGCACGACGTCTTCAAAAAGATTATTTTCGCTCCTTTGGCACCACGATGAAGGGCCTGATGACCGTCCATGATGTGGACCCTCATGAATTTATGGCTTATGTGCATGATATCGATTTGTCACCGATATCTGCTGATGACGTCTTAAACCAGGCCATCGAGAGTTTGCCGGGGCGGAAAGTCATATACACCAATGGCTCTTCGCCACATGCGGATAACATCACCAAGCACTTGGGGATCAATCATCTGTTCGAAGGCTGTTTCGATATCGTTGATGCCGGGTTTGAGCCGAAACCAAATATAGATAGCTACAAGACGTTTTGTAGCCGCTTTGATATCGACCCAACCCGCGCGGTAATGGTTGAAGATATGGCTAAGAATTTAGCACCGGCTGCCGAGCTTGGCATGACCACAGTATGGGTCGACACGGGTGTCGCTTGGTCCCAAGAAAGCGCCGAGCACGGGCATGTGCATCACCGAACGGATGACCTGTCCGCCTGGTTGAATGATGTGATTTCGAACTAGACCGATTTTAGCGCAGCACCAATATATGCCGTCGCCGCTGCTATACCGCCCCTGGAATTATCATCCAGGTATCCGAGTGCATCCAATCCCGCTTCGAGCGCGCCCAACGTACCCAAAATCATAGGCGCGTTGACGTGCCCCATGTGACCGATTCGGAAAGCCTTGCCGCCAAGATCGCCAATCCCAAGCCCCAACGTGACGCCCATTTCTTCGATGCAGATCGTGCGGATTTTATCCGGATCAATGTGTTTGGCTGTTCGAATAACAGTCACCGATGGTGCGCGATCCGATGATTCTGAAATGTTGTAGTCAAATGCACCGCTTTTGCGCCATACATCAACGGCGGCATGAACAGCTCCTGCTAGAATACGATGGCGTTCAATGACCGCATCCAGGCCCTCTTCAAAAAGCATATCGAATGCTTTGCGCATGCCGAAAAGCATATGCACGGGTGGCGTGCCACAGTATTTGCGGTAATGCTCTTCTTCTTCGCGAGTTGCCCAATCCCAATATGACGTGCGCAAACCTGCATTGGCATGAGCTGCTTTGGCTTTGTCATTGGCAGCAATATAACTGAGCCCCGGTGGCATCATCAGGCCCTTTTGTGAGCCGCCGACGGCCACGTCGATGCCCCAGGCATCCATCTCAAACGGCATGCAGGCCAGTGATGCGATGGTGTCGACCATCAGCAGTGCATCGTGTCCGGTCGCGTCCATGGCGGCGCGCACGGCTTGAATGTCGTTGACGCAGCCACTGGCCGTATCGACTTGAACCACCAAGACGGCTTTGATTTTGCCGTCGGTATCGCCGCGCAGATGTTCCTCGACCTTTGCAGGGTCAACAGCCGTGGTCCATCCGTTCGGGATGGCTTCGATGTTCAATCCCATACTGCGGCCCATTTCGCCCCAGCCGACAGCAAACCGACCACTTTCCAAAACCAAAATGGTGTCGCCAGCGCTCAGAACATTCGACAGGGCCGCTTCCCACGCACCGTGACCGTTCGCGATGTAGATGTATGTTTGCCCGTCGGTTTTGAAAATTTCCTTCAAACCTTCCAGGCTGCTCATGGTGATCCCATAGAGCTCGCCGCCGTGAACGCCGCCATAAATGTCGACTGCAGGGCGATGCATGGCTTGAAGAACTTCGTCTGGCACATTTGTGGGGCCAGGAATACTGAGAAACTGCCGCCCGCTACGGAGGGTCATAATTGCGCACCTTTGTTGAGTTTCGGCCGAGGATAGCCGATGATTAATCCTTTCCGACGCGCGCCAATTTGTCCAGAGCGGAAGCGTATCAGTAGCAATTGCCAGAAGGTGATCTCGCGTTACAGTAAGAGGGGGAGGATTTTATGGAATTTGACTATGTGATTGTCGGTGGTGGATCCGCCGGGTGTGTTCTTGCCAACCGGTTAAGTGCAGATCCGAAAAATCGCGTGTGCCTTCTTGAGGCGGGTGGCGAGGATCGGAACCCTTGGATACATCTGCCTGTTGGATACGTGAAAACAATGGTCAATCCGGCGGTCAATTGGCTGTTCGAAACCTCGCCCGAAGAAACATCTGGAAACCGGCCTATACCGGTGCCACGCGGCAAAGTGCTGGGTGGATCAAGCGCCATCAATGGGATGCTTTATGTCCGTGGTCAGGCACGTGATTACGATACCTGGGCACAGATGGGATGCCGGGGCTGGTCGTATGATGACATACTGCCGTACTTCAAAAAGTCCGAGGGCCGCGCAGAAGGCGGCGATGATTATCACGGTGCGGATGGTCCATTGCACGTTGCGATGCCGAC
Organism: Rhodospirillales bacterium; assembly: GCA_965659695.1. Taxonomy (GTDB): domain Bacteria; phylum Pseudomonadota; class Alphaproteobacteria; order Rhodospirillales; family Casp-alpha2; genus UBA4479. Next base: position 5,120 of record CBFHXC010000047.1, read on the forward strand.
GAACACTTACGAGGTTTTAGATAAGGTGATCGAAGGCGGCGGTGCCCTCGGGTATCCGATGCACAACGATTACAATGGCGCCAAGCAAGAGGGATTTTCTTACTATCAACTCACCCAAAAGAATGGCCGTCGGTTCAGTGCGAAAAGCGCTTATATCAATCCGATCCGAAAGACGCGTCAGAATTTGACGATTGAGACGGGGGCGTTCGCGCAACGTGTGATCGTCGAGGATGGCAAAGCCACGGGCGTTGTCATCCGCCAGTCGGGGGTGGAGCGAACGATTACAGCCAAAGGTGAAGTTATCCTGTCTGCAGGTGCTGTGCAGTCGCCGCAGTTATTGGAACTGTCTGGGATCGGGCGGGGCAGCCGACTTCAGGCCTTGGGCATACAGGTCGTGCGCGATTTGCCGGGTGTGGGCGAGAATCTCCAAGATCATTATATCTCTCGCTTAACTTATGAGCTCAAAGGGCTGGACAGCTTAAATGAATTGACCAAGGGGATCCGGTTGGTGGGGGAGGTTCTTAAGTATGGCTTGTCCCGAAAAGGGGCGCTGACCATGCCGGCGGGCATTGTGGGTGGGTTCGTCAAAAGTCATGCGGACTTGGATGAGCCTGATATACAGTTTCACATTGCGCACGCGACGTTCAAGAATCCTCACAAGCGGATATTCGATGACTTTCCGGGGATCACGCTAGGCCCATGCCAGTTGCGGCCTGAAAGCCGGGGCAGTATTCACGCGAAGTCACCACACATGGATGACGCGCCAGATATCTCGCCAAATTTCTTATCCGAAACGAAAGATTGCGATGTTCATATCGCGGGGCAAAAGTTCGCCCGGGATTTGATGGCGACGGATGGTTTAGCCTCGCACGTGGTGCGAGAGATCACGCCAGGTAAGGGTGTTGCGACGGATGATGGCCTGCTTGAGCATGCGCGAAATACCGGTGCGACGCTCTATCACCCCGTATCGACTTGCAAAATGGGAACCGATCCGCAGGCGGTCGTGGACCCAGAATTGCGGGTCATTGGTATCGCCGGTCTGCGCGTTGTGGATGCGTCGATTATGCCGCGCCTGATCAGTGGGAACACCAATGCGCCGACGATGATGATCGCGGAAAAAGCGGCCGACATGATCTTGGCGGCGCACTAACCCGGAATATCTATGCTGACAAATCTTTGATCAGGGTCGCGAGCTTTTCGGGCTGTGTGACAAACGGTGAATGGCCAGCCTCTAGATCAACGATAGGATTGCAGTTGGCACGAGTTGCCATCATGCGCTGATGATCGGGCGATATCGCACGGTCCTGGGTACAGATGATGGCGGCCTTGGGAATAGGTATTGGATCGTTTAAATCAAATTTGTGCCGAAACGGAATAGGCGATTGCAGCTGAACGCGGTCTTCTGCAAATGCCAGCATGCGTGTATCCGCATCGTTATAAAACGCATCAGCTAATGTGCCTGTTTTTAACGATACAACACCGAGTCCCTCCACATCGACGCGATCAACCTGCACATGCGACGCCGGATCCGTCTTGACGACATCGCCGACACTTTCGCCCTCGATGGGGATGTAAGCGGTCAGATATATGATCTGCTTCACCTTGTCTGGGCGCGCGCTGGCCGCCGCGGTGGCGATGGCACCTCCCATGCTGTGGCCCACCAATGTGGCTTTGGATGGGGTCGCGTCCAATAGTGCGGCGATGCAATCGACATAGTTGGGCATGGTCTGATCTGCGAGCCAGCCAGGGTGGTGCCCATGCCCTGGCAGATCTGGCGTGGCGACGTGATGCCCATCTTTGCAGAGTAGGTCAGCGATGGCATCCCAGCACCATCCGCCGTGATAGGCCCCGTGAATTAAAACAAACATGGTTGCATAATAACCTACGAATAGGGGATTGTCTTATTCAACAACGCCAGAACATCGAGGAATTTGATCATGCATGCCCATTGGTACTTCGACGTCATTTCGCCTTTCGCGTATTTGCAGTCGCTCAGGCTGGGGGAACTTAATGGCCGCGCGGAGCTGTCCCTTAAGCCCGTTCTGTTTGCAGGTCTGTTGAATGCGCATGGTCAAAAAGGCCCCGCTGAAATTCCCTCAAAGAAATTGTTCACATACAGAATGGTGACATACCTGGCCGAGGCGCGTGGGGTGCCTTTTACATTCCCTGATGCGCATCCGTTCAACCCCATTCGCGCCCTGCGATTGTGTATTGCATTGGGATCAACGCCGGACGTGGTCGCCAAAATATTTCATGCGATCTGGGGCGAGGGGCATTTGCCCGATAATGATGCGGGCTGGCAGGCCATTCAGGCCGCAGTCGGCATCAACAATGGTGATGAACTGATCGCCGATCCCATTGTCAAAAAAGAGCTTATTACCAACGGTGAACAGGCGCTGGCAGAGAATGTGTTTGGTGTGCCCACGTTCTCAGCTGAGGGAGAAGTTTTCTGGGGCGACGACGCGCTCAATTTTTTCAGCGCTTGGCTAGATGATCCCAATATCTTGAAGCGCCCAGAGATGGCAAAGCTCAACACCTTGCCATCTAGCGCCACACGGATTTAGGCGCAGGAAACGCCGGTTCCGCCCAGACCGCAATATCCCATGGGGTTCTTCGCCAAGTATTGCTGGTGGTAATCTTCAGCGTAATAGAACTCTGGCGCATCCAGGATCTCGGTTGTGATCGCTGGAAAACCTGCTTGTTTTAGATTCTTTGCGAACTCTTTCTTGGTTGCTTCGGCGCTGGCGCGTTGTTCGTCTGAAGTAACGTAAATGCCGGATCTGTACTGTGTGCCGACATCGTTGCCCTGACGCATGCCTTGTGTCGGGTCGTGGCCTTCCCAAAACGTTTTCAGCAACGTCCGAAACGGGGTAATCGCGGGATCATAAACCACCAGCACAACCTCGTTGTGACCGGTCCGACCAGAACAGACTTCTTCATACGTTGGATTGGGTGAGATGCCAGCCGCATAACCCACGGCGGTCACGTACACGCCCTGCAACTTCCAGAACATACGTTCTGCACCCCAAAAGCAGCCCAGACCGAAAATGACGGTTTCAAGCCCCTCGGGGAATGGGCCCTTCAGCGGATGGCCGTTCACCGCGTGCTTCGCCGCAGTGGGAATGGCCTCTGGCCGACCCGGTAACGCCGTATCAGCTGTCGGCAAATCGGCAGGTTTTTTAAACAATCCAAACATCGCATGACCTCCTTAAGCTATGAGCATCATATGGGGATACATGGGAAAAGTACCAGTCGTGAACGATTTGGATCACGGAATATTGACGTCGATCCCATTGCGCGCAACGACTTGCCGAAGCGAGAAACTCGATTGAATGCGGGCCACACCTGGCAGGCGCGACAGAAGCTCCTTATGGACCCGCTCATAGTCCGAAGCATCTTTGACGATGACCCGCAGCACATAGTCAGCTTCGCCAGCCATCAGATAACATTCCATGACGTCTGGACACGTCGCCACTGCAGCTTCAAAGGCATCGAGAAATTCGCCATTCTGACGATCTAATGTAATGGCAACGATGACGCTGGTTGTGCGTCCCAGCGCCTCAGCGTTGATCAAGGCTGTGTAGCCATCAATCACGCCGGCATCTTCTAGAATTTGCACGCGGCGGAGACATGCGGAAGGCGAGAGGCCCACTTGATCTGCCAATGCCACGTTCGACAGCCGACCATCCTTTTGAAGCGCAGAGATAATGTTTCTATCGATCTTATCGAGCATATTCGAATTAAATTCGGATTTTTACATAAATCAAAGAGAAAAGTTCAGTTACATAGTTTTTTGGTGTGTCTTTGCAAGGACATGCGGCTGAATTATCGAATAATCTCTGTTCTACGATCACGAGGATCGGGTCTTTGCATGGGAGGAAATGCAATGCTTATCGGGGTTCCTAAAGAAGTTAAAAATAACGAATTTCGCGTTGGTCTGACGCCGACCAGTGTGCGCGAAGTTGTGGCCCACGGTCACGAGGTACTGGTTGAAACCAATGCTGGCATCGGGATTGGCCGCACAGATGATGACTACGCAGCGCAAGGTGTGACGATCATCGACACCGCCGAAGAAATTTTCGCGCGTGCAGACATGATCGTGAAGGTCAAAGAGCCGCAGGCGGTTGAGCGCAAGATGCTGCGTCCGGGGCAAATCCTGTTCACCTATTTGCACCTGGCACCCGATCGAGAACAAACCAGAGACTTGGTTGATAGTGGGGCGATCTGCATCGCATACGAGACCGTCACGGATGCAAAAGCTCGTTTGCCATTGTTGGCGCCGATGTCGCAAGTGGCAGGCCGGATGTCGATCCAGGCTGGTGCGCATTGCTTGGAACGCGCCCAAGGTGGTGAAGGTATTTTGATCGGCGGCGTGCCCGGTGTTGTGCCTGCCAAGGTCGCCGTCATTGGTGGCGGTGTCGTCGGTGAAAATGCCATTCAGATTGCTGTTGGTATGGGTGCCGATATCACGGTTTTGGATCGTAACCTGGATGTTCTCAACCATTTGGCAGACCGTTTTGGACCCGTCCTGACAACGATGTATTCGACGCAGGCTGCGTTGGAAGCAACGGTGCTAGAATCAGACTTGGTGATCGGTGCCGTGCTGGTCAAAGGTGCCGCGGCGCCAAAATTGGTCACGCGTGAATTGGTTGCCGGTATGAAGCCAGGGTCCGTCCTGGTTGATGTTGCGATTGACCAAGGGGGCTGCTTTGAAACATCTAAAGCCACCACGCATGCCGAGCCAACATATGTTGTCGATGACGTGGTACATTATTGTGTCGCAAACATGCCGGGTGCTGTGCCGCGAACATCGACACATGCGCTGAACAACGCGACGTTGCCGTACACACTGATGTTGGCGGATCGTGGGTACAAAGATGCCTTGTTATCAAGCGAGCATTTCTTAAACGGCTTGAACGTTATTGAGGGCAAAGTCACCGAAGAAGCCGTCGCCCATGACTTGGGATACGACTACGTGCCCGCACGCGACGCGCTGTAAGTAAAAAAGCTAGAAAAATCAGGGGTGCGGCTTCGGTCGCCCCCTTTTTCTATGCTTGGAGCATCATCGGGCCTGGGTCATATGTCCCAAGATTTCGCCATCAACTTAATCGGGCGCGTTCTTCAACAGGCGTTGCAAGGCTATTCCCAGCGCCTGGAATTCCTGATCCAGATAGCTGCGAAGTGCCCATTGGGAGCGACGAATGGCATCATGATGCGCGTCGATCTCGTCCATCAGTCTGTCTGCCTCGCTAACGGCATTATTCTGATCCAGGTGCGAGATGTTTGTGATTAAACGCATCGGTTCGTCGTCGAGCATTTCCATCATCGCTTGGCATTTGTAGTCATACGCCAGTAAACCGAACGGTACATTATTAGCCAGCATAAAGTATGCGGGGTGCGCTTTGACGGCGATCCCCCGATTGCATCGTACCATTATCGCGCCGACATCGGTGATGGTTTCGGGGCGGATGATATCGACCAAAGTTGAAACGTGTGCGACGATGGCCTTTGCATCATCTACTTCTTCCTGCGAATGACACAACCACACGACATTTTCATTCCGCTCAAGCGCACGACGCGCGATAAGCATTAACGCATCACTTTTCTCGCGTGTCGGCCCGTGCTTAAACGGGATATTAATCAGAAACGCGTCTCCGGTCTTTGACGTGCCTCTAACGAACTGAAGCGAAGGACATCCCGTTAGATAGGTTCGTTTGTCGCCGCCCACCATTCTTTGAACAAAAAGCGCTGACCGATTGTCGCGGACGGCAATCAACGTCGCTGCCTTGATTGCTTCGATGACTGATGAATTGGGCTCGTCAGGGCGTAACTGCGTATAGAGCGTGCCCCGCCCGAGGTTATGGATGATGCCAATACCAAATAAAACCAACGGAGGGCGCAAGCGCCGCCAATTCTCTGGGTCTTTAAATGCCCAATCAAGAATATACCAGCAGAGCATGCCGCCAGTTCCCAATATGATACAATCGTACTTTAGATTGATTTCATTGACCTGATGGTCGAGCGATTCACCACTTTGCTGCATTTCTGCAAGATCAATACAGTCAACTTCAGCGGCAATGTCGAACCGTTGAAGAGTCATGCTCAGAACATCTCGACTAATGCGGTCGCCGAAATTGCTCGCCTTATAGAGACACAATTGAAGGATACGGGTCATTGGCTACGTCAATATCCTCAGGTTGGAACGGAGCGTAATTTAACCCGCAAGCAACCCTAAATACCAGCTACGGCACGATGTGGTGCGATCACTGGATCAATCCAGAAACCCGCGCCATTAGCCACCTTCAATCGGGGGAAAGACAACCACTTGGTCCCCGTCGGCAAGGATCTTTTTGTCGCGGTCCTCGAGTGGGACAGGGTTGCCGTTGACCATCGTCATATATGGCTCTCCGGCCAACAGCCCGACCATCTTCATGGCGTCGCCCAGCGTTCCACCATCTTTGACCGGGATATCACCAATGCCGTCTCTGCCCAGTCCTTTGGCTTCGGACGGATCAATAGAGACCAGTTGGAAACCGACGGTAATCATGCGTTACCAAGACCCAGGCGAGAGATGGTTTGCGTTGTCAATTCGCCGTCGGGTGTCCAGCCACGCAACTCGTAATATTCCGGCAACATCTTATCCAACTCAGCGACCTTGCCTTTGCCAGCACCCGATGGTGCGGGCTCTTCCATTACACGTTTCGGCAGGGTGTCATCAGCTTTGGTAAACCCGGCGCCCGCATTAAACATGCGCTCTAAATTCCAGATGCGCTCACCAGCTTCCATAAAGCGATCTTTGGACCAACTGCCGGGCAGGGCCCCTGCGAGTTGTGCCACCAAGTCTTCGATTTCCCAGGCGTTACCGGCGAACAGGCAAACGCCCGTTGAGTCCCATGCCGCATTACGGTCCTGCGACGTTTTAACGATCTCGGCTTTGCCTTCTGTCCGCACGTGTGCGAAATCATCGGCGAAGGGACTTGCCCGCAAATGGCAGGCACCTCGGTTCGACGTTGCATAGGCCAAGCCCATGCCCTGCATGGCACGCGGATCGTAACCGGGAAATTCCTGGCCCTTCACCGTCATAGACAGTTCTGGGTGGCCATATTTTTCACAAAGGCGTTTGGCACCAAGTCCGATTTCGACGCCAAAGCCTGTTGCCGTGCCGGTCACTTCAGCCGCCCAACAGAGCGCTTCTGCAGAACCAAAATCGAGCGCCATACCGCCGGTGTGTTCTTTGGTCACGACGCCGATGTCATACAGTTCCATCGCCGCTGCGACACTGGCCCCAAATGAGATCGGGTCCATACCATGCTCGTTGCAAAGCGCACTGGCATAAGTTGCCGCGTCGATGTCGTCGACCCCGCACATAGGGCCGACCGCATAAATGCTCTCGTATTCTAGTCCACCCATCGAGGTATGATACTGCGGTTTGTCTTTGATCGAGAAATGGTTGGTATCCATCGTCGCGATCCGGCCGCAACCGATAGAGCACGCGAAGCAGGCTTTGTTTGCTTGGACATTGGCGCGGCCATCGCTGCGGCGCGGTGCATGGGCAGCCTTTACATTGACCTTATCCGCACCATCGAACTGCACGGCGCGGCAGTTCAACGTCGGCAGTGAACCGTATGAGTTGGTCACATCGAGCATCGCATGCGTGCCGATGGTCGATAGGCGCTTACGCGGTGCGCTGGGGTCCAATTTTGCGCGGGCGGCGGTATTCGCCTCCATAAATTCTTTGGGATTGGCGACGGTCGTGCCAACGCTGCCATAAGCGGCAATCGCTTTTAGATTTTTCGATCCCATCACGGCACCAACACCGGAACGCCCGGCAGCGCGGTCACGGTCGTTCATGACACATGCGAAGCGGCACAGGTTTTCACCTGAAATACCGATAGATGCGATCTTGAGATTTGGGTTCTGGTGCTTGGCATGAATCCGATCTTCGGTTTCCCATACCGTTTCGCCCCAGATGAAGTCCTTGGCTGGCAGTAACTCAATCTTGTCGTTTTCAACTAGCAGATATACAGGCTCTGGCGACTTGCCTTCGAGGATCAGCATGTCCCATCCCGCCAATTTTAAATAAGCACCGAATTGCCCGCCCGAGTTTGAACATGCAATCGCGTTGGTCAGTGCACCTTTGGTGATGACCGAATACCGACCACCCGTCGATGCGCCGGTCGCCGTTAGTGGGCCGGTTGCAAAGATCAGCTTGTTTTCAGGGGCGAGTGGGTCGACGCCAGGATCGACCTCTTCTGAGAGGTATTTGGAGCCAAGGCCACGTTGGCCAATGTAACTCTCTGCCCAATCCATGTTGAGGGGCTCGCGAATAATTTCGCCATTCGTCAGATTGACCCTTAATACTTTGCCTTGCCAGCCCATGAGGTGTTCTCCGAATTTGTATGTATGCGATGAGTCGCAGGAGGTTTCCTGTGCTCGTTACCCGCACTCTAACAACATTATATGTAGAGTATAAAGAGATAGAAGACTGGAAAACGTTCCAGTTACGATTCAATGGTCAGTTTGCAGTCGATCCTGCATCAGGCACCACTGGGGCCTGCGTGATCCTGCGTCGTTGTATCAACATTAAATCCATCGTCGATAGGTGCTTAAATATGGGGCGTGAGCCATCACGATAAAGCCGAACCATACCACGGTTTAAATCTGCAAAAGACCGGCGTAAATCGTCGAAGTTCCGAACTTCCAGCACCACAGAGTCTTTGCGATCTGCTGATACGGCGCGCCAGCGGAATGTGGTGTTTGGCATTTTGGGCGCTTCAATCATGTGCATCCACACAATCTCACGCTCCACCGGCGGGCCAAACTGGCGCTGCATGAACTTGACGACTTCAGCAAAGTCTTGTGCTTTGAATGGTGTGTAAACGCGACTTACGCGACCGTTTTCATAACGGATGACGCCTTCGCCAGGCAATGTGAAGGCTGTATCTTGTGCAAAGCTTTCGGCGATTTCTGATGGCCAATCAATATCGGTTACGCAAAAGATGCTGACTTGCAGGCTGCGTTCGATACATGCGCCCGATGCGTGTGTGTTTGGTTGATAAGGATGCCCGATGACCGTATTTGCGCCCAAATAAAGATCAATATTCTTGAGCATGCCTTCACCGATGGTCGTTAACTCGTCCGTGGGAACATTCTCGCTAACCGCATCCGGCGCGGTGTAGCCAAGATCCAGTTTTTCCTCTGGCACCAGATGGTCAGGTATCTTGCTCGCCAACACTTCTGACGACTGATCCGCAGGTTTTGTATCCTTGTCAAAAAATGTTTCAATAAAATGATTGAGAAAGCTTTTTTCCTCTTCAGGTAGCTCAGAGGCTTCTGATCGTCCCAATGTCAGGTGGTTGCGTGCTGCTGGGTTTTTCTGGGCGCGTTTTCGAACAACGGGGGCCGCTTCGGAAACTTCAGCCGTGCCTACCGTCATTGTCGCAGTAGATTGCGCCGCTGGCACAGGTGCTTTGGACTCGTCGAAGATATCTGCATCTGGCATAAAAACGGCGACATGCGGAAACACTTGCCAGGGTGCCGCTTCAAACTCATCTAGTTGAGCAACTTCATCAATAACAGCTGTTGGATCGACGATTTGGTTCTGCTCTTTGGCCACACTTTTTTCGTCTATCGCTTCCACCAAGTCGATTGGTTCAATCTCATCAGCGGTTGCGACGTCTTCTGAAGGCCCGGTATCGCTCGCGCCAGAAAACGCACTAACGATAGATGCAAAAAAGTCACTCACAGAGGGACGTAGCTTGTTTGACGAGGGGGGTGCGCCGTCGTTTTCATATGCCTCAGCCGCAGCTTCGAGCGTGCTGAATAAATCGTTCCCCTGGGCTTCAGATTTTGGCCCGTGATCCCACTCGTTCGTAGCAGAAGGATTGACGTCAGAGGTCATCCAATCTTCATCGAAGTTATAAATCTCGTTGTCCGCAATCTCGTCCAATCCATTAGATGAGGCAGGCTGGCTTAGGGCTGTGAATATGTTTTTGAAAAGGTCTGTAATCGTCTGCGCGGGTTTATCTGCTGTCTCGGACGCCACCGATGGGGTTGTGTGCGAGTCTGGGGATGTGTGCGAGTCGGTGAAATCAAAGTTGTCCTCACCAAACAAATCTTTATCAAAGTCAACATTCGGGCTGGGATTATAAGAAACAGATTCAGTATGCGGCTCTGCGGCTTGCGTGTTTTCAGTCGAAGCCACTTTTTGGTGATTGGCTTTTTGATCAAGCGATTTGACCGCTGTGGCGAACAAACTACCAATATCTGACAAGAACCTCTCAATCGGATTACGATCCTGTGATTTTTGCGTCGGTGCATCATCAGGCACGGACCAGGCTGGATTCGGAATCAGGATAAGTCCAGAAACGATGATGGCTGAAAGTAGCCGCATATGGTTAACGTCCCAAAACTCAAGCTGGCGGCGCAAAAAACCGCTCTAATTTTTAAAATGAATTGCAGCTAAACCTGCAATCAACCCCGACCCGAAACCCTATTCAAACCGAAAATACACCTATTTGCGGTATGATTCCATCCTATAGAGAAAAATATCTTCGAAATGAATTAGAAAGATACGGACTAAAATGATGTTAAGTCATGGATTGTGCGTCCATGACGGCGACGGCGCTCATATTGTAGATACCACGTGACGTAACAGCCGGGGACAGAATGTGAACGGGCTTCGCGGCACCGACCAGAATGGGCCCAACTGAAAGGCCATCGCCGAGGTGCTTTAGAAGGTTAAACGCGGTATTGGCCGAGTCGATATTGGGGAAAACGAGCACATTGGCCGCCCCACTCAGTCGAGCATGTGGGAAAATGCGTTGGCGAAGTTCCTCGTCCAGTGCGGTATCGGCCTTCATTTCGCCCTCGACCTCAAAGTCGGCACCTTGATCCATAAACAACTGCATGGTGTCCTGCATCTTGGAGGCAGATGGGCAGTCAGAACTCCCAAAATTTGAGTGTGAAAGCAGAGCGACCTTGGGTTGAACGCCAAAACGCCGAACCGTATTCACAGCCAGTCCTGTCATCTCGACAATTTCTTCGGCAGACGGATCAACGGAAATATGCGTATCACAAAGGAAATAGGTACCTTTGTTCAATATCAACGCGCTCAGTGCGGATACATCCTTAACGCCCTCACCCTTGCCGATGATGTCGAGGACATACTTGAGGTGCCAGTTGTATTGGCCATACGTCCCGCAGATCATCGCATCAACTTCGCCGCGCTGAAGCATCAGCCCCGCGATCACCGTTGTGTTGGTTCGAACGATGGTTTTCGCATCATCAATTGTGACGCCTTTGCGTTCGTTCAGCGAATGATAAAGCTCCCAATAGGCATCGTACCGCGGATCGTTTTGAGGATTGGTAATGCCGAAATGAATATCCGGCTGGATACGCAAACCCAGCTTTTCGATACGACGTGCAATAACCTCAGGGCGGCCAATCAAATGTGGTTTTGCCAAACGATCATCGACCAAGGCTTGCACGGCACGCAGAACGCGTTCGTCCTCGCCCTCGGCAAATACAATGCGTTTGGGGTCTTTTCGTGCGCGCTCGAAAACGGGTTTCATTAACATCCCCGAACGGAATACAAAGCGTGCAAGGCGCTCGGAATATGCATCGAAATCCGCAATAGGGCGTTTCGCCACGCCCGACTCCATCGCCGCCTTGGCGACAGCAGGCGCAATTTCACTGATCAAGCGCGGATCAAATGGTTTTGGAATCAGGTACTCAGCCCCGAATACCAAGTCTTCTCCGGAATACGCGTCGGCAACGCGTTCGTCACTTTCGGCCATGGCGAGATCAGCAATCGCTTTCACGGCCGCCTGTTTCATCTCTTCATTAACGGTCGTCGCGCCACAATCGAGGGCCCCCCGGAAAATGAAGGGGAAGCAAAGTACATTGTTGACCTGGTTCGGATAGTCGGACCGCCCGGTCGCGATGATGGCTTCTGGATTCGCTGCTTTCGCGTCTTCTGGAGATATTTCGGGGTTGGGATTGGCGAGGGCCAGGATGAACGGCTTTGCGTCCATGTCCTTGACCATGTCTTGGGTCAAAATGCCTGCCGCTGAAAGACCCAGGAATACATCTGCATCTTTGATGACATCTGATAACTCACGCAGATCGGTTGTCTGCGCATAACGCGACTTTCGATCATTCATGAATTCTTCGCGACCTTCGTAGACAACACCTACGTGATCGGCCAACCAAATGTTCTCAACCTTCACCCCCATAGAAACCAAAAGGTCCAGACACGCGATGCCAGCAGCGCCGCCGCCGGTCGATACCAACTTCACGTCTTCAAACTTTTTGTTTTGAAGACGCAGGCCATTCAAAATAGCCGCCGCGCAGACGATCGCCGTGCCGTGTTGGTCATCGTGGAAGACCGGAATATTCATGCGTTCGCGAAGGCGCTCTTCGACGATAAAACAATCGGGTGCTTTGATGTCTTCTAAGTTGATGGCACCGAACGTGGGTTCCAACGGCGCAATAACCTCGACCAGTTTTTTGGGGTCGAGTTCGTTTACTTCAATATCAAAGCAATCAATATTCGCGAACTTTTTGAATAGAACGGCTTTTCCTTCCATCACGGGTTTGGACGCCTCGGCACCAATCGGGCCCAACCCTAGAACGGCTGTGCCGTTTGTAATAACCGCAACCAAATTACCCCGATTGGTCATCTCGTAGGACTGCATGGGGTCGTCGACGATTACGTTACATGCAGCAGCCACCCCCGGAGAGTAGGCTAATGCCAAATCCCGCTGTGTCGCCAACGGCTTTGTTGCTTGAATTTGAAGTTTCCCAGCCGGCCCTTGACGATGATATTCCAGCGCACGCTCGTCGAGAGTTTTGTCGCTCATATTGTATTGCTCCTCAACCGAATATTATTTTTGCCATAGGGTGAGGCCTTGCGCCCGCTTCGGCAACCTGATTTCTTCATTTTTAGGATTCGGGAGAAGTACCATGGCAACACATAGCCCAGAACTACCATTTGTCATTGGTCATAGAGGTGCCGCAGCGTTAGCGCCAGAAAACACTCTTATCAGCCTCGTTCGCGCAAAACAGGAAGGCGCGACGGGGGTGGAATTCGACGTCAAATTGTCCCGGTTCGGCGAAGCAATTCTTTTTCATGATGCAACACTAGATCGGACCACTGATGGGACGGGCAATGTCAGAGATCTCAGCCTTTCCGAGTTGCGTGAACTGGATGCAGGCCAATGGTTCGAACCGGCTTTCGTGGGAGAGCGTATTCCGACGTTTCTTGAGGCGATGGTGATTTTGGCGCGTGAAGGCTTGGGTGCAAACGTCGAAATAAAACCGGATGAGGGCAGGGAACGCGAGACGGCATCAACGGTGGCGAGATTGATTGGATCGGATTGGCCACGCAATGTGCCGCCGCCGGTGATTTCCAGTTTCTCCGAGGAAGCGATAGACGTCGCAGATCAAGAAGCTCCTGAGATTCCCCGCGCCATGTTATTCTGGAAACTCCCAGATGATTGGCGCGATGTGGTCGCGCGCTATGAATGTTCTGCCATTCATATGTCGGATCGTCATTTGACGCCCACGCTTATTCAGGATGCTGCCGAAATCGGCCTGCCTGTGCGGATATATACGATCAATGATCTGGGTCGCGCGAATGAGCTTCGGGCCATGGGGGCGCAATCGATTTTCACGGACCGGCCCGACATAATTAAAGACTGAATTAAAGACTGATTTGCCAGCGCGGCTTTCCTGCGCGACGATATAGTCAGATTCTTTCGTCGTTCGGTTTAGGAGAGCTTTCCGTGAACGGCATCTTTTTTGCCATTGTTGCAATCGCATTCATCGTTGCCGCTATTCGTCAGTGGACCTTTGACCCGACCACTGTGCCTGATGCCCAAAGCCCGATGGAACTCCTCGGCGCTGGAATGATCGGTACGGCAGGTGATTCCGTGACGCTAGCGATTGGCCTTGTTGGCGTGATGTCGCTGTTCTTGGGACTCATGAAAGTAGCTGAACGTGCGGGACTTTTGCTGGTGGTGGCAAAAACACTACGCCCGTTGATGACGCGTCTTTTTCCAAGCGTACCAGCGGATCATCCTGCCATGGGTGCGATGATCATGAACTTGTCCGCTAATGTGATGGGGTTGGGGAACGCTGCAACGCCGTTTGGCATTCGCGCGATGGAGCATCTGGACACGTTGAATAAACAAAAGGGTCAGGCTACCGATGCGATGATCTTATTTCTGGCGATTAACACGTCCAGCGTGACCTTATTGCCGACAGGTGTCATCGCATTGCGTGCGGCTGCGGGATCAAATGATCCGGCAGGCATCGTCCCGACGACCCTTTTTGCGACATTGGTTTCAACGACGGTCGCGATCATCACCGCAAAATTCTGCGCACGGATGTTTCCGCCGAAACCATATCATGATGATTCGATCCCAGCGGATAAAAGTGTGGATGTTACCGCCCCATCAACAGACGCGCCTTTAGATGATGATGGAAATGTGATTCATACCCCGTCAGAGGGATATCCTGTTTGGGTATCGGTAGTAGCGCTGGGCTTCATTCTATGTTTGGTGCCGTTGACCATTGTTTATGGTCGAACGATTGCGCCGTGGATTATCCCGGGGTTAATGGTCAGCTTGTTGGGATTGGGCGTCGCCAAACGCGTGCCAGTATATGAGTGTTTTGTCGAAGGTGCGAAAGATGGTTTCAACGTGGCCCTTCGTATTATTCCCTATTTGGTGGCCATCCTCGTCGCGGTGGGCATGTTCAGGGCATCTGGCGCGTTGGGGCTGTTGATCACGCCATTGGGCGCAATTACAGAATTGGTTGGATTGCCGGCCGAAGCATTGCCCATGGCACTCCTGCGCCCCTTATCAGGATCAGGCGCATACGGGATATTGGCATCGATCATCAATGATCCGGCCGTTGGCCCTGACAGCTACGCCGGGTATCTGGTATCCACATTCCAAGGTTCGACCGAGACAACTTTCTATGTCATCGCTGTTTATTTTGGGGCGGTTCAGATCAAAAGACTACGTTATGCGTTGATACCGGCTTTGACGGCAGATTTCGCGGGGATCGCGGCTGCCGTGTTTATTGTCGCGTTGCTTTACGGCTGATGGTGGTCTTTGGTTCATCACCGGGTGGTGCGCGTGATACCGACGCTTCGGGCAAGGCGATTTTATGTGCATTGGCTGGTGGTGCGGTGCTGACCCTACAAGACGGGTTTATGAAAACGTTGACCGCAGACTATCCGGTGGGTCAGCTCCTCTCGCTTCGAAGCATGTTCATTTATATACCGATCCTGATTATTGCAATGCGCGCGGGCGGGATCAGTACTGCATGGCAAATTCGCGGTTGGAAGGGGCCATGCGCTCGCGGATTTTGTGTCGTTGGTAGTTCGTTTGCATTTATCACAGGGTTGTATTATCTGCCGCTTGCGGATGCGGTCGCGATTTCCTTTGCTGGCCCGCTTTTCGTGACGGCGATGGCACCCATTTTCTTGAAAGAAATCATCGGCTGGCGCCGGTGGACAGCTGTACTTATCGGCTTTGGTGGTGTTTTGGTGATCGTGCAGCCAGGATCGACTGCGTTCCAGTGGTATGCAATTTTCCCGATTATGGCATCAATGTTGGGTGGCGTGCGCGATATGATCACCCGAAAGATGGCACCCAATGAAACGTCGATTGCGGTGCTTTTTGTGACCACATCGTTCGTGTTTACAGCAGGGTCATTGTCTTACTTGGTGGTCGATTGGCAACCGATTAAGATCGCGCACTGGCCGTACTTTGTTGCCAGCGGTTTGTTCATTGGTATCGGACATTATTTGCTGATTGAAGCCTTCCGTTGGGGAGAGGCGGCGCTTGTCTCGCCGTTTAAATATGCGAACGTGTTATGGGCAGCGTTATTTGGGTTCCTACTTTTTGGGGATATTCCGGGCTTCGCAACGGTCATTGGCGCAGTGATTGTCGCTGCCAGCGGCATCTACATTCTACACCGTGAATGGGTCAGAGTGCGCGAGGCGCGGACGCAGTCTTAAGCTGATCAGTCTTGTTTGGGAGTTTTGTCGCCCTCTGGCATGGACCCGTCATCATTACGCAAGGCGCGCATCGCGGCTCCGTCCAAATCGTCAAACTGACCAGATCGCATGGACCAAAAAAAAGCGGCCAAGCCTAAAACGCCAAGCAAGAGTGCAATCGGTATCAAATATACGATGACGTCCATCTGATTACTTTACCAATCGCAGGCGAAGCGCGTTCACCGTGACGATGATGGAGCTTGTCGACATGGCGATGGCCGCAACCAACGGTGTGACAAGTCCGAACACGGCAATGGGCACCGCAACCGCGTTATAGGCAAAGGCGAGGCCAAAGTTCTGTTTCACCAAGCTGGTGGATTGTCGTGCGATACGAATTGCTGATACGACTGACGACAGCGATGTGCCCTGGAAAATCAAATCCGCCGCCGTCTGACTTATATCTGCGGCACCCGCTGGCGACATGGACACGTGGGCGGCTTCTAACGTCGCATTCTTGGCACCGCCCGGAAGTTCAGATGCTGGCGG
>CBFHXC010000048.1:0-21488 GCA_965659695.1 Rhodospirillales bacterium
GGCCTTTATATGATCTGCACGTTGTCTAAGCATCAGGCTGAGGCCGATGGTTTCCAAGACGCACTGATGTTGGATTGGCGTGGCCAGATTGCAGAAGCGACCGGAGCGAACGTATTCTTTGTCATGGATGATGGCAAAATTCACACGCCGACACCCGACTGTTTCTTGGATGGTATCACACGACGCACTGTCATCGAATTGGCCAAAAAGCGTGGCTATGAGGTTGTTGAACGGGCGATCATGCCAGAAGAAATGGCGAATGCATCTGAGTGCTTCTTAACGGGCACCGCTGCCGAAGTGACGCCGGTCAGCGTCATAGGTGACTATACATTCACACCAGGTGACGTTTGCCGTCACATGATGGAAGATTACGATCGCGCCGTCGGCAAAGTAGCTGCAGAAGAAGCTGCATAATATTACTCATCTCCCACTCCGCAGATTAATGCGGTGTGGGTGTTCAACATTGTCATTTGATTTATGACAATGTTTTCCGGGACATATTCGCTAAAATCCTGATTGAGAATTGATCGATTTTGGGGGAATGACGTGACTGATACGCCGGATCACCCGACGGGGCTCGACGCCTATCAACCAAAACAAATAGCCGAACGTGTTGAAGCCGCCGCGACCGAAAAAGCATCGGCTCCGTTGGCGACCACGTTTATGTTGGCATTGCTCGCCGGTGCCTTCATCGCATTTGGCAGCATGTTTTATACCCTTGCTATGACCGAACATGGATTAGGTTTCGGCCCAGCGCGCGTGTTGGGTGGGATTGTCTTTTCATTTGGGCTGATTCTCGTTGTCGTGGCGGGCGCAGAGCTATTTACAGGTAACAATCTGATCGTAATGGCGTGTGCCGATGGGCGGATAACACTAAGTGCGCTACTTGTGAATTGGTTGATCGTGTTTGTTGGTAATGTCTCGGGTTCCTTGGCTATGGCTGTATTGGTGGTGATGTCGGGCACGCTTGGGATGGCAAATGGAATGGTTGGAGAAACGGCCATCAGCATTGCCGAAGCCAAGGTCGCTTTGCCTGTGATGGAGGCATTTGTTCGTGGCTTGTTATGTAACGCGCTTGTCTGCCTTGCAGTGTGGCTGTGTTTTGCGGTGCGCTCTGTGACCGACAAGATTTTGGCGATTGTTTTTCCCGTGACGGCATTTGTGGCGCTGGGGTTCGAACACTCCATTGCCAATGCTTATCTCATTCCTGTTGGTTTATTGGCCGGAAGCGTAAATATTAGTTTCGCCGCTGCTACCCAGAATATGTTTTTTGTGACGCTGGGAAATATCGTTGGCGGCAGCCTGTTTGTGGCGCTGATTTATTGGGTCATTTACGGCCGGAGGGGAATTGGATCGCATTAGGGAAACTCCCTAAAATCAGCCAAATAAATGCCTTTAGTACATCTACGTATTTTCCAATAGTGCGACAAGATATAGAACTTCTCACAGATTTTCATTATTGAAGGTGTTTGAATGCGATTCCTGGAATATTGCGCAAAAAGCGCTGTGCTAGCTATTGTTTATGCGTCTTTGTTTGCAAACACTGTTTATGCTGAAGAGCGTCTAACAATTGGCGGGACTGGCGGCGATCTCGGGACCATGCAACAGTTAGCGACACACTTTGAAAAAGATAACCCAGGGATTGTCGTGGACGTATTCCCGAGCCTGGGAAGTGGCGGCGGGATAAAGGCTGTGTCCGCGGGCGCGATTGATCTCGCGATAAGTTCTCGCCCCTTAAAGGACAAAGAAAAAAACCCACAATTGACGAGCAAGCCGTATGCCGTCACTGCCATGGCGATTGTGACGGAAAGATCCGATGCGATGGACAGCCTATCGACCGATGACCTAGTAAAGATTTTTGACGGTAGGACAAAATCCTGGCCAGACGGTAAACCCATTCGAATTGTTCTAAGGCCTGACCAAGATACGGACACAAAGGTTATCAAAGATAGTATTCCTGATTTAGCAGCAAGTATGGAGGTCGCGAGAAAAATTCGTGGGGTCGTAACTGGGCTGACTGACCAAGATGCTGCCGACTTCTTGGAGAAAATTCCAGGAAGTCTTGGTTTTCTGTCTCTTTCTGTTGTTAATGGTGAAAAACGACGTCTGTCCGTTATTTCATTTAATGGCGTGAAACCAAGTGCTGAAAAGATACAGTCGGATTTATATCCCGCCCACAAGACATTTTATTTCGTCTGGAAAGAATCAGGATCAAGCGCGGTCAGAGAGTTTTTAGATTTCATGGACTCTCAGTTGGCCAGAGATGTTATGGAAAAAACAGGACATCTTGTGCTCAAGGGCACGTGATCAGTGTCATTGAGAACAGGAAATAGTCGTCATCTGCGCAATAGATTGAGGGCGTTCGCTTTCGCTATCGGATTGATCACCGCTCTGCTCGTGCCATCCCTATATTTTTACGCAAGTTACAACAGCTTAAATAAAACTGCTGATACAATAGCTTCAGTCGCAGCAAATAGGGTTTCGCAATTGGTCTTTCAGCAGCCGAAGCTTTGGCTATTTCTAGGTGATAGGTTTTCGGGAATTTTAGAAGTCATTCGAGAAGATATCCCCTACGCATCAAGATTTGAGGTTTTCGACAACGAGGGAAGCTTAGTAGCAGCGACGCCCCCAATTCGAGAATATTCATTGCTGGTAAAGGACATAGCAATTGGCGACCTCGTGTCACCAGTTGGGAGACTTTTTATTTATATTGATGTCCTTCCAATTTGGATTGATACGGGGCTTTGGTTAATCTTTGGCGTAATGCTTGGTGGAACCAGTTTTTATATCCTTCAGGTGTTTCCCATGCGCGAATTGGTAAAAGCGGAAGCAAAGTTAACCGCAATGAATAGAGATTTATCTGTTCTGGTTGATGAGCGCACCAAAGATTTGACGCAAGAGATTGACGTGCGAAAACAAGCTGAAAAGGACTTAATTCATGCGAGGGATTTGGCTGAAAACGCGAGCAAGGCGAAATCGGATTTTCTATCGTCCATGAGTCATGAACT
This sequence comes from Rhodospirillales bacterium, assembly GCA_965659695.1. Classification (GTDB taxonomy): domain Bacteria; phylum Pseudomonadota; class Alphaproteobacteria; order Rhodospirillales; family Casp-alpha2; genus UBA4479. Next base: position 3,009 of record CBFHXC010000048.1, read on the forward strand.
GCGCACACCAATGAATTCGATTCTTGGTTTTACGCAACTCATTGCGCGAGCACCGGATGACTCTCGTCTTTCAGAGCACAGGTCGAGGATCGACCTGATTTTGAATAATGGTGATCATCTGATGTCGATGATCGACCAGTTGCTCTATATGTCGCGGATTGAGGCTGACGATTTCGACGCCGACATAAAAGAAATCGATCTTACCCATGAGATTGAAGAGTGTATCAAGTTATCAGAACCCATGATCGACAATCACAACATCCGCATGATTGTAGAGAATGTAGCAGAACCCCAGTTAATCGTTCACGCTGATGCAAAACATTTGCGTCAAGCGCTCATGAATTTATTGTCCAATGCGATAAAATATAACTCGAACCCAGGGATTGTTAAGGTATCTAACGTGTTCACTGAGCAAGATACTGTGAGAATATCGATCTCCGACACTGGTGACGGAATTCCTGAAATAAAACTATCCAACCTTTTCACACCGTTTGACCGACTGGGTCATGAAGGAAGTACCATTCAGGGCAGCGGCCTTGGTTTGTCGATTACGAAAAAACTGATCGATAATATGGGCGGGCGAATTGGCGTAAACTCAAAAGTTGGTGCAGGTAGCCAGTTTTGGATAGAACTCCCTATTGCAACGAACTCGCAATCGTTAAGCGCGTAAAAGCCTTTTAGAATTCAAAACGAATCTTTGCGCCGCCGAATTTCTGCGAAGACATCAACGGGGTCAGCCCCTACCATCTGCAGGGTCGCCTGAATATCAGGGCTTGTGGGCCGCAAGAATGGATTGGTCGCGCGTTCCTGACCCAGTGTGGATGGTACCGTCGGTATGTCGCGCACTCGCTTGTTGTCTACTTCTGCCATCAAGTCGACCAAAGCTTGGTTTTGCGGCTCAACCGTCAACGCAAAGCGCCCGTTCGTTTGTGTGTATTCATGCGCGCAATAAACCTTGGTTTGATCTGGCAAGGCATCGAATTTCGCGAGGGAGTTGACCATCTGTGCGGGAGTGCCCTCAAACAATCGACCGCAACCCATGACGAATAGTGTGTCACCGCAGAACAAAGCATCCGATCCCTCAAACCAATAAGCGATGTGACCTCTGGTGTGCCCAGGCACATCAAATACCATCGCTGTCGCATTTCCTAATTGATACGTATCGCCGTCACCGACTTCGACATCGATTCCAGGAATGCGCTCGCGATCCGCGCGCGGACCGACGATGGTACATCCTGTTGCTTTCTTAAGCTCAAGATTGCCGCCGGTGTGATCAGCATGATGATGCGTGTTCAAGATGTGTGTCAGGTTCCAGCCTGTTTTTGCCAAGCCATCCAAAACGGGATCGACGACTGCCGGATCGACAATGGCTGTGTCACCCGTCTCTGGGCAATGGGCCAAGTACACGTAGTTATCGTTCAATACAGGAATCTGTTTGATTTCAAGTTTGCTCATTGCCGTCTCCGCATAGCACGAACCCCGCCGTGGGCGGGGCTCGAATGAATCCTAAAGCCTGTTCGATACAGAGTTACAGGTTTTGTTCTATCCACTGCACCAGTTGGCTTTTGGGCAATGCGCCAACTTTGGTATCTGCGACTTCGCCGTCTTTGAACATGATCAAAGTCGGGATGCCGCGCACACCATAGGTGCTAGGGGCTTCTGGGTTATCATCAATGTTCACCTTGGCGATGGTGACCTTGTCACCCATTTCTGCCGAGATTTCTTCAAGTGCTGGCGCAATCTGCTTGCAAGGGCCGCACCACTCTGCCCAGAAGTCCACGACGACAGGACCCGAGGCATTCAGCACGTCTTCTTGAAACGATGTATCAGTGACTTGTTTGGGCATTTTATTGACCCTCCATACAAAAATAAAAATGTTGAGACCAACATGTCAGAATCATGCGGCCCGTTATATTGAATCTAGGAACCGCCCGCACACCCGTCAAGGCGCGTGGGGGGCCAAGAGTTTATCCTGCAATTCCATCCACTTGGGACCGTCTGTCCACAATAGAACAGGACGGACCTCTCGATTTTCGAAAATCATCTGTAAAGCTGCACGGTATGTGGCCATTTGGCGGAGATAAACTTCCGGTACTTTTGCCGGGTCTGTTGGCGCTGGACGGTTGGTTTTGTAATCAATGATGAGGATTTCGGATCCTGTATCCACCAGTCGATCAATTTGCCCTGATACCACGCGTGGACCAGCCGGCGTTTCGATGGTGCCGACAATTGGTACTTCTGCCTGGGAGTTCAACCCAAACAATACACTCAACGTCGGATCATCAAAAAGCGCCATCACCTCGTTTGTGATCTTATCTTGCAAATCTGCGCTGAAACCGTGGCCTGGGCGTGCCAAGTACTTCTTAACCGCACTCACCCGCTTATCTGGCTCTAAGTCAGGGATGGTCTGCATCAACACATGAACAGCAAGGCCGCGCTTAAATCGATTTTCATCATCGCTCGACAATGGTGAACGTATTGGCGGTTCTTCATCATCAGGGCGTGAGGGGCTGAGCGGTTTGGGAGGCAAGGGTTCGGCCCTAGGTGCGGTAACCGCCCAATCAGGTATAGGTGACGCCAGTAAGAATGCGTCTTCAGGTAACGCCTGACCGTCAGGGTCAGAAGACTGGGTTTTTTCGAAAATGATGGATTCTTGACCATGATCCTCTATCGCGCTCTCGCCCAAAGGCTCAATCGCTTCGGCCACCATATCGTACCAGGACGTTTCCTTGGCTGCGGTGCGCTTACCGGTAAACCCAGTGATGTATAATTGATCTTTGGCCCGTGTCATCGCGACATAAAGAAGGCGTCGATATTCCTCAATCGTTGCTTGGCGACGCTCCTTTTTTAATGCCTTGAGTGCTGTTGTGTGATTTTCTGAAACAACGGGCCAAATCGGAATCTGTTGATCGCCAAACCAACTGATCTTGTCGTCCGTCTGGGCAGCTGGGACGCTGCATGCATCCGCCAAAAACACGATTTCAGACTGCAAGCCTTTTGCGCCGTGAACAGTCATCACCCGGACTTCGTTGCGCCCCTGTTCAAGGTCACGCTTTACTTCGGATGCGCCTGTTTGAAGCCAATGCAAAAAGCCCTCTAGCGATGGCACGTGATCACGCTCGTAATCAATCGCGGCACTCAAGAAGTCTTCGATGGGTTCAGCCGCATCAGGGCCAAGTGCACGTAGCAATGCTTTCTCGCCGTGCTCTCCCCGAAGGATGAGGGCAAAAAATTCAAATGGCTGCATAAATCCAGCCCGCGCCCGCCAGATCGAAATCTTGTGCCACGCGGCACTGAAGTCATCTCGTTCGTTTTGGCGTTCTCGCAGGGCATCGATCAGCAATCCATCGCGGCCGTGCGCCAAATCAAACAAGGCATCCTCATCTAGACCCACCAAGGGGCCTTTCAGCACGGTCGCGGTGTTCAGATCATCGTCAGGCAATAACGTCAGGCGACCCAGGGCGATCAAATCTTGGACGACCAGTTGCTCTGGCAAAATCATGCGGTCGCGGCCCGCCACGGGAATGCTCGCCTGTTTCAGCGCCGCAACCATCAACTGTGCAAATTGGCGCCTCTTTTGAACCAGGATTAGCACATCTCCTGGCCGAACGGGGCGGCCCTGTGCTGGCAAAATGACGTCGTTATCAATCCAGCCTTTGATCGTTCCGGCAATGCGTGCGGCCACACGACCCTCGGGGCTGTCCACCGGAAGATAATCGACCGGGACATCCCACGGCACGTCTTCGCCATCGTCTTCTTGCGGTTCTTCTTTGCTCCATAGTGTGACCCGACCAGCTTGACCCGTGCGGGCCGATAGATGCTCAATCTTTCGACCATCAAAGCTCAGCCCTTGGCGCGCTTCTTCGGAATCGAATACCGCGTCAACGACATCAAGAATGGCTTCAGATGATCGGAAACTCTGGGCCATTTCGACCGACCGCCACATGCGTTCAACCGCTTTCGCGCGTTCACCAAAACGGTCTCGCATTTCGCCAAACATTGCGGGATCAGCACCCTGGAAGCTATAAATTGATTGTTTCTCATCACCGACGGCAAACATGGTACGCGCCATTTCAGCGACGTCTTCGTGGCGCCCGGCACCTGCATAGAATTCGGATGTGATCTCTTCAACAACGCGCCATTGGTCTGGGCTGGTGTCCTGGGCTTCGTCCACAAGTACGTGCTCGATCCCGCCATCCAGTTTGTAGTGAACCCAACTGACGCCACTTGGCGAATTCAAAAGCCCGGACGCTCTTTCAATCAAATCGTCATAATCCAAGCGTCCGCGTTGGAGTTTGATTTCTTCATAGCTCTCGATCAATGCGGCACCAATGGATATCAGTGCCTTGGATGCATCTGCCACATTGATCGCCTTCAATGTATCCAAAACTTCCACGCACGCATCGCCAAATGCGAACGCGATATCTAAGGCTTGGGGATCGGCGACTTGCGCATCTTTAGACAACAATGTCCGTTCAGCTTTGACCTCGCCCTTTTGGGTTAGAAACGTGCCCGCGAATGTTGCTCTCCAATTTTCAGCACGTTGCTCGGTCGATTGGGTCAACCAGTCTCGAATAGCAGTTGCTGATTTCTGGTTGGTCGGGCTGCCTTGATCCCATGCAGCGCAGAGGCGATCAATATCGCCACGCTGATTCTGATCCAATGCCGATACTTCGACAAGCACATCGGTGATCGATAAGCCTGGCTTAATACCGAGTGCATCATAGACCTCACTCACCAATCCATCGGGGCCATTATGACGAGCAAGTGCAGATCTAAATTTTCCACGGTTACTATCGAGCTCTTTGATCAACCCAGCGAATGCGGCCTCGTCCACAAGTGCCGCTAGGGCACGCAATGCGTCCGTTAGGTCTGTGCCATGTGCGTCAGCCGCGTTCAGCACATGGTCACGCGCTTCTCGCTGCAGTTCCATTTGGTCGCGTTCATCCATGACCCGAAAGTCTGGTGTGATGTGGGCTTCTAGCGGGAAGCGACCCAATAATGATTCACAAAATGAATGGATTGTTCGAATTCGCAATCCCTCTGGGGCTTCCAACGTCATCGCGAACAATTGCTGCGCCCGAGAGATTCTCTCCTCGTCAACCGGGACTTCCCCTAATGCGCGGAGTTCCTGTTCTAATTCGACGGGCTCCATCGCAGACCATGAACTGAGGAGTGCGCTCAATCGGTTTGCCATTTCCGCAGCCGCTGCTTTGGTGAACGTCAGGCACAAAATCCGTTCGGGGTGGACGCCGCTCAACAACAGACGTGAAATACGATCAACCAAGACGCCCGTTTTACCGGTCCCCGCGTTTGCAGAGACCCAGACCGAGGCGTCAGGTGCAGAAGCGCTTAACTGGGAAGGCGTGCGTTGACGGATGCTCATTCATCGCCCCCTTCAACGCCGCGCCAAGCTGCCACCCGTGCCAAGTGATCGTAATCGCCAAACCGGCCCTCGAATTGAGGGCGAGGTCGCGACGTATACGGTGTTTCGGGATTGGCAAACCGGGTCAGCAATCTGTTGACCCCCTCGATCGTCTTTTCAGTCAATTCTGGAATATCGAGGCCAATATTCAGTTCTTTGCCAGGTAATCGACCGCCCGACAACTGGATATACATCAATTGCCGCACATCTTGGCTGGGCAGGTTCTCGAAGTTTCCTGCCATAGCGATCAGCGCCTCGAGGGGCAATTGTGGGCTCAGACCACTGTTCACCTGTTTCTTATTCGGGGGCGAGCCGGTTTTGTAATCTAAAATCGCAAGGCCGATGTCTTCTCTGAAATCAATCCGGTCAGGCTTCGCTGTGATCTTAAATCCACCCGCGATGGCATCGATGGATATGGCACCTGTTTCCTCGCTCAGGACCGTTCGCCAGCCTTCGGCGATGCGTTGACTTTGCCATCCAAGAAACCAATCCGCGATGCGTTCGAACCGCGGCCACCAAAATGCACGTACCCCCGGCCGATTTAACAACTCTCCAAAGGCATGTTGACCGAATATCATGAGATGCTGCTTGGCATTCTCTGGTACGTGATCTGGATAAGCGCGAATAAAAGCATCCAGCGCACTGTGAACCATGGTGCCACGCTCGGCCGCCCCTGGGTCCGCATCAATGTCATCTAGTGGACGCAAACCAAGGACGTACCGTGCGTAGATAGAGTATGGATCGCGGATCAACGTTTCGATCCGAGTCACCGATAATACGACGGGACGTGCAGATGCAGGCGGGCAGGGTTTTGGTGGCTTTGCAGGCACGTGCGGGGCGTTATCCATCGCGGCGGCCCAACTTAACCAGCTTTCGGTCCGGGGGATATCGAGTGCGTTTTTGGCTCCTGCGCGCTCCAACACGTTGTCGATACGTAACAACCACCTGGAAGGTACCGTGGGCGTACCCCCGACTTTCTCAGCGCGCGTCAAATAAACCTGGGGCGCGGCAAATGCTTGTTGGAAATCATGCGCCGTCAAACCAATACGCCGTTCGGGGGGCTCCAATCCCATGTCAGTCATCATCGGGCGGCTCATCCAAGGGTTCGTCTCGGATTGTGGTGGCCACGTTCCCTCGTTCAGCCCGCCCAGAATGATGGTATCGGCATGCTGCAAACGCGCTTCGAGAAGGCCCCAAATGAATAATCTCGGATGCGCGCCATACTTCGGTCGCACAGCACGACCTGTCATCAAGCGCTCGAACACACCGTGATATTGGCGAGGTGGTTGAGGTCCGAGGGTTGAGAGCGTGTCCATAAGCTCCGACGCAAAAAGCGCGGCTGCTTCTCCTGCTTCTCCCGCCCAAATCCGATTTGCCCCACTCTCTGCATCGGTTGCGGCTAGTTTTTCCGCAGTTTCAATATGCAGCTTGGCGAGGGTGCCATAGTCTGCACTGCTCGCCCGCATTGCGTTCACCAACGGCGCAATGATGTCTTCTAATTGGTCCAAGAATGTACGAAGGCGTGCATGTTTTGATCTGTTTCCGACCGCTGTTCGCAATCCGTCAAATCCGGGTGCTGGCCTCGGGCCACGAAGGGCGTGCTTGTCCAGGGCGCGAACCAAGTCCCTAAACTCAGCGACCGGCATGCCGCCCGCCGCGAAGGGGTGCTTTAGTAATGCGAGCAGAGGAATAGGCGCCAAATCTCTTAACACCGCGTCGCTCAGTGATCGCAGAAACGCTGCGGGCGGCGTTGACATCAGCGGTGTTCCCGCAGAGTCATCGACCTCCACACTCCATCGGCCGAGTGCCGCCGCGACACGCCGCGCCAAGTTGCGATCAGGTGTGATTAGGGCGCACGTTTCGCCTGGTGTTTCCAGCGTTCGGCGCATAATTAGCGAAACCACGGTGGCCTCGTCGCTGGGGCTTGGGCATTCCACACGAACGGTGCTCTCTAAATTTTCGCGGATGCTCTGCTCGTCTGGGATATCGGTCACGCCAGATGATGCCGGGCGCAGTGCCAGAGATAACACCTCGGCCCTGTTTGTAGACGTGCCTGATGGCGACATATCAATGACGTCACCTCTGGCGATGCCTACACGCTTCAGCAGTTGCTGTAATCCGTATTGGGGATGAGTTGGCCCCAACTGTTCCCATGCAGCGTCGTCCAAAGCTGTATCCAGACCCGGAAGAATCACTGCCCCCTGGGGCAGGCTTGCGATGACGCTCAGTAGCTCTGCTGTTGCTGGAATCGAACCTGTGGACCCCGCTGCGATGATGGGGGTACTTGGTGGCGCAGACTGCCAAACAGTGGCTTGCCCTCTCAGTAGCGCATTTCGCCGCGCAGCAGGGTCCAGTGCGCCCTCTGCTGCCAGAATGTCCGGCCACGTGCTGATCAGGATTTCTAAAAATTGCAGGACTTCTTGCCAGTGCCTCGCATAATCCTCTGGAACCAAGTCTCGCAGCTTTGCTGGATCGCTATCTTCGGTCGCCAGTTGATCAAGCAGTTTGGCAAGCTCCGACGCCAGACCAGTTGCTTGTTCCGGTTGCATGCGATGCTTTGGCATCGCCATGATCGCACGGGCCAGTAACAACTGCCGCTGCGTGCCTGCGATGGCTGGGGGTAGGTCGGCGCCACTTGCAGCATCGCCGATGACATCCAGCTCGGAAATACTCAGTTCATCTTCATCGATGTCTCCAAGGGGCGTCAGTCTTGGCAGCAAAACGGCTTGGCCATCGCTGATGCGCAAGAATGCCTCGGACAGGGCACGGCATGCGCGTCGAGTCGGCAACAAGACCCGGACCGATGAAAGGGCAATTGGATTTTCTGAAAAATGGCTCAGGAGTGTCTGAGCAAGAGTATCGACAAATGATGCACCGCTCTGAATATTGAGTATCCGCGGCGCAGGTGTCTCGAACATATAAACCTTATCTTTTTTCTTCGCCGGCGAACGGTTTGTCCAAGAATTCTTCGGTTTCGGCGATGCTATCGGGTGTACCGATATGGAACCATTCACCATCGTGGATCATGCCATACAGCCGTTCAGCCTCAATCGCCCGATCATACACGACGTTTAGAGAAAATGCGCCATCGGGTGTATTTTTTAATACTCGTGGATGCAGGATTTGAATGCCGGCGAACAACCAGGGTGTGACAGCAGATTCTTGTCTACGCTCTAATTTGCCAGAGGCGTCAGCAGCGAAATCACCCAAACCCACATATCCGTAGGCATATACAGTCGATTGCAGCATCAAAAGCACATCCATTGTATCTTCGTGCCATTCCTGAGCCAGACGGCAGAGCGAATTTTCATACCCATCCAACCAAAAAGCGTCCGAATTGATCACATAGAATGGCTCAGAGCCTATGAGCGGTAAGGCATGCTTTACGCCACCGCCTGTTTCTAACAATTCTACTTCATTCGAAAAGACAACCTCTAAGCGGTTTTCATCTGCCAAGTAATCTTGGATTTGCTCGCCTAAGTAATGCAAATTGACGACCACGCGTTCAACGCCAACGTCCACAAGCCGGTTCATGGTGTGACCGATAAGCGGAATTCCGTTCAGGGGCACCATGGGTTTTGGCATCGTGTCTGTCAGGGGGCGCATCCGTTTGCCAAAGCCAGCGGATAGCACCATCGCCGTTTTGGGAATGATTGTTTCTGTCATCATCTTATGCAGCACCTCGCGCGGCGGGGATACGCCTCAGATCATGAGGGACGTTTTGTTCAAACCAATCGGCAACACCGGTCAATGCAGGGTGCATCAGATCGCGTTCCAATAAGCGCCACACGCGGGAAATATGATGCAGGTATTGTGACTTGCCGTCCCGTTCACTCAGTCGTGTGAAAATGCCGATGACTTTGGCATGTCGGCCAGCGCCTAATATGGCAATATCACGCCGAAAGTCTTGCCCCATAATGTCAGGGGATGCCGACAAATAGCGGCTGATCATTTCTTCGCGGATTAAATCGGGGATGTCTCGGCGGGCATCTTCAATCAAAGACATGACGTCGTAGGCGCGCGATCCAATCAGGGCATCTTGGAAATCCAGCAAGCCACATCGTTCTGTTCCAGTGCGGTCAGGCAACCACATCAAATTGTCCACGTGATAATCACGAAGGACCAAGGTTTCTCGGCATTCTGCGATGTCTTCGAAACAGTTCTGCCAAACATCCACATAAGAAGACATCAGTGCAGGGTCTGTTGGTTTGCCTGTGATGGCGGGTAAGTACCATTCAACGAACAACATGGCCTCTTTCATCAATGCATCCATGTCATAGGCAGGCGTGCCGTTTGGAATATTTGAAGGGGCAGAGACCTCGTGCAAATGAACAAGCGTGTCCACGGCTAGTGCGTATAGAACGCGCATGTCATCGCCATTTGCTAGCACCCGGGTGTACGTGTCATCGCCCAAGTCTTCGAGTAACAAGAAGCCTCGTTCGGGGTCTTCGGCCATGATCTTTGGCGAACTAAATCCCATTTGGGTTAAATATTTGGCGACTCTGATAAATGGACGCGTGTCTTCTTGCGGTGGTGGCGCATCCATCAAAACAGCGCGGCGATCATTCAGGGATATGCGGTCATACCGACGAAATGACGCATCCGCTGCCAATGCCGTGACGACTGCACCAGCCCACCCTGCGGTTTCTAAAAATTGTTCTATTTCTCGTGCGCGTTCAGCCAACTTTTTTATCCGCATCCAAAAATTTGGCGAGGCGTTCTCGCCAATCGTCATCACCAAAAACTTGTAAGGTTCGTGTATCCGATTCGCCGTCCTGCGCCAAGACGATCCGAAGATGTTTCTTTGGCAAATAGTTGCCAAGTTTATCGGGCCATTCGATTAAGCTGATGGCATCGGCAAATGAGTCTTCGATTCCCAATTCAAAGGCATCTTCTGGATCTTCGAGGCGATACAAGTCGAAATGCCAAACCTCAGCATCACCCCGCTGATAAGTTTGAACCAAGGTGAAAGTAGGACTTGGCACATCCTCAGCCTCGCCCGGCATGGCATTGATCAATGCACGCGCAAATGCTGTTTTCCCCGCCCCCAATGTGCCATCTAGTGCAATGACGTCGCCTGGCCTCAGATACCTTGATAACGCTGTGGCAGCATCGCGGGTATCATCCTCGTTCTGAAGGTGTCGGGTCATCAAAATTGTCGCGTTATGTGCCATAACGGTTTGTACTTCCCGGCGATGATTGGAACAACCCTTGAACCAAGGGCTTATCGACTCCATCCTTGTAGCAGACGAATTCATCCCACAAGGAACGACCCAGCGTGACTGTGCCACCTGAAAGCACCCAATTCTCAACGGATGTCGCCATTATTGGTGCAGGTCCTGTCGGCCTGTTCTCTGTTTTTCAGTGTGGCATGCTGGGCATGTCATGCCGGGTGATCGATGCACTGGAGGCCATTGGAGGTCAATGCGCGGCGCTTTATCCCGAAAAGCCGATCTATGACATTCCAGCGTATCCCGAAGTGTCGGGTGGTGAATTAATCCGACAGTTGGAGCGTCAGGCCGACCCGTTTGATCCCCATTACCACCTTAATCAGCAGGTTATTGGTTTGCAGGGTGACGCCGGAGATTTCCATTTGACCACAAGCGCTGGAATTGAAATTGATGCGAAGGTTGTCATTATCGCAGCGGGTGTTGGGGCGTTTGGTCCAAAGCGCCCACCCATGGCAGGGATTGAGGCTTATGAGGCAGCTGGCCCTGGTCAGGGTGTGAAGTACATGGTGTCTAAAACGTCGGATTTTGCGGGTAAGCACGTCGTCATTGCAGGTGGCGGCGATAGCGCGGTCGATTGGGCGAATGTGCTTTCTGGCGTCGCAGAACATGTCTGTGTTGTGCACCGGCGCGCCAAGTTCCGCGCCATGCCAGACAGTGTGCGCAAGATGGAAGCATTAATCGACGATGGCCGAATTGAGTTGGTGACTCCGTATCAACTGGAACGACTAAAAGGCACAGACGGCAACCTAGAATCTGTTGTCGTTGCCGATTTAGACGGGAACGAACGTGCGGTCAAAGCTGATGTTCTGCTGCCATTTTTCGGGTTGTCGCAGGATTTAGGGCCCATTCGGTCTTGGGATTTAGATGACAGCCGCGCTGGCATCCCCATCGATCCGGCGACGGCCATGACACCACGTGCCGGCATCTACGCCGTTGGTGATATTGCAGATTGTCCTGGCAAGTTGAAGTTGATCTTAACCGGGTTTGCGGAGTCGGCTGCAGCCGCGCACCATGCGCATGGAACAGTCTTTCCTGACAAAGCGCTGCATTTTGAATATTCGACAACCAAAGGGATACCTGACGCGCCATGACCATTGATATTGCTCGCGCTCGTGCCGAAACACCTGGTACGCAACACGTCATGCATTTCAATAATGCAGGCGCAGGATTAATGCCCACGCCAGTGATCAACGCCGTCAAAGACCATATCGACTTAGAAGCCACACGTGGCGGCTATGAAGCAAACGTGATCGCCAAATCTATGCAAGACCGGGCGTATTTTGCGGTCGCAGAATTGATCAATGCATCACCTGATGAAATTGCCATGGTCGAAAATGCCACCGCAGCTTGGTTGATGGCGTTCCATGCGATGATTAGAGATTTCCAACCGGGTGACAAAATTTTGACGGTCGAGGCGGAATACGCTGCAAACTATGTGTCTTATCTGCAAGCGGCTAGGGACAAAGGATTCGAGATCGTCGTCATTCCCAGTGATGAAGCGGGGGCTGCTGATTTAGGTGAACTCGAAAACCTGATCGACGACAAGGTGAAATTGATTTCGGTGACGCATGTACCGACCAATGGGGGGCTTGTTAACCCGGCCAAGGAAATTGGCGCCATAGCAAAGCGGGCAGGGGTTCTTTACCTGCTAGATGCGTGTCAGTCCGTAGGACAACTTCCTGTCGATGTTAAAGAGATCGGCTGTGATGCATTGTCTGTCACGGGGCGCAAGTATTTGCGGGGTCCGCGTGGCACAGGGTTCTTATATATGCGCAAAGACTTATTGCTTCAGCTTGAACCTGTTTACATTGATCACTCGGCGGCTGTTTGGACGGATATAAATTCATACGAATTGGTCACAAGTGCAAAACGGTTTGAAAACTGGGAATTCTATGTCGCCGGTTTCATCGGGATGGGCGTGGCTGTGGACTATGCTCTTGAATGGGGAATGGTACCCATATCAGAGCGCATTACTTCGCTGGCGGATAAGCTCCGCAATGACATGTCCGCGATACAAGGCGTGACCGTTACCGATATCGGCCATCAAAAATGTGGGATTACAACATTCATTAAAGAGGGCATAGACCCACAGGATATAAAGGCGCGTTTGAGCGAGCAAAATATCAACGTGTCCGTCTCCAGGCACGATTCAACGCTGATTGATATGACGCGACGTGGTCTGAACCAAATTGTCCGTGCCTCGGTGCACTACTATAATGATGAAGCTGAAATAGCGCGTTTTTGCGAAGCTTTAGAGGCGCTCTGATAAATTGCAGGGCTTTGTTAACGTTGCCCGCGAACTTTGGAATCAGCGAAATAAGACTGAATACGAGAGAAATATTCGCCCTGGAAGTTCGGATGGCAGGCCTCGGCTCCGTCCAATTCACCAGCGGCCAATCCATGTTGTCCTTCTTCTGAACGCATGATGCGCACCATGGCATCGGAACTATCTGTACCATCTAGCCCTAAGCGGATCAGTTCCATTCGAATGGGTGTCTCAAGTGCGGGGCCATAGGCCACCTTGTTCATACGGGCAATTTCACGGCTGATGCCGATCAGATACGCAATGTAAAAACGCCCACCGTCGGGATTGCGTCGCCCCGGTGCATCGTCACCCAGCATGTGTTGCAAAATACGAATGGTTTCGTTGATCTTGTCGAGCGCATCATCGAGCGCAAATGCCCCAGGTGGAGGCTTGCGATTACCGGCAACGGACTTTGAACGTGGCTTGGCATTGTTCAGCATGGCGCGCACCAGCATCGTTACGACGCTCGCCAAAATAACAACAATGCATAAAGTCTGTAAGTCCAAGGGTATCCTCGCCGTTTGTTGACCGTTATTCAGCAGCTTTATCTGTTACGATAGCATGATGACCGGCATTGGATGCAACCCTGATGTCTGGTGCATCATCTGGAAGCACACAAACGACTGTCGTGCCACGTGCCTTGTTTGAACGGATTTCCACCGCGCCACCATGTAGTTCCATGAATTTTCTGACGATTGTAAGGCCCAGTCCCGGGCCATCACCTGCACGAGTTCCTTCGCCAGTATGTGCAAATGGCTCGAACACGCGATCTCGCTCAGATTTTGGAATACCTGGGCCGCTGTCACTTATCAGAACCGTGAGCCCTTCATCATCGCGCTCCGCGCTTAATGTGACGGTGCACAATTTCGGTGTAAACGTGACCGCGTTGTTCAACAAGTTGATGAAGACTTGTTTTAGGCGTCTTTCATCCGCCGATAGCCAGCCGATATCAGGGGGGCAATCGAAATTCATTTGCAGGTTCTTTTGCTGTGCCCGCTCGCTGACAGAGTTGAAGGCATCGAGTAAAACCGTATGCCCATCTACAGTATCTTTGTTCAGTTTCATACGACCGGCCTCAATCGTGGCCAGATCCAAGATGTCGGCGACCACATCGGACAATCGGTTGGATGTTTCTAGAATGCCATCCGCATATTCACGCTGTCGGTTATTCAACTCGCCAAACATTTCTTTGCCCAGGATATCGGCAAACCCGTGAATCGTATTGAGGGGTGTGCGCACCTCGTTGGCGACTTTGGCGATGAATTCCGTCTTCATCCGATCTGCTTCCGCCAAGGTCCGCGCCCGCTCGCGCAATGCTTCTTCAACCCGGAACGAATCGGTAATGTCCACATAACTGACCAATGTCGCCCCATCGGGAAGGGGGATGTTGGCGAATGCCATCATATGCCCATTGATCAATTCAACACGGCCAGTAGATGCTTGGCGGTCCAATATTTCAGCGGCAATGCGTGTTTTGCGATCTTGCCAGGGCTCGTTGTCTGCAGCCATCCGCATGCCAAGTGCTTGAATGACATCCGGCAAGCGAAGATCTTGAACCAAGTCGTCTGCGGTCAAATCCCATAGTTCGAGCATGCGTTGGTTCGTGAGTTGGAGGTGGCCATCGGCACCGAATACGATAACACCCTCGCGCAAATTTTCCAGTGTTGTGCGCTGAACGCGATCCAATGATTTTAACGAACGTTTGAGATCGAGGCTTCCAGAGACATCCTCGCAGGCCATGACTAGGCCGCCGTCTTCGAGTGGGCTAATGCGGCGTCGCATTGTGCGACCATCAGGGAGGTGCATATCATCTTCGTAAATCGAGTTAAGTGCGCCAAACCGGCTAATTTCGCCGCGCCTAAACTCAGCGAAATCGGCAACCTCGGGCAATCGGCGCAATTCGCGCAACTTAATGAGAAGGTCCGCCATTGTCGGGCGGGTATCAAGCCAATCGGAATCCAAGTTCCATAAATTGGCAAATGCTCTGTTGGCAGCGGCGACTTGGGTATCCGCGTCAAACACGACAACGCCAATATCCAATGGTTGCAGCATATCTGATAGGTTCGCGCGTCCGGTCGCATCGTCTGTCTTTGGTGTAGCCTCCGCCGGACTAGAGACCTCAGGGATATCGACGGCAAAGCCAATTGTACCGCCGGTAGCGGTATTATTGGTCGACAATGGGGTTTCGGTAATTTGCATCGTTTTTGATGCGCCATTTTCAGAAAACTTTGCGGTTCCAACCAGCGGAGCACGATTGGTCCGCGCGCGCGCCGCGAGATCGTCATCAAACCCATCCACCCGTTCGGCGGCCCGGTTTTTAAACGCGACATTCAATTCAGGGTCACGCAACCAAAGTGGAATAGGGAGCGTGTCCAAGAGCGCCGTAAGGTGTTTGTCTTCGAGGCCTGAGGTATTCCTGCCCATCGGCTGAGAAGTTGTCCCGCCAAGGTCTGTAATGTCACGCATCCAGACGATATCTGCGA
Source organism: Rhodospirillales bacterium (assembly GCA_965659695.1). Lineage (GTDB taxonomy): Bacteria > Pseudomonadota > Alphaproteobacteria > Rhodospirillales > Casp-alpha2 > UBA4479. The sequence continues at coordinate 18,453 of CBFHXC010000048.1, forward strand.
CCGCTGCGTCATCCGTTCCAGATGCGCGTGCGCCAAATGCCTGAAAGACCGATGATCCACGTTGAAGCGTGATCTCAAATGATGTTCCCTTTGCCCGCAGCAGACTGACACTTTGTTCAAGTCCTTGGCGCTCATTGTCAGAAAAACACGCACGAATATCGTCATATCGGGCCAGGGTGCCGGCCTTCAGATCCAGCATATCTGCCAAGCGACGTGAACAGCTGATCCCGCCAGTGGCGTGATCCCAAAGGAATATGCCATCAGGCGCGACGGCCAAAATTTCACGTGCACGTCGCCCATTACTTTCTGCGCGTTTCAGATCGGACGCCGCCTCACGCGCTCTGGATCGATAAACGAAGACGAACGGCAAAACGACCAGTGCGCCAAAGGCGATGCCAGTCATTAGATATGGAATAAATGCAATTAAATCGACCACGGCAAAAGTCTACGCGGCTTGCCCGAGTGCGCCAAGCTTCAGCTTGTGAAAAATTGTCATTTTGACGGACTTAAGTCTCTGTCGGTCATTTTCTCCGCAATATCGAGAAGGTGATTAACTGTTCGTTCCCACTTCTGCAGGGATACAAACTCCCATTGGACGGGGTCTGCCCAACTGTCTTTCTCAATATCTTTGGACCAACGCCGAAAAGGAAAATCAGGCAATAACCCTTGCAAGGCATCGCGTTGATTAGGAATGGCCTGAAAAGTCCGCCCGCGCGCTATCCGCGGCGGTCGAACACCCGAGCTATCCAATATTAGCCATCGATCAGCTGTTTCAATGTAGCGCGGCAAATTCTTCATGGATGCCAAGAATGCCTTGTCCATGACATCGTCCGAGATGTCATCTCCACCTCTGGCGACCCGCTGACGGATACGCTGCCAACATCCTCCCAGGCTGGGTAGTGCGAGATAAACGACATGAACGCACCATCCGCGCCGTCTGAGCTTAATTGCCGTCGCCAGGGGCTTGCGGCTGACCATTCGCGTTTCAATAACGAAACTTCTGTTGGACAGTTCAGCTATGGCTAGGCGTTTGGAAACAGGCACGATTTGATGAATTGTGCCTTTGGGCAGGTCGTTTGTAGGGCTGTATCCTTGCGTGTCGTCTGCATCGATGTGTCTGGATGTTCCCATCCAATCAGGAAATAGACGTTGGCTGAGCGCCGTTTTGCCCGATCCGGGTGGACCGGCAATGATCCAGATATTTCTGTTATGATCTTCGATCAATCCCATTCTTAAAGGTGTAACCGATATCCATCGTGAAACAAATCAGGTTCCGAGTGTGAAAATAGAAAACCCCGGATCGCAGAGGCAACCCGGGGCTTGGACGTTCTTAGTCGAAAACGTTATTAGTAACGATAGGTCTCTGGCTTGTGTGGCCCATCTACAGATACGCCGATGTAACTCGCCTGTTGTTCGGACAGTTGCGTCAGCATCACACCCAGTTTGTCGAGATGCAGCATCGCGACTTTTTCATCCAGGTGTTTCGGCAATACGTAAACGTCATTCTTGTATTTGCCGTCTTCGTTGTTGGCCCAAAGTTCGATCTGCGCCAAGACTTGGTTTGTAAAGGATGCGGACATCACGAAGCTTGGGTGGCCTGTAGCGCAGCCCAAGTTCACCAAACGACCCTTAGCGAGCATAATAATCCGGTGCTCATCAGGGAATGTGACTTCATCTACTTGCGGCTTGATCTCGTCCCACTTCATGTTGTTGAGGCCAGCGACTTGGATTTCGCTGTCAAAGTGACCGATGTTACACACAATTGCGCGGTCCTTCATGGCGCGCATGTGGTCAACGGTGATCACATCGACGTTCCCCGTGGCGGTGCAGAAGATGTCAGCACGAGGGGCTGCTTCTTCCATGGTCACGACTTCGAACCCTTCCATAGCGGCTTGCAGCGCACAGATGGGGTCAGCTTCGGTGACCATGACGCGACAACCTGCTTGGCGTAGGCTTTCGGCGGAACCTTTGCCGACATCGCCGAAACCGGCGACACATGCAACTTTACCAGCCATCATAACGTCGGTCGCACGACGGATCGCATCAACCAAGCTTTCACGACAACCATACTTGTTGTCGAATTTGGACTTGGTGACAGAGTCGTTGACGTTGATCGCTGGGAACATCAGCGTGCCTTTTTTGGCCATGCCATAAAGGCGATGCACGCCGGTGGTGGTTTCTTCGGTCACACCTTTGATGTCTTTGGAATGATCGGTGTACCAGGTTGGATCGGTTTTCAGACGGTCCTTGATCGCAGCGAACATGACTTCGGCTTCTTCGCTATCAGGATTGTCCAGCACGGATAAATCTTTTTCCGCTTCTTTGCCCAAGTGCATCAGGAGTGTCGCGTCACCACCATCGTCCAAGATCATGTTGGGGCCGGTGCCGTTTTCCCAGTTAAAGATCTCGTGCGTGTACTGCCAGTAATCTTCAAGGCTCTCACCTTTGATCGCAAAGACAGGCGTGCCTGTGGCTGCGATGGCGGCTGCGGCATGATCTTGTGTCGAATAGATGTTGCAGGATGCCCAGCGGACTTCGGCACCCAATGCTTGCAAGGTTTCAATCAACACACCCGTTTGGATCGTCATGTGCAGAGAACCGGCGATTTTGGCACCTTTGAGAGGCTGGCTTTCGCCATATTCTTCGATGGTGGACATCAGGCCCGGCATTTCGCTTTCGGCGATGCTGAGTTCTTTGCGGCCCCAATCGGCGAGGCTCATATCGGCAATTTTGTAGTCACTAAATTCGGTCATTTATCTCAGCTCCTGTTCGGCAAAGCGCCAGTTATCAATTCATGTAAAGATATAAAGATTTCTTTATATCATTTTCTTGGAGGAGTTCTATCAGTGCGGGGCGTTCTCAGCAATAGGTAAATGTACTGATAGTTCCGATAAATGAATCGAACATTCGCAGAGAATACTTGAGAGCAATGCCAATAACGCCGATGCCTAAACAGGCACGACGAGAAAAGACTAGGGTCCAGCCTCATTCAAATCCAATAACAGATGAGAGCGGCGAGGCATAGAGCGGCGAGAA
>CBFHXC010000049.1:0-21476 GCA_965659695.1 Rhodospirillales bacterium
AAAAAGGCCCCAGCTAAAAAGGCACCGGCACGCAAGCCAGCCGCCAGGAAAGCTCCAGCCAAAAAGGCCGCAGCTAAAAAGGCACCGGCACGCAAGCCAGCCGCCAAGAAAGCTCCAGCCAAAAAGGCCGCAGCTAAGAAGAAATAAGTCTGACTTTCACGTCAGCTTAGACACGATAAAGAACCGGTACCGTTTGATTGCGGTATCGGTTTTTCTTATGGCTTTATCAGGAAATCAAAATCGCAGCCGTCTTCGGCCTGCATCACGGTATCGATATAGAGCTTTCGATAACCGCGCTTGTCCGCCTCAACTTCCTCGCGAGGCGGGAGTTCGGCCAAGCGGGATTTTATCTCATCCTCTGTGATCATCAGATCAAGCGTCCGTGCAGAGGCGTCCAAACGAATCCGATCACCGTCCCGCACAACGGCCAATGGTCCACCCACTGCGCTTTCGGGTGAAATATGCAAGATGATGGTGCCGAATGCAGTGCCGCTCATACGAGCATCAGACATACGGACCATGTCCTTCACGCCTTGGCGCGCCAGTTTCTTGGGGATAGGAATATATCCAGCTTCTGGCATACCTGGGGCACCGATCGGTCCTGCATTTTGCAGCACAAGGATGTCATCCACTTCGACATCAAGCTCATCTCTATCGATCCGTGCAGCCAAATCTTCTAAGTTTTTGAAAACAACAGCGCGGCCCTCGTGCGTAGATAATTTATCCGATGCTGCCGCTTTTTTAAGGACTGCTCCATTTGGTGCCAAAGACCCATATAGTGCGATCATACCCTCGTTCGCGGCCAATGGGTTCGATGCGGGGCGAACGATATCTTGCGACCAAGGGGCAGGCGCCGCATCCAAATCATCGCCCAGTGTGCCGCCGGAAATGCTTTTTGCATCTAACGCCAACAGTTCAGATATCTCGCGAAGCACAGGGGCCAAGCCACCGGCTTTATTGAGATCTTCCATGTAATTTGACCCGGCGGGTTTGAGATCAACCAACACAGGGGTCTCTTTGCCGATCTCGTCTAGGCGCGCCAGCGATGCATCCAATCCAAGGCGGCCAGCAATCGCCGCCATGTGGACAATACCGTTCGTGGAACCGCCGATCGCTTGTAGCGTGCGGAGGGCATTATCAACATTGTCTTGGGTGATAATATCGCTGGGTTTGATCCCAGACTCGGCAATCGCGACAGCGCGCGTACCGGTGGCCTCGGCATGTCGCATGCGATCACTCAGCACCGCGGGAATAGCCGCCCCCCCTGGCAACATCATACCCATGGCCTCTGACATCAATGCCATCGTGGACGCTGTTCCCATGACACCGCAGGTGCCACCCGAGGGCACCAGCTTTTCATTAGCCAGTGCAATTTCCTGATCGTTCAGTTCCTGGGCACGGTACATCCCCCAAAGGCGTCGACAATCCGTGCACGCACCGATGCGCTCGCCCTTCATATCTCCCGCCATCATGGGGCCAGTGACCTCAAGGATCGCAGGACGATCTGCCGAGAATGCCCCCATCAACAGGGCTGGGACCGTCTTGTCACATCCACCAATCAATACGACCGAGTCCATCGGTTGGGCGCGGATCATTTCTTCGACATCCATCGACATCAAGTTTCGAAAGAACATTGACGTCGGATAGGCAAAACTCTCGTGCAGCGAAATGACGGGGAATGTAACAGGCAAGCCACCGGCAAGCATCACGCCACGCTTTACGGCCTCAATCAGCGAAGGCACCGTCGCATGGCATGCATTGTATCCGGAATACGTATCGACGATCCCGATGATAGGACGCGACAACGCATCATCCGTGTAGCCCATGGCCTTGATAAAAGCTTTTCTGAGAAAGAGCGCGAACTCCTCATCCCCATAGCGCGTCAGCCCGCGTTCCATTCCCTTACGGTCATCATTATCTTTCGACATGCATCCTCCCTCTTTTTTTTCTATGTTACTGATTAGGGGGGCGATGTCACTTGCCCTAATACCATCAGTGTTTAGAAAATAGACGGGGCGAATATATGTCGGCGAATTCATACCAAATCGCGATCATGGCAGGGGACGGCATTGGTCCCGAAGTTATGGGTGCGTGCTTACAAGTGGTCGAAGCCGCCGTCGCGAAATCAGGTGGACCCGGCCTAAATTACATTGATGCACCCGGTGGGGCCGCGCATTACCGCGACCATGGAACTGATCTACCAGAGACCAGTATGGACATCGCTAAAAAAGCCGACGCGATTTTGTTTGGCGCGATGGGGTTACCCGATGTGCGCAAGGATGATGGTACGGAAATCAATCCACAATTGGATTTGCGGTTCGAACTTGAACTGTATGCCGGTGTACGCCCAGTCCGTGTCTTGCCTGGGGCGCCGACGCCACTTGGCGATCTGCGTGCGCAAAATATCGACTTGGTTCTTATACGCGAGAATACAGAAGGGCTGTTTGCTGATATTCGCAAACCACGCACACCCAAAGAAGATGAGGCCGAGGATAGGTGCTTAATCACACGCAAAGGCACAGAGCGCGTGGTTGAATACGCGTTCAAGCTGGCGGCTTCCCGTGATCGAACACGCACAGACGCGCGGCACGTGACATGTGTCGATAAATCCAACGTGCTACATTCCATGGCGTTTTTTCGAAAGGTTTTCGATGAAGTAAGTGCCCAACATCCCGACATCGAGGCCGATTACGGATACATAGATGCCATGGCCTTAAACCTCGTCAAACATCCGTGGGATTTCGATGTGATGGTCATGGAAAATCTATTCGGCGACATTCTATCGGACTTAACCGCTGGGATCGTTGGCGGGCTGGGCATGGCTCCGTCAGGCGACATTGGTGATGAACACGCCTTGTTCCAGCCGTCCCATGGCAGTGCCCCAGACATCGCCGGCCATGGTCTTGCCAATCCCGTAGCGATGATCCTCTCGGCATCAATGATGTTGAAATGGTTGGGAACCACTCGAGACGACAGCAGCGCAATGACAAAAGGTTCGTTAATAGAAGACGCCGTTGCAAACGCATTTGCTGCGGGGACCCTAAATCCAAGCGAATTTGGTGGTCCACATGGCACCATGGACATCACGCGTGCCGTTTTGGATCAAATATAACCAACCGAGTCTATTTGCCTAAATTTTGTTCAATCCCTTTAAATTCCCGAGATAAATCGATATGTTTGAGATTAACACGAGGCGGTAATGAACCGTCCAACCCGCTCGAGAGGATAAAAAACGTTGCCAGAGGCACCGAAAGAAGAAACTCCCAAGCCATTCGATGAAATGCTCGAACCGGACGGCACCGTCCGAATGGCCTATGGTCAATACGGTGAATGGCTGGACAGCACATCCAAAGATTTCCTGAACAAAAAGAACAGTCTGGCTGATTTAATGTTTCGCCGACTGGGCATCACTTTCACTGTTTACGGTGATGATGCAGCGACCGAACGATTAATCCCGTTCGACATTATTCCGCGTATTATTGATCCACAAGAATGGGACTTTTTGTCCCGTGGTGCCATTCAACGCGTCGATGCCCTTAATGCATTTTTGGATGATATCTATCATGACCAAGCGATCCTGAAGGCAGGCCGCATACCACCTGAATTGGTGCTCAATAACGACGCGTTTCGCCCAGAGATGCTGGATCTAGACCTGCCACGGCGCGTCTACGCGCACATCGCAGGGGTCGATGTGGTCCGCACCGGCCCGCGCGAATTTTATGTACTTGAAGACAACGTCCGCACGCCTTCGGGTGTCTCCTACATGTTGGAAAACCGGCAAACCATGATGCGTTTGTTTCCGGACTTATTCTCCATGCATAACGTGGCGCCTGTTGAACGTTATCCAACGGAACTTCGCTCCAATTTGCGTGCCATAGCACCGCAGGGTGTAGACGACCCCAATGTGGTGTTAATGACCGCCGGACAACTCAACAGTGCGTATTTTGAACACGCCTTCTTGGCGACTGAAATGGGCATCGAATTGGTCGAAGGCCAGGACCTATTTGTCGATGATGGCCTTGTGTTTATGCGAACCACAGAGGGCCCAAAACGGGTTGATGTGATTTATCGACGGATTGATGATGACTTCTTGGATCCTTTGACATTTCGCCCTGATTCAATGTTGGGTGTGCCCGGACTTTTGTCAGTGGTGCGGCGCGGGCGTGTCTCGGTCGTGAACGCAATCGGCACCGGCGTTGCCGATGACAAGGCGATGTACGTTTATGTCCCAGAGATGATCCGTTTTTATCTGGGTGAAGAACCCACTCTACAGAATGTGCCGACGTACCAACTGCGCGATACTAGTGATTACAAGTACGTATTGGAAAACTTGGAAAGCCTTGTTGTTAAAGAAGTGCACGGTTCTGGCGGATACGGAATGTTGGTCGGGCCGAGCAGCACAAAAAAAGAGCGCGAGGCATATGCGCTCAGGTTAAAAGCTGATCCCGAAGCCTTCATCGCACAACCGACATTGTCGCTTTCGACATGCCCAACTTATGTCGATCAAGGCGTTGCGCCGCGGCATGTCGACTTACGGCCCTTTGTATTGTCTGGTCAGCGCACCACGGTCATGCCGGGTGGACTGACCCGTGTCGCTCTTAACGAGGGGTCCTTGGTCGTCAATTCGTCACAAGGCGGCGGCACCAAAGATACCTGGGTGTTGGAGCGCTGATATGCTGAGTAGAACTGCTGACAACCTGTATTGGCTAGGCCGTTATGTGGAGCGTGTTGAAAACACAGCACGGTTGCTGGCCGGGACCCAACGCCTCAGCTTGATGCCGATCCCCAAAGATGAACAAAGCGATCTGTGGCGGAATCTTTTTCAAAGTGATTTTGAACGCGCGGCGTTTGAAGAGAAACACGACAAGTACGAAGAAAATGCTGTCATCGATTTTATGGCACTGGATCGCGAGAACCCTTCAAGCATTCGTTCCTGTATGTTTGGTGCGCGTGAAAACGTTCGAGGCGCGAGGCATGTCCTCACCACAGAGATTTCTCAATGCATCAATGAAACATGGATGGAAATAAAGGACTGCTCACTCGACCAGATTACGGAACAGGGCACCCAGGAGTATTTGGACAGCATAAAAGAACACACGCATCTGTTGCGCGGTGTGATTTACGGCACCATGCGTCGGGGTGAGCCGTTCATGTTTTGGGATTTGGGCACAACGTTGGAGCGTGCTGAGAACACAACGCGTTTGCTTCTCGCTCGGTCAGGCTCGTTTCACCGGGCAACCCGTCGCGATGATGGATTTGATTTCTATCGCTGGGGCACATTCTTGCGCTCCGCCAATACTTACAGCGCATATCGGCAGTTATACCGCGACATTGATCCTGTATCCGTTGCTGACCTTATGATCTTGAACACGCAAATTCCGCGCTCTTTGCTAGCATGTGTTCAAGACACATCTGAAATCCTGCGCACGCTCAAACGTGAAGCAGCCTGTGCAGACATGTCAGAACAATTAGCATCCGAGCTTCGGACAATACGTCTTGATCGTGTCCTGCGTTCTGGACTTGCCGGTTTCTTGCATGATTTCCGGAAACAGATACACAAAATCAGCGATCAGATTCGCCAAGACTTCATCATGGTCCGATAGGAAAAATTTCAATGCGTTTAACAATCGTCCATGAAACCCATTACAAATTTGCTGAACCGGCAAATCATTCGATCCAATATCTGCGTCTGACGCCACGCCAAGACGCCTGCCAACGCACACTATCTTGGTCTGTTACGTCAGCTGGCCCCATGACACCTTGGGTCGATGGCTTTGGGAACAACGTTTACGTATCAACCATCGACGAAGCCCACGACGAGATCAAAGTTGTTGTCGAAGGTGTCGTTGAAACCATCGACACCGTGGGCGTCGTGCCCGCACGAGATGGGTTGCCACCTCAGTTATTCCTTCGTGATACGCCTATGACCGAAACCGGCGTCAATGTTTTAAAATTGGTCTCTGATGTTAAGTCAGCATTGGATGAAGGACCATTGCCTGCGCTGCATGCATTGTCCGCCGCCATTTCAGACAATGTTGGTTATGAACCTGGGGCAACAACGACAGAAACGACGGCAGAAGCGGCCGTCGCGTCGGGGTCTGGGGTATGCCAAGACCATGCGCACATCATGATTTCAGGTGCTCGGGCGCTCGATATTCCTGCCAGATACGTCAGCGGGTATATATTGGCGGGGCAGGGCAACGATAGCCATGTGGCATCCCATGCATGGGCCGAGGCACATGTAGATGGGCTTGGTTGGGTCAGCTTCGATCCATCGAATCGCCAGTCCGCAACCGAAGAGTATGTGCGCTTGGCCATTGGTTTTGACTACCTGAGCACCGCCCCCGTGCGTGGCTCCAGATATGGCGGTGGTATTGAAGAAATGTCGGTCAAAGTCCAGGTCGATCAAACCCAGAGCTAGATACTTATTTACAAACCGTTAATCCGATCTTATGCCGTAAGTCATGACCTATTGCCTCGGTATCCGATTGAATTCTGGAATTGTGTTTGCTGGTGACTCCCGCACCAATGCGGGCGTCGACAACATTTCTACGTACCGCAAACTGTTTGTCTTTGAGAACCCCGGCGAGCGCGTAATTTGCGTGCTGACAGCGGGCAATTTGGCCGTAACTCAGTCCGTTGTCTCGCAGCTTGAGGAAGGCCTCGACGGCGAAACGGATGGAGATACGCTTTACAACGTTTCTTCATTGTCCGAAGCTGCCCAGTTGGTCGGTCGCGCCATCAGAAACGTCAAAGACCGAGACGAGAAATACATCGAAGCCGAAGATGGCAGTGCATCATCGACCTTTATCATTGGTGGACAAATCACGGGGCGCCGAATGCGCCTGTTCCAAATCTACTCGGCAGGTAATTACATCGAGGCGACAGAAGACACACCGTACATGCAAATTGGCGAGTCCAAGTATGGGAAACCGATCCTCGAGCGGGTCGTCACACCGGACATGGAATTACTACAGGCAGCAAAGTGCGCCATCGTTTCCATCGACAGTACGGTACGTTCGAACGTGGCGGTCGCACTTCCCATCGACATGATGATCATGAATGCTGATGAATGTCGTGTTGCCATGCAGCAACGTATCCAGCCGGATGACCCGTATTACCTGCGTGTGTCCAAGGAATGGGGCGAGGGACTGGGTAAGTTGTTCAATGACTTGCCAGCCCCGCCGTGGTTCGATGAAAGTTTCTAACAGCGCGTCTCTAGGTCTTGCCGGGCGATTTTTTAAATAATCACCACGATCAAGAACAACAACAACACCGAGATCACTACCAACGCCATACTACCCGCCAGGATGGGTCGTGAAAGCACAGACTCGGGCCCGTGGTTGCGTTCTATCATCGCAATAACATCGCTGATAATGACCAAAGATTCTTTGCGGATCGCCTGATCCGCCCGGTGTATCCACCCACCCAGTCGGGCGAGCATGCGCGGGATTAATCGCCTGTAGATCCATTCGCTATCCAGGTTTGTGGATTTAAGTTCTGGCGGGTAAATTTTGTAGAGCATCAATACGGTGAACGCGAGGGCCGAGAACATCAGCAATTGCAACTGCGTGATCACGTGCGCGGTTGTGTACGGCACAAAGTCCACAGGATAGGGCAAAATGTCATAAAGCGGTTGCGGGTTCACACCAATATAGATGCACAGGAACGATGTGATAAACATCGCCAATAACATGTTCCACGGTGCTTCTTTAACGCGTCTACCACTGTCATGGGCAAAGAACGCGAAATAGGGGATTTTAATGCCCGAATGGTGGAATACGCCCGCTGATGCAAACAACAATGTGCCCCAGATAAACCAGCGATGCTCGCCAGCCACTGCCGTCAAGATCATCGACTTCGAAATGAATCCAGAAAACAGTGGAAACGCCGAGATCGACGCCGCACCAACCATACAGAACACTGTTGTGAACGGCATCGATTTATAGAGCCCACCCAGTTCAGACCCCTTACACGTGCCCGTCCGATACAAAACAGCGCCCATAGACATGAACAACAACGCTTTATACAAAATATGGCTGAAGGCGTGAGCCGCCGTACCATTCAGCGCCATCTCGGTGCCGACACCCACGCCCACGACCATAAAGCCCAATTGGTTGTTGAGCGAATAGGCCAACACCCTGCGCAGATCGTTTTCAATCACCGCATAGAAAATCGGAAACGCGGTCATCGTCGCGCCGATGTAGATCAACACCTCTGTGCCGGCAAAGCCCCGCGCCAACGCATAAACCGCCAACTTGGTGGTAAAGGCACTGAGGACCACGGTCCCGGTAACTGTGGCTTCCGGATAAGAGTCCTGCAGCCAATTGTGCAGCAAAGGAAAAGCGCATTTGATCCCGAATGCCAGTAGGATCAGTTTACCGGCTAGGCTTTCGATCCCGATGTGATCAAACTGGATTGAGCCTGTATCCGCATACCAAATCAGCACACCGGACAATAGGATTACCCCGGACCCAACCTGTATCAGAAGATATCTTAGACCGGTTTTGTATGCGCGTTCTGTCCGCGTGGCCCAAATCAAGAACACCGACGAGATCGCCGTCAGTTCCCAATAGATAAACAACGTAACCAGATCGCCTGCAAACACGGCGGCAATCGCAGCGCCAGAATAAACGAGAGCCGAGACCTGCTGCATCCCGTCCTTGTCGTGCCACGCAAATAACATCGCCAGAAACGCAGCGATGTTGAAGATGTATCCCCACACCATCGACAACTTATCGACGCGCAGGAGTTCCAGTGTCATGCCAAACGCTTCGTATGTCACCACAGTGCCGGGTTCCAGCGAGTACACGAAGACAAAGCCAATCACGGGCAGTGCCAACAAATAGAAACGGCGAATGGCCTGCGGAATCAGCAGGACAGGGATCGCACCAAGGATCAGGATCAGGCCGGGGTTTAGACTACTCATCTTTGTCGTAGTACTCCTCGTCCCGCATTAAGAACACGCGCATTAACTTGGCCGCCAAGACCAAGATCACACACATTACAAAGCCATAGATCGCATAAAAGCCGAACCAGTCTTCGACAGCGAAGTGCGAGTGCTTGTGGTAAAACGCATCTGCCATAAACAACAAAGCACAGATCACAAAGACCGCACCGATGACCTTCTTGATATTCTTTGGCTCATCCAGCCAATACTTGATGGGATCGTGAATTTTGTTTTCGTGTTCACTCATCACTTACCCTCCGAAAACCGGATCTAAGAAAATACGAATGCGATCCGCGTAGAAGAACAGCACAATGCAGCCAATCGTTGTCAGTACAATTGGCGCCAAGCACATCACGGGGGCTTCGGCGATCCCCACGCGACCAAAAATCAGATGCCGCAGCATCGGATGACCTGGTGGCGCGTGATGATGATCGTGATGTTCTATGTCATGCGCACTCGGCGTCGGTTCTTTGCCGAAAAACCCGTGATACACAATTGGCATTAGGTATGCGACGTTCAACAGCGAAGAGATCATCAGCACGGCGATGAAGATAATTTGATCGGACTCCGCAGCGCCCAGTCCAATGAACCATTTCGACCATACACCACCCAATGGCGGCAGACCGATGATCGACAACGACGCCAGGAAGAAGCAAAAGAACGTGACCGGCATTTTGCGGCCCAGCCCCTTCATATCCGAAATATCGGTTTTGTGCGCAAACACGATGATGGCACCGGCGCAGAAGAACAATGTGATTTTACCAAACGCATGCATAACGATGTGCAGCGTCGATCCCATGGTGCTGATGTCAGTCGCCAGCATCGCACCCAAGACAACGTAACTGAGCTGACTGATGGTTGAATAAGCCAAACGGGCTTTCAGGTTATCCTTTTGCATCGCCACCAAGGACGACAGCAAAATCGTGGCAGCCGCAACATAGGCCAACCAGGCGGACGCCCCTGTGTTCGCCAGCGTATCGATACCAAAGATATAAACACTGACTTTGAGGACCGAAAACACACCCGCCTTCACAACGGCAACGGCATGGAGAAGAGCGCTAACCGGCGTCGGCGCGACCATCGCCGCTGGCAGCCACCTGTGGAACGGCATCAGCGCCGCTTTACCGATCCCGTATATATACAGACCAAACAAGATGGCGATGACACCCGGCGACGCATTCCCTGCGAGTATTCCGCCTTTGGTGAAATCGAGCGTGCCAACTTCGACATAAGTCCAGATCGTCGCAGTCAGCAGGAATGTGATCGATGTCCCAATCAAAATACCAAGATATACCCGTCCGGCACGTCGAGCTTCTTCAGTGCCCGAATGTGCGACCAATGGAAACGTCGAAATCGTCAGAACTTCGTAGAAAACAAACAAGGTCAGCATGTTCCCGGCGAACGCGATGCCGATGGCCGACATGATCGCAATGGCAAAGCAGAAGAAGAACCGGGTCTGATTATGTTCGTGGTGTCCACGCATATAGCCGAACGCATAGAACGATGTAATGATCCACAAGAAGCTGGCAATCCCAGCAAAGATCATCCCCAGCGGCTCAAGCGTAAAGGTGATGGATAATCCCGGCAGCATTTCGACCAGCGTCAGACTGGGGCGTCCGCCCGCATCGACGATCTGGATCAACTGCCAAACGATCCCGAACAGGATGACCGCCGTGATGACAGTTAGACCATCACGAATGTTTGCCGACCCAATACCGGCAAAAAGAACAAACAACGCACCGATGAATGGGACCGCCAACGCCAATAGAATCAGGATTTCAGGGGTCATTGTGATCCCCCAAGCAGGCTGTTTGCAGCACCCAAAGCCACATCGGATGTGAACGTCGCATCAATCCCAAACCAGAAGACCGCACCCAGCAGAACATATGTTGGGATCAACAGACCCATTGGGGCCTCTTGTGGTTTGCCAAAGCCAACGGGGGGACTGCGAAAATACATCATCTCAACGATGCGCCAGATGTAAATCACCGCCAACAATGACGACAACATGATCAGAATAGCGACAGGCCACCAACCGGCCTCAAACGCGCCTTGGACCAAATACCACTTGGAAATAAACCCAACGGTCAGAGGGACACCAATCAACGAGAAGCCGCCAGCGACAATCGCTGCCGCCGTTAAAGGCATACGTTTTCCAAGACCCGCCATGTCTTCGATCTTTACCGAGCCGATCACATAGAACACGCACCCCATGGCCATAAACAACGCACCCTTCATCAGAGCATGGTTGAACATGTGGATGATGCCGCCCGCCAAACCAGCTGCATTGCCCATGGAAATACCCAAGATCATGTAGCCGACTTGCGCGATACTAGAATACGCCAACAGGCGCTTCACGTTGTCCTGGTAGATCGCCAGCATGGAACCCGCGAACATACCCGCGATTGCCAAGCCAAGAACCACTATCCGAACGCCATAGGTTTCAAGCGGCTCGATATCGCCAAACACGGTATAGGTTAGCCTGATCAGCGCATAGACAGCGACTTTGGTCGCTGTCGCCGCCAAGAACACGGTCACTGCCGATGGCGCGTAAGTATATGCATTGGGCAACCAAACGTGCAGCGGGAACAACGCGATCTTCAGACCAAAGCCAACGAAGATAAACGCCAATGCCACATGTACTGTTTGTGTGTCTTGAACATTTGGTAACAATTCGGCCAAGTCGGCCATGTTCAGCGACCCGGTCATTTGATACAGCATGCCCAAGCCGATGACATAAAATGTAGCGCCCAACGTCCCTAAAATCAGATAGCGCAAGGCGGCTGAGAGCGCACGACGGTCTTTGCCCAGACTGATCAAAACGTAGGTTGAAAGTGATGACACTTCCAAGAAAACAAACAAGTTAAAGGCATCGCCCGTGGCCGCCATGCCGAGCAGCCCCGCCATGCACAGCAAGAACATGCAGTAGACTAGGTAATGACGGTCTTTCGGGATTTCGCGTTCGATGCTTTTTTTGGCATAGGGCAGGGCAATAGCCGCAATCGCTGCGACAATCAGCATCACAAACGCGCTGATCTGGTCGATCTGATAGATGATGCCCCAAGGTGCTGCCCAGTCACCAAGCGCGTATATTATCTCTCCATTCTCCAGCACATACTGGATCAGGATAATCGACAGCGCGAAGGTAATCGCACAAATACCAGTCGCCCACGCCCACGACGCCGTCCCATTGCGCAAAAACATACAGACGGGCGCGGCCATCAGCGGCACCACTACGACGAGGACCGAAATATGTTCGAGGAGGAAACTCACCCGTCGCGCTCCTCAAGCTCGCGGACTTCGTCATCCTCAATCGTGCCAAAGCTCTCCTGCACACGAACGACCAAAGCCAAGCCAAGCGCCGTCGTTGCAACTCCCACGACAATGGCCGTCAGGATCAACACATGGGGTAGGGGGTTTGAATAAATTTGTAGATCACCACCCAAGATTGGGGCTGTCCCCCCACGGATCTTTGCGATGGAAATGTAGAACACAAACACGGAGACCTGAAAGACGTTCAAGCCGACGATCTTCTTGATCAGGTTTTCGTGGGCGATGACGATGTACAGCCCGATCATCATCAACAGAAAGACAAACCAGTAATTAAATAATCCAAGGATTCCGAGATCTTCCATAATCAATCGGCCTCCTCGGAGTAATCGTCAGCAGGGTTCACGTCGGCCGCCGCACGGCCCGCAAATGCGCAAAAAATAGTGATGATGGCAGAAAAAACGGTGATCCCCACCCCCGCTTCGACCAGCAAAATGCCGACATGCTGACCTCCTGTCGGGGTAGAGCCCAATACGTCGTAGCCCAAGAAATGCGCGCCTCTGATCATCGTAACCACACCGACACCCGCATACAAAAGAACACCGATAGACATCAGCGAACGAGTCAGCCATGCGGGCAATACCTCTCGTAATGTCCCCAGACCAAAGATGATGCCATACAACATAAACGCAGCGGCAAAGATCACGCCGGCTTGGAAACCGCCACCAGGACCAAAGTCGCCATGCCATTGGACATAGAGCCCAAACAATAATATGAACGGAATAAGTAGCTTCGAGACCACCCGAAGGATCAATTTACTACGCATCGCCATTAAGCGTCAGAGCCTCCAGATTTTTTGTCGACCTTATCGGCGGCTGTTCGACGGCGACGACTTCGACCAATGATCGCAATGACGCCAGCAGCCGCAGTGAAAATCACAAAGGCTTCGCCCATGGTATCGTAGCCGCGATAACTCGCCAGAACAGACGTCACCACGTTCGGCAACCCAATCTCTTCAGCCGATTGCCCCAAGTATCGTGGCACCACGTGATGGTGGATGGGGGCTTCCGGATCGCCATAGCGCGGCATATCGAAACTCGCATAAACCAATGCAGCACCTACACACGCGCAGACGATAAAGCCTATGATGGCTTTGATATTCGGCGTCTCGTTCTCTCGTGCAGATGTCAGGCCCAATGTCCCAATCATCAGCACCGTGGATGCGCCAGCCCCCACCGCGGCTTCTGTGAAGGCCACATCTGCGGCATCCAAAATCACATAAAGCGTTGCCCCCAACAGGCTGTAAATCCCGCTCAACATCACGACAGCAAAAAGGTTACGGATGCGCGCAATGGCCAAAGCTGTCACCGCCATAAACAGAAGCATGACCGCATCCAGAAAATCAGAGGAGAGTATTTCAAGACTCATGATTTATGCTCAACGGGAGTTTTCGTGGCTTCGACGATGGCGCGGGCATCGGGATCATCAACGGTCGGAAAGGTATTACCGTTGATCGCCGCACGGGTCAGTGCATGGGTCGATGTCGGGCTGGTGAAAAAGATAAACAACAAAATCATAAGCAACTTCGCCGTCGCCAGCGTAAATCCAGCCTGCATCATCAAACCGATGAAGACCAAGCCCACCCCCAACGTATCGATTAATGATGCAGCATGAAGACGGGCGTACATATCCTTAAGCGTGATCAAGCCATAGCCGCCAATCAGGCAAAACCCAATCCCGCTGACGATCATCACCCAGCTAAATCCATCGACGAACACGTCCATCAGATGTCTCCCGCCGGATCGCCGTCGTCACCGTGCCCCATATCGGCAAACGTCACATACTTGGTGACCGCGATGGTGCCGATGAAATTGATCAGGGCATAAACCATCGCCAGGTCGAGGAACTCTGGCCGTCCATCTATAAACCCATAAATCGCAATCAACATCACAGACAACGTGCCAAACACATTAACCGCCATAATCCGATTAAAAATGTCAGGACCGATCAATGCTCGGGCGAGGGCCAATGCCATCGTCACCACGACCCCCACAGCTGCCACAGTAAACATCATGTCGACGATGTTTCCTTTTTAGCAGCAGGCTCATGACCAGGAGCATACCCCATGAATGCGCACACGCGCTGGTTCATATCATCCGTGCGTAATCCTTCAGCTGTTTCGTTCATCAGTGCGTGCACGGTGATTTCATCATCTTGCACCGCGATCGCGACAGTTCCAGGTGTTAGGGTGATTGAATTGGCATAGACCGTCTGCCCCAACTCGTCCGGTTGGCTGGCCCTCACGGTCAGGACTTGTGGCTGAATGGCCTTGTCGCCCTGCAAAATGGCCTTGGCGACGATAAAATTCGAGACGACAATTTCTTTAACTAACCATGGCCAGTAAGAGAGCAGGGCTTTCGGCAGCAGGTGAGACGGATAACCTTCTTCGTCATCTGTGCCCAGTTGCCTGGCGATATAAACACACAACAGAATCGACACGACACCAAACGTCAGGATTAGCGGTAGCCAATACCCGGAAAGTAGTAACCAAAAAGCCGTCAACGACGCTGCTAGCCCAATAGCACGCAAATTTCGCCCCTCAGATTACCGCATTTCTTCCCAGAACAGGAAATTACCTTGTTCTTATTAACGTTTAGCGGTTCTCTTATTTTTTTTTAATGTACGAACCGAATGGCACGCTGACCAGAACAAAATGTTCAATAATGTGTGATATGAAACTTCATCAAATCCCCTCTATGCTCATGATAATGGGTGTTCTCCTGATCACAGCTTTGCTGGTGTCTCCGTCAATCAGCCTTGCAGCGGAGGTCACGGTCCAGACTGAAAGCGGATCGCATACATTTTCCGTCGAGATTATGCGGACAGCCGAGGAGCGCTCCAAAGGCTTGATGTTCAGGAAATATCTGGCACCGGACGCGGGCATGTTATTCGATTTTGGCGATCCTCGGCCTGTATCTATGTGGATGAAGAACACCTATATCCCGCTGGATATGCTGTTTATTTCTAAAGACGGTGTGGTGCACAAAATCGCAGAAAACACGACGCCACATTCGACCGAGATCATCTCCTCGAACAGCCAAGTGAAATATGTGCTAGAAATCAACGGGGGTTTATCGGCGCAATTTGGCTTCAAGCCCGGGAATCGCGTGACTCTGCCTTAGTTTGATGATGCTTGGTTTGACGTCGGTGTGCGTGACGCTGGGAACTGCAGCTTCACGCATGTGCCTTTTCCAGGCGCACTTTTGACGTCCAACTCGCCGCCGTGCATCTCAATCAAGCCATTCACGATCGGTAATCCAAGGCCGTATCCTGGAATGGATTTGGTCATCGCGTTATCGATCCGCCCAAATGGGGAAAGTACGGTTTTTAGTTCATCCGCGTTGAAACCACGACCGTTGTCGCAGACGGCGAGACACACACCACCATCGTCGCGAAGCGATGTCTCAACAATCAGTTCGCCATTCTCGCGTCCAAATTTTTCCGCATTGGATATCAGATTAAAAAGCATCTGAGAAAGCGCGCGTCGGTCACATATAAGATGTGTGGCCCCGGGATCGGTCTTGATACGGGAATCAATCTTTATGCGTATCAGACGATGCGAGAACAATCGCAGTGATTTTTCGATTGCCGACTCAATATTGACCCGCTCATCCAAAATTTCTTGCTTACCCGCCTCAATTTTCGCGATATCCAGCAGATCGTTAATCAAGCTAAGCAGATGCTCCCCACTAGTGTGGATATCATTCGCATATTCCAAATAGCTATCGGCCCCCAAAGGCCCAAATAGCTGTTCGCGCAAGATATCCGAAAAGCCCAAAATAGCATTCAATGGCGTCCTCAGCTCGTGGCTCATATGGGCGAGAAATTGGGATTTTGCGCGATTGGCGTCTTCAGCGCGGTCTTTCTCGCGTTGTAAGGCTTGTTGCGTTTCAACCAGAGCCGTGATGTCTCGGCCCACACCACGTTACCCCAGGAACGCCCCCTTGGAATCAAAGACGGGTTTCCCGCTAACCGACATATGGACCTCTGCACCATCTGCTTGGGTACGCGAAAAATGAATGTCACTGAACGGCAACCTTTTTGCGAGTGTTTCGCCATTTTGCCCAAGTTGAAGTTCACTCAATCCTTCCAGAATCACTTCGTGTCCTGTCGGCAGATCTATATCTTCGACCAGAGTGCTCAAAATATCGTCACCGACGACGGAAACGTAACTGAACTGCAGGGCGTCATCCATTTCCCAGAACCAGTCTGCCGCCGTATCACCGAAATCACGCAAGCGGTTTTCGCTCTCTCTTAGGGCCTGTTCAGCTTCTTTTTGTGCCGAAATATCAACGGCCATTGTAATCAAGCCACCGTCGGGAAGGGCTGATTCATTCACCAAAATGGCCGGTATTCTGTCACGGGCCAATTCAAAGGGACCTTTTGGGTTTCTCCGACGCGAAAGACGTTCTTGTATCCAAGACTCAGGGTCGCCATCAGGTGCCAAAAGGCCTTCAGCAACCGCGGTGCGGATATGATCTTCAAACAAGGTGCCAGGAATGCACACTTCAGGCACACGCGCGTTCAACTGTCTGAACCTGTCGTTGCACATCACCAACCGGTCGTCTGGCCCCCACAAAGACATCATGGCATCCAGCGCATTCACGGCCGCGAACAAATTGGCTTCTGCAGAACGGGCTTTGTTTTCGATCTCAAGACGTTCCGTGATGTCAGCGGCGACGCCGATATACCCATCAAACGTGCCCGTCTCGTCAAAAACCGGTTGTCCAGATGTCGATATGTGACGCGTTTCAACGTTGCTGTGGCGACGTGTGTATTGAAAGTTCTTAAATGGTTTATGCGAGTCCAAATCGCTAAGATGTTCGATCCAATGCGGTGCGGACACATCATCATCGGATAGCTCCGCGCGGGTCCGACCGATTTGCCCTGACATCGGTATATCGACAGCTTCGACTACAAGATCTGACATGTAGGTGAATCGATGCGCCGCATCGGTACGCCAATACATCTCATTTGTGGTTTCAGAAAAACTTTTGAGCAGCTTCTGTGAGTTGTCCAAAGCCTCCCGCAGGCGCGCGTTCTCTCGCCGAAGCTTTTCAAGTTCGGAGTCGCCATTCTCGGCCAACGCTGCTTCGGTACGATCAGGCAATCTGCAACCTCTGGTTTCTACGCGAGAACGAGTTCAGCATACACGTTATGCAGGCAGGGCTGAAATGCCCAAAATACTAGCCGTTCCCTTGACCTTTTGCCTGTATCTTCGCCCAAGTATCTCGCAAAGTCATCGTCCGATTAAACACAGGTGATTCCGGCGTCGCCCCCAAATCAGGACAGAAATACCCCAATCGTTCGAACTGTACCGTGCTCCCAACATCCCATGCTCCCAGGGAAGGTTCCAACTTGCACCCCGTCAATGTGGTGAGACTGTCTGGGTTCAGACTTTCAACAAAGTCACCGCTTTTGCCAGGGTTCGGTTCAGTGAATAAATGGTCATACTGGTTAACAGTAGCATCAACAGCATCAGCGGCAGAGACCCAATGCAGAGTCCCCTTAACCTTGCGGCCGTCGGGCGCATCGCCCCCCTTGGTCGCCGGGTCATAGGTGCAGCGAAGCTCGATGATATTACCTGCATCATCCTTAATCACATCGTTACAGGTGATAAAGTACGCCCAACGTAAGCGGACTTCGCGGCCAGGGCCCAATCGAAAGAACTTTTTGGGCGGATCCTCCATGAAGTCGTCTTGCTCGATATACAACTCTCGGCCGAACGGCACCATACGGGTGCCAGCACCTTCGTCTTCAGGGTTATTGACCGCTTCCAATTCTTCCGACTGACCTTCGGGGTAATTCTCAATCACCACCTTCAACGGCTTCAAGACCGCCATGCGACGTTCCGCATGCTTGTTCAAGTGTTCGCGCACGCAATGATCGAGGAGGGCGGGTTCCACCACGCTATCGGATTTCGTCACCCCTAAACGAGAGACAAAATCTCGGATCGCTTCGGGTGGAATACCGCGACGGCGCAACCCAGATAACGTCGGCATGCGAGGATCGTCCCAGCCGTTCACATGACCGTCTTCGACCAACTGGGTCAGGCGTCGTTTTGATAACACCGTGTAGGTCATATTCAGCCGTGCGAACTCATACTGGCGCGGCACACTCGGCGTCGGTAAGTGTGCGATCAACCAGTCATACAGTGGACGATGATCTTCGAATTCCAACGTACACAGGGAATGGGTCACACCCTCCAGCGCATCTGATTGGCCATGGGCGAAATCATAGTTGGGATAGATGCACCAAGTATCACCCGTACGCGGATGCGGCTTTTTGACGATGCGATAGATCACCGGGTCGCGCATGTTGATGTTGCCGGATGCCATATCGACTTTGGCCCGCAGCACGCGCGCACCATCTTCGAATTCACCGGCTTTCATGCGCCGGAATAAATCTAGGTTTTCAGCTGGCGTGCGATCGCGATAGGGGCTGTTTTTACCGGGCTCCGTCAACGTGCCACGATATTCACGAATTTCCTCGGCATTCAGATCATCGACATAGGCATGGCCTTCGTTGATCAGATGCTCGGCCCATTCGTACAGCGTGTCGAAATAATCCGATGCGTGGCGCGGTGCACCATCCCACTCAAAGCCCATCCAGCGCACGTCGGCCTCAATAGCATCGATGAACTCTTGTTCTTCTTTGGCTGGGTTGGTGTCATCGAACCGCAAGTTACAGACACCGCCAAATTCTTGGGCAACGCCGAAATTCAAGCAGATCGACTTGGCATGTCCGATATGCAGATACCCGTTGGGTTCAGGTGGGAAGCGGGTGACGACGCTTTTTGTTAAGCCCGCCGCCAAATCATCACGGACGCGGTCCCGGATAAAATCGCTAGCCTCTTTGACGGCGTCTTCAGCATGTTCGGCATCACTCATGATCGTCATTATCTCTCAATTAAGTGGATATCGGATGGGGGCCATCCGCAGTTGATGCTATGCATGCCAAATATGTGAGAGAAGGGAAAGCAAAAGCACACTTGGTCGAGATCATGGTACGCTCATTCCCAAGCGAAAAATCCCCCGACCCAAACGAAAAAACCCCGGTCACTTGACCGGGGTCTTATAAATCGCTCGTCATGAGACTTTCCTTAGAACAGTTTTACCGCAACAGCTATGATTGCAACCGCACCAACAAAAGAACCCATAACCGCGTTGAAGATGTATTGTGTGTCCATCGTATATTCTCCACGTGTCAGAAGGTTTCAATGATGTCCATTTACGCCTACTCTAACGCATGCACCATCGCCCGTTTTACTCATCTGATATGCTAAAAATGCATAGCTATAACGGCCTAAATTCGGGCGCGCGGAATATCCTCCCAACGGGTTGTATAACGCGGTGACAAATGATCTTGGCGCATTCGCCACGATGCATCATGACTGGATAATCCCAAATGCACAGCACCTCGGCCAAATCGTCCATTCATGCGATCAATCGCCTTCATCAAATCATGACCGCCGGGCTTTCGATCATCAATCAAAGATGGAATGACATCCTGCGCTGATGACAAATCCATCAACAATACGCCCGCTTTCCGATATTTGATCCCGTCTCGCCATATTTTCTCAAAAACCCTGAGTGCTGCAGCCACCAACGTACGGCTGTCATTGGTTGGCGTCATCAGTGTTTCCAGCGCTGATGCAGCGTATGGCTGCGCATCATCATCGTGCCTGTCCGTCCGCACGAAAACCTGAACAACCCGGCAGACTTGGCCTCTGTGACGCACTTTCTCTACGGCCCGTTCAGCATAGGAAAGAATAGCATTTTTGACGTTTGTTTTATCGCTGCTTGCCCTGGCAAAAGTACGCGTACAGCACGTTACTTGTTTATCCGGTGACACCGATTCCAAGGTGCTGCAGGAAATACCGCGCAGTTCTTGGACCGTGCGTAGCCCAACCACCCCCATGCGTTGGCGCACCCATCGATCATCTGCATCATGTAAATCTAGTGCACTATGAATGCCTTTACCGATTAGCATTTTCGCCCAACGACGCCCAATTCCCCAAATATCGCCAACAGGTATGTCATGTAAGCACGCCTCTGACATTTCCGGCGACATGATGGAAACGCCGTTGTCACCAGGGCATGCCTTGGCTTGCTTATTGGCAATCTTCGCAAGGGTTTTCGTCGCCCCAACCCCGATCGATACAGGGATGCCGGTCCATTGATAAACCTGCTGACGCAAATCACGGCACCAAGTTTCAATGGTTGGTATCGATATGCCGTTTAAATCCAAGAAACATTCATCAATCGAATAAATCTCACAATCGGGCGCAGCAGCAGACAAGACATTCATCACCCGCGCCGACATATCGCCGTACAATGCGTAATTCGATGATCGCACAACGACATTATGTTTTCGGATCAAAGGACGAGCCTTAAACAGCGGCGCTCCCATGGGAATACCGATGTCTTTGGCTTCAGAGGACCGTGCAATGATGCACCCGTCATTGTTCGATAAAATAACAACCGGTCGGTGCCTCAACTTGGGCTGAAATACGCGCTCACACGATGCGTAGAAGTTATTGCAATCGACAAGTGCAAACATCGGCATCAGCGCCCACAATGCTGACGGACACTGTGGGTGACAACCCCCCAAATATCGCACCCACTTTGGGGTAGGGGGATATCTGCAAAGGATGCATTGGCCGCACATAACCGCCAACCATGGCGGCCCTTCATTAGCTTCTTCACCGTCAATTCACCATCCACAACAGCAATCACCACATCTCCGGATTTGGCTTGAATGCTTCGGTCAATCACCAACAAATCGCCGCAAAAGATGCCGACATCACGCATCGACTCACCCTCAGCACGGATAAAATATGTCGCCGATGGGTGACGAACCAGATGTTCATTCAGATCAAGGTTTCCCTCCACAAAATCCTCGGCTGGACTGGGAAACCCGGCAGGGACTTTCATCGCGTACAGACTTAACGGCAGTTTTGAAGGCTGCGATGTGAACCGAAGCGGCATAATGTTCTCCATAATGAATAAGAACAAAATAAGAACATAAATGCCCCCATGTCAATTGATGGTATGCCCAAAACGGGCTTATATGCGCAGCCTTACATCAGAGTTTTTCTGCAAAAATATACGGTGATGCATAATTTTGTTGCGAGATGTAAAATGGGCTTGCGTAAAACCTTTGTTGCTCTTAGGTTTCGCCGCGTCGGGGAGTG
>CBFHXC010000050.1:0-21076 GCA_965659695.1 Rhodospirillales bacterium
AATCGTCTCATGATCTGAAATCTCCTATATTGAGTTCCAAATCATTGAATCAATTAATGGTTAATGAGTTCTGAACCAAATTCTTATGAAGTGTCCTTATTTGGCCTCAACCTCTACGAATACGAACTCAAAGTTATTGGCATTGATCACGTTATGCTCGACGCCGATTTCGCGTGCATATGAAATGCCTGCTGTCAGATCAGATATCATTATCTCATCATCTGGCAGTTCTATCTTCAATTGGCCGGTCGTCATCGGGACGACAACATAATCCATTTCGTGGCGATGCCAGCCGGTTTCGGCGCCCGGCGCAAAACGCCATTCGGTCACACGAAATTGGTCATTGTCGACTTGGACGGTGGGGACAGCTTCGGTCATGGCGGCAACTCCTGTGATTGATTGGGAACAGCCTAACCTGAGAGCTGATACTTCTGACTGGTCCAATCGCGCTCAATAGTAAGCGCCACTGAATGCAGCACAACATCCTGCCTTAGCGCGATCAGTCCCGGTAATACCAAAGCCATGGGTTGAATTTCAGAATAAATATTGAGGCCTATTCACAGCCATAGTGTGCTTTGTAATAATAACAATTATAGATTGAAATTGTGGTTCGAGGACCAACTATGGAAATAAGAAAAAAGCCATTAAGCTCTGATGTGTCTGGGGACCATTGGTCAGATGATAAGCCCAATGTTCAATCACTCTCGTCTGAACTTGTTCCTGTCATCGGAACAATAGAGCAGCCAACGGTTATCACAATTAACTCGCCCTATGGAACAGGTAAGACTTTTTTTGCAGAACGTTTTTATTCGGACCTAATAAAAGACAAACACACTGCTATCCTCGTGAATGCATGGCGAGACGATTTCGTTGGAGATCCTCTACCCCATATGATCGCTGAGATCACGGAGGGTTTAGATAAGTGCGAATTTATTACTCCAAAGAAAATGAATGAACTCATAAAGGAGGGAGCAAGAGTTTTTGCTTCGAAATTATTGCCAAGCGTAGCAAAGCATGCAGTTCGTGTGTCAACAGGCGTTGATACAGATGAACTAACAAGTGCAATAGGTGAAGGTGCTGGCGATATTTCCGAGCAGCTTGCGAGGGAGTTGATAGATGGATTCGATAAAAAAAGAAATGCGATTGAAAATTTCAAAGCAAATTTAGCGTCACTGAAAACCAAGGAAGATATAAAGAGCCAAAGGGTTGTGATTATTGATGAATTGGATCGATGTAATCCAGAGTACGTCATCAAGTTCCTTGATGTCTTAAAACATATTTTTGATGTTGATGGTTTTGTCTTCGTATTGATGTGTGATTCGTCATATATCAGAGAATGTGTGGCATCATGCTATATTGGTTTGGAAGACAAAGGTGGGTATCTCCGTAAGTTTATTGATTGGAATATATCGCTCCCTAAGCCTGACTCGCTCACATATGCAGATCATTTAATCACGTCATTTGAGTTAGATGGTTTATTGCAAGAAGGTATGGTTGAGTGGTTTTGTGATAGATCTGGGGTTTTAGATACAATCCGCTATTTTTCCGAAGTAAGAGCCTTGTCGCTCAGAGACTTAGATAAAGTATTCACTTCGATTAATTTTTTAATGAGATCTGCATCAGGGCGTGATGAGACCATAATTGCGCCTCTCATTACATATGTATCTTTGATTAAGGAAATGGAGCAATCGAAATTCTACGAGCGGCTCAATAATACTGCTTCTAATGACTA
This sequence comes from Rhodospirillales bacterium, assembly GCA_965659695.1. Classification (GTDB taxonomy): domain Bacteria; phylum Pseudomonadota; class Alphaproteobacteria; order Rhodospirillales; family Casp-alpha2; genus UBA4479. Next base: position 1,733 of record CBFHXC010000050.1, read on the forward strand.
CGGTCTAAAACATGGCATTGATTCTGATGCCGATTACATTGGTATTCTTGAGACGATCTCTAAATTGGCAAATTCAAACCAATTGGATCACTTTCAAAATTATTTCAGAGAGCGGACACACGTTGAATTCGGCCAGAATCAATCTTCAAAGCAGATTAAACAGCGTGAGCTAATGCAAAAATGGTATATTAGGTCAAACCATTTGAAAACTATTCTTGGCTTTCAACCCAACGTATCAGAGCAAAGAGAGCCGTTTCTCTCACTTTTTGATAGATACGCTCAGCGATTAGAAATGCTCTCTCCACGGGAGGAATCTGTTTAATGAATAATATGGAATCTCATCAAAACGGATTTATCAATTCACTGAATGATGAGCCACTCAAGCCAACGCATTAAAGTCTTCAATCATCATGGCGATGCGGCCGGCGTCTGTCTGTTCCATGATTTGCATGGCGCGTTGTGACGCGGCGAGGGCATCCATATCGCGGATACGTTTCTTAACTTCGGGGATGCTGGCGGCGGTCATCGAAAGATCGTGAATCCCCAAACCTACCAGCAATGCGGTGTAACGCGGATCGCCCGCCATCTCCCCACAAATCGAAATGGGAATGCGCGCGCGCAAGGCGGCCTGGGTTGAAAACTGCATCAATCGCAAGACTGCTGGATGCAGCGAATTGAATAAATGTGCGACGTGTTCGTTCGCGCGATCAACGGCCAATGTATACATTGTCAGGTCGTTCGACCCGATGGCAAAGAAGTCACTGACTTGTGCCAAGGCATCGGCAGCTAAGGCGGCACCGGGGACTTCGATCATGACCCCCACATTTGGCAGCTTTTCGGGTATTTTGATCCCCGTGCGTTTCATGCGCTTGGCTACTTCGGTGAGTGCGCGCTTTGCCTTTCGCACTTCAGATGGGGTCGTCACCATGGGCAATAAAATCCGCACATTGCGATCATTGGCCAGACGCAGAATGGCGCGAAATTGAGTTTGAAGTGTGCTGGGATCAGCAAGTGATAGACGAATGCCTCGTATCCCAAGCGCCGATGCTGCGGCTTCGTCGATATTACCCAAAAGGGCCGGCGCGGGCTTCTCACCACCGACATCCAACGTGCGAATGGTCATGATGTGATCGCCGATGCCGTCGCCAATTTCGCTTAGGACTGCGAACTGTTCATCTTCGGTTGGGATGTCTTCTCTGTTCATGAACATGAACTCGGTGCGCAACAAGCCGATGCCCTCGGCGCCTGCTTGTTTGACCATTTCCATTTCAAGAGGCAATTCAACGTTGGCCATCATGCCAATTTTAATCCCATCACGAGATAGCGCCGGTTGATTGCGCAGGCGGTCCAAGCTGCGGGCCTTGCGGCGCATTTCGGCGCTATGTTTCTCGTACTTCTTAATAATGGCAGGCTCTGGATCAATGATGACATTGCCTGCAAAACCATCAACGATGACCGTGGTGCCTGTCTGTATGCCCTGCATTAAATCGGCGGCTCCCAATACGGCGGGGATGCCCAGCGCGCGTGCCATGATCGCAGTGTGCCCGGCCATACCGCCCAGCGTTGCAGCGACAGCATGAACGCGATCTGGATCGATTTGTGCCATGTCGGCGGGGCTGAGTTGTTCAGCAATCAGGATGCTCCCCTTGGGGAGCTCAAAATTAGTTTTGTCAGGACGACGTGTCAGGTTTCGTAAAAGGCGCGTGCCAACTTCGCGGATATCGTCCAACCTCGCCGCGATATAGGCGTCTTCCATGGCTTCAAATCGTGCCGCGAGTTCATTCAGTTGTGCATTGACGGCTGATTCTGCATTGATGCGATCTGTCTCGATCATGGCCCGGGCACCACGAACAAGTCGCGAGTCCTCAAGCATCGCAAGATACGCATCAAACAATAGGGAGAGTTCCTCTCCCGCCGCGCCCCGCATTTCCTTAGTACGGTCTTGCAGGGTTTTAATTTGCCGTCTTGCGACAGCGACAGCACGGTCTAATCGCTCTAATTCTTTTGGAACCTTGCGTTTGGCGATGGAGTATTCGGGAATATCCAGATCATCGTATCCCCGAACGTGCGCAGGTCCAATGGCGATGCCAGATGCAGCAGCCAGCCCTTGAATTCGGCGCTCTCCGGTAGTTCTTTTCTTGGCGGCTTTTTTTTCTTTGGCCATGGATACGTGGGATCAAGAGCGAGGCTCTCTTGATCAATCCTCCTCGAACTTGTTATCGATGAGTTCTTGGATTGCATCTAATGCTTGCGACGCATCAGCACCCTCAGCTGAGACCAAAATTGTTGTTCCAGGGCTGGCCGCCAGCATCATCAATCCCATAATGGATCGCCCCGATACATTTTGTCCGTTTCGCTCTACCTCAATAGAGGACTCGAATGAACCTGCGACGCTGACGAATTTGGCCGCTGCTCGGGCATGCAGGCCCTTTTTGTTTTGAATGGTTAGTTTTCGTGGTTCTGGAGTCGTCATGGGTCGGTCAGTCGCCTTCGTTTTTGAGTAACTGAGAGGCGATGTTGATATATTTCCGCCCGGCATCTTGTGCTTCCGTGGCGGCGTCGTCTATTGCGTGGCTCCCCCGGATCGAGGCCAACTTGATCAGCATGGGCAAATTCACCCCGGCGATTACCTCAACCTCGGATTTCTCCATAATAGATATCGCCAAGTTTGACGGGGTGCCGCCAAACATGTCGGTCAATACGATGACACCATCACCTAAATTCACGTCAGCTGTTTTGGTGACAATTTCTTGACGCCGTTGTTCCATGTCGTCGTCGGGCCCAATGCAAACCGTTGCGATGGTTTCTTGTGGGCCAACCACATGTTCCAGCGCAGCGACAAGCTCCAACGCCAAACGCCCATGGGTTACGAGCACTAATCCGATCATTTGTATGTGATCCTTATTTTTGATTCATCCCTGAAGACGGAAATTGTGGTCTGATTCTTAGGCTTTGTCCAAGTCCCTGTGACGGACATCGTTGTGCCAGCCTTGGTTGTCCAGCCACGCGGCAAAATGCTCTGCCAAGAATACCGAGCGATGACGCCCGCCCGTGCAGCCAAATGCGATGGTTAAGTAGCTTTTTCCCTCGGCCCGGTATCGCGGCAGCAGTGGACCGATCATGCCGGTCAAATGACCAAAAAAGCCATCAAAGGCGGGGTCCTTGCCGATAAAAGCCTGCACGGCGTCAGATTGCCCCGTCAATGGCCGCAAAGTTAAATCATAAAACGGATTGGTGAAGAACCGAACATCAAAAACCAGATCTGCCGCCCGTGGCACGCCGTGCTTGAATGAAAACGACTGAACAAAAATAGCCAAGCCCGGATCGTCGCTCAGGCCGTATGTGATATCCAAACGTGCTTTTAGATCACCAAGGGCAAAATCAGTCGTGTCGATCACCAAATCCGCCCGCGACTGAAGCGGTGCCATAATCTGACGTTCATGGCGAATTCCATCAATGACGGGGCGGTCAGCAGCCAGTGGGTGACGTCGGCGGGTTGCTTCAAACCGGCGGCCCAAAACAACTTCATCGCAATCAATAAACAGAAGACTAGCCGAGATTTTTGACTCTTTGGACAGGCGATCAAGCAAAATCAGAAACGCGTTTGCATCAAAATCTCGCGTTCTTATGTCGACGCCAATCGCCAGTGGTGCACCCTCTATCACGCGCGCATCTGGCGCATCAGCGCCCAGCACCAATCGAGAAACCAATGATAGTGGCATATTATCGACGGCTTCGTAGCCCAAATCTTCAAGAAGCTTGAGGGCAGAACTCTTGCCCGCGCCAGAAACACCGGTGACGAGAACAACATTCGTTGGGGCCAAAACTTCATTCATTATGGCGCTACCATAGCGTCTTTGGATCCCCCCAGCGCAAGTCTGATTTTAATGGGTGTGGATGAGTAGAAAGCATGCAACTGAAGATGCTGGATATTCACGCCCAGAAGCGACGTTGGCGTACCTTCTGGTAGGCGAGGCACTACGTCGCGTTCGACAAGATCAATAATCAAGTCGACACGCGCGTCTTCTTGATAAGCCAGTCGGATGATACCGACCCCGCGAACTTCAAGCTGGCCCGCAATATTTTGGGGCGAACTGGCGACGACATCGCCATCGTGTAAGCGTAAATCGACACGATCATCCGCAACCAGCATACCGCCTTGATCAATCAACCTGAGAGCGAGGTCAGATTTTCCGCTACTCGATGGGCCGCGCAAGATCACGCCGCGCCCATCAACGGTAACACATGTCGCGTGAATTTGTTCTGCCACCATATGCCGAGCCAATACTCATCGGTTTTTGTGGTCTTCAGGATGACGCTATGGACGAATGGGTCAAGCGTTGCGCGCAGGTAAACGAACGATAAACCGGGCGCCGAGAATGCCGCCATCAGGTGCGCGGCGGTTGGTCGCAGAAATCTCACCGTCGTGGGTATCAATAATCTGTTTGGAGATCGCCAAACCCAGGCCCGAATGGGTGCCGAATTTTTCACCTTCGGGACGTGATGTATAAAAGCGGTCGAATATTTCGGCCTCTTTGTCATGCGGAATTCCAGGCCCGTCATCATCGACGGTTACAACCAACCAGCCATTTTCCTGTCCCAGGCCAATTTTGATACGTCCTCCCTCAGGGGAAAAGGTAACGGCATTGGTAATGAGGTTCCTGAAAACTTGAACGAGGCGGTCTTCAATACCTTCGACAACCATATCTGAGTTGGAGATGATCTCGAGTTGGACTGGAATGCGTTCGCCATCGGAGGTGGAATTGTGCATTTCTGCTAGCGCGTTTATCAGACCTGCCAAATCGACGGGGGCCAGTTCAGACCGGCTGAGTTCTGCATCCAATCGCGATGCGTCAGAAATGTCGCTGATCAAGCGATCCAGGCGCGCGACATCGTCTTGGATAATGGCCATCAGCTTGGTGCGCTTTTCAGGGTCTTCAATTCGTCCTGCAGTTTCGACCGCCGATCTAAGTGATGTCAGTGGATTTTTGATTTCGTGAGCGACATCAGCGGCAAAACGTTCAATCGCATCCATACGCAGCCATAAGGCTTCTGTCATTTCTCGAAGGCTCGTTGCTAGGTCGCCAATTTCATCTTTCCGGCGGATTAGCTCTGGTATCGTTGCTGTTCGACCATGGTCATGGCGAATGCGCTCGGCTGACTCCGCGAGCTTGCGAATAGGGCGTGCGATGGTGCTGGCCAAGTACAACGAGAGCAAAATCGTGATGAGCATCGCGACGGCAACAACTTTCAAGATATCAAGGCGAACATCGTAAACAGCGTCTTCAATGCTTTTGCCATCTTTCGAAAGCATCAATGATCCCATGATCTGCTTGTAGCGTTGCACCGGCACAGACGCGGACAGAATCAAACCAGATTGCCCAATTCGTCGTGCAGCGACCGCGCTGTCACCCTGCAATGCGGCTGATGCTTCAAAATAATCATTCGCCGTTTGTAGTGGACTTTCGTGATATTTTGGTAGTTTCTCCTCGTCCCTGATTTTGCGGGCCAAGCGTTCGTACTGGTCCAGCACATAAGTAAGAACGTCAAAATCCGCTTTTGGTGGGGCCAGAATTTCAATCTGGACAGCGCCGCCCGCCGCACCTAACCATCGGGAGTCCGCGATCAACACACCATCGGCCCGAAATAATCTCGCGCGTGTTCCTGTGGTTTGCGCCAATCGTCGTGTAATCTGATACGCGATATCCGAAACTAAGTACTGGCCGGTTGGGGTGTCGGACACGACAGCGCCTTCACCCAGTGCCGCCGCAAACATTTCTGCCTGCACCTGCAATGATGCCAGTTCATTTTTGATCAGTGATCTGCGGTATTCGCCAAGGTACAGCAATCCGGCAACAAGCGTGCCCAATGCGATCAGATTTACGGTTAAAATACGGCGAGTGAGGGGCGAAATTAGAGGTTTGCGCCTCGGTGCGCGCGCCGTATGCCGGCTATCGACCTCATCTCCCCCTGTTTTCATATTTGCCCCCGTGTCGTGTGGCGCTGTTTGGAGCGCCGTCGGTTCAGCTGTTATGCAGCTTTATACCGATACCCGACACCGTAAAGGGTCTCAATCTCTGAGAACTCGGAATCGACTTCTCGGAATTTACGACGAAGGCGCTTAATGTGGCTGTCGATGGTCCGATCTTCGACGTAGATATTTTCGCCATATGCAGCGTCGATAAGCTGGTCGCGATTTTTCACGTGGCCTGGGCGTCGGGACAGCACTTCGACGATCAAAAATTCGGTGACTGTCAGCGTGACGTGCTGGCCTTTCCAAGTGCAGATGTGTCGGTCTGGATCCAACATTAAATCTCCACGACGGATGGTGTTTGGTCCTTCACCGTCTTCGTCTGTCGGTGCGCTGTCCTGACGCCGCAGGATGGCCCGAATGCGTTCGATCAGTAATCGCTGTGAAAAAGGTTTTTTGATATAATCGTCTGCACCCATCCGCAGGCCGAGCAACTCATCGACCTCGTCATCTTTTGAGGTCAGGAATATAATCGGCATTTGATCATTTTTGCGAATCTCGCCCAGCAGTTCCATACCGTCCATATGCGGCATCTTGATATCAAGCACAGCCAGATCAACGGGATGACTGCCAATGCCAGCCAAAGCTTTTTGACCATCTGTGTAGGTATCGACGTTGAAGCCCTCTGCTTCGAGTGCCATTGAGACCGAAGTCAAAATATTCTCGTCGTCGTCAACTAGGGCGATTTTGTGCTGCATCTGCTTTTTCCTGTACGCAATGAACCAATGATGCCGTGTTTAAATCCTCTTTGTGTCGTAATTATAACCCAATGTAGGCAAAATAAGGCAGAGATTCCTCAGAGCTTCCTATGGCTCGTATTGCGCCACATCTTTTTCGATGGGATTGCCTGATTTAGGATAAAACTCATCGTATTGCAGGATGTATTAATCTTATAGGACGCGAATATGGCAGAGCGTAGAAACGCAGATATTGTTCGATTATTGATCCGAAAACGCGGTGTCGGTACGCTGGCGACGAACATGGCAGAAGGCGGTGCGCCATATGCATCGCTGGTGACGTATGCATGTGATCATGGTGCACAACCCATTTTTCTGTTTTCAACTCTTTCCGATCACACCAAGAATCTTCTCAAAGATGGTAATGCATCGCTTTTGGTCGAAGACACATCGCGCCGTCAAAACCCGCAGACAGGGCCACGGGTGTCGTTGATGGGCAAGATCAAGCGGGTGAAATCACCTGATCTGCGCGCACGATTCTTGGCGCGGCACCCAGAAGCCTCTTTATACGAGGGGTTCGGCGATTTCGGCTTTTTTCGAATGACGGTCGAGCGTGCGCATTATGTCGGCGGGTTCGCGCGCGCGATTTGGTTTGAGGCAAAACACATTTTGACGCCATCGAAGGTCGCAAAAGAAATATCCGAGATGGAGGCGGGGGTTGTCGCACACATGAATTCTGATCATCTGGATGCAATACAGGCATATGCGAGCAGTTTGGCAGGGCGAAAGCCGGGTGATTGGAAGATGATTGGATGCGATTCAGACGGTGTCGATTTGCGCGCGGATGGTCGATTCGCACGCGTTGAATTTCATAATACTGTAATAGATTCAAAGACCTGCCGGGAAACACTTATCAAGATGGCAGAAGAAGCGCGAAGTCAAAAATAGAAGCCAAAAATGATGTTGCTGATTTATCCCCGAAAAAAGGGCTGAAATGCGCCAGTTTCGCTTGTTTACCGCTTTTCCATTGTCTATCGTCGCGACCTAAAAATAGGATAGGCGGAAGACCAAAATTCGCCCTACAAGGAGAGAGGAAACGGTGCAAAACATCGGTCATAAGATCAGCCGGAATGGCTTGGATCAGTACGGTTTAGACAAAGTTGAAAACGCGTTTTGGAATTTCTCAGCGCCTCGACTTTATGAAGAAGCGATTCGCCGTGGCGAGGGACAGATGGGCCAAGGCGGTTCGTTCGTTGCTTACACCGGTAGCCATACAGGCCGCTCCCCGAATGACCGGTTTGTTGTTCAGGAAGATGAAAACGCCGATGATATCTGGTGGGGTGAAGTAAACCGACCGATTTCAGAAGAAAATTTTGACAAATTACTGAACAAAGTTCTTCGTCATTTCGAGGGCCGCGATGCATTTGTTCAAGATTGTTACGCGGGCGCTGACGAGACTTATCGTCTACCTGTGCGTATCGTGACCGAGAACGCTTGGCACAACTTGTTCGCACGGAACATGTTCATTCAGCCTAATGATTCTGAGCTAGAGGATTTCCAGCCACAGTTTACTGTGTTGCAGGCACCTAGTGTTCAGGCCGATGCCGCGACAGAAGGTACAACGTCTGAGACATTTGTGATTTTGAACTTAAAGCGTCGCATGATAGTTGTTGGCGGTTCAGCTTATGCGGGGGAGATTAAGAAATCGATCTTCTCGGTCATGAACTTCCTGATGCCAGCGCGCGATGTATTGCCGATGCATTGCTCTGCCAACATCGGCCCCGAGGGCGATACGGCGATCTTCTTTGGTCTGTCGGGTACGGGCAAGACGACATTATCCGCTGATAGCTCCCGAACACTCATCGGTGATGACGAGCATGGCTGGTCACCGACAGGTGTCTTCAACTTTGAAGGTGGCTGCTATGCGAAATCGATTAATCTAACGGCCGAGACCGAGCCCGAGATTTTCGCAGTGGCGTCTGAATTCGGTACGATCGTCGAAAACGTGGCGATGGATCCGAACACGCGGGAATACGATTTCTTTGATACGACGTTCACTGAAAACGGCCGTTTGTCTTACAACATCGACAAAATTCCAAATGCATCCCAGACCAGTCAAGGTGGTTTGCCGCAGAATATCGTGATGCTGACATGTGATGCGTTTGGTGTGTTGCCTCCGATTAGCCAACTGACACCTGAACAAGCGATGTATCATTTCTTGTCCGGTTACACGGCCAAGGTTGCTGGCACAGAGCGCGGTCTGAAAGAGCCAACTGCGACATTCTCGACCTGCTTTGGCGCACCGTTCATGCCACGTCATCCAACGGTCTATGCCAAATTGTTGGGCGAAAAGATGGCGGCTCAGAACGCGAAGTGTTGGCTCGTGAATACGGGCTGGTCTGGCGGCGCTTACGGGGTTGGCGATCGGATGAAAATCGCACACACGCGAGCCATGTTGAATGCCGCACTGGATGGTAGTTTGGAGTCAGTAGAATTCGCCCAAGATCCGAACTTTGGTGTCTTAGTTCCAACAAGTTGTCCTGATGTGCCAGATGAAGTGCTCAATCCTAAAAACACTTGGGCTGATGGCACTGCTTATGATGCGCAAGCACGTGCTCTGACACATCTTTTTGCAGAGAACTTTGTTCAATTCGAAGAACATGTAAATGATGGCGTAAAAGCTGCTGCGATCCGCGCTGCTGCATAATTAAACGTCTCGTTTTTGACTTTCAAAGAAGGCCGGTGCCATGTGTACCGGCTTTTTTTGTGGGTGTTGGTTGAACTTAAACGTTTGCTATGGAACGATTGATTTAATCAACAAAACGGGGTTCGACATGGAAAAGATCAATATTCAATTCACACTGTTTTCTGCATTTTACTCGCCTTTGATTTCCACAATGTCAGGTGGATTTTTGGCAGAAGAGGGATTGGAGGCAGATTGGTCTATATCGCCACCTGGAAAATCTGCGATTGAATCGCTTATTGATGGTTCCGCGCATGTTGTGCAGTCCGCATTGAGCCAGGGTTTTGGCCCACTTAATAAGGGCGAGACCCCGCCTGTCGTGCATTTTGCGCAAATCAACGAGATGGATGGTTTTTTCATCACGGGGCGCGAGTCCGACCCGGATTTTACTTGGGAGAAGTTAGAAGGCGCAGAAGTGGTGATGTTTAAGGCTGGCCAGCCGAACGCGATGTTCCGCTACGCGTGTCACAAGGCTGGTATTGATTACGATAAAATCATCCCCATCACACCCGGCGGGGCTGCCGATATCGACGCGGCGTTCCGCGAGGGGCAGGGTGCTTATGTTCAGCAACAGGGGCCGTATCCGCAGCAATTGCAGGCCGATGGCGTCGGCCATGTTGTGGCTCAAGTCGGCCCGCAAATCGGTCCGTGCGGTTTTTCCAGCTTGGCAGCCACACGAGAATGGCTTGAAACTGATATGGCCAAGGCATTTACCCGGGCGTATACGAAAACGCGCGCGTATATGAACGAAACGCCTGCTGCCGAAATCGCGAAGGCAGAAAAACCATACTTTCCTGATATTGATGAAGCTGTATTGGCTGACTGTATTGGAACCTATCAGCAATTGGGCACCTGGACGCCCCATATCGAAATCACCCGAGAGGCTTATGAGGTGATTTTGGATGTATTTCAGCATGCAGGGACGATTACGGAGCGTTACGACTATGATCTGATTTGTGTCGCTCCGCCGACGGTTGATTAGCGGTCTTGATAAGCAAGTTGCTCATAATTTTCAGTGAATTTCCACTATCTCCTTGCTTGGCGCGTCCGATTTTGAGCGGTAAGCTCTCTTCGGGGATAGGGAGTCTGTGATGCTCTGTCACGTATTGGCCGAAGAAAAAGATCATCTCTGGTTGGCATTTCGACGGCCATCGGAAGAGATGAATGGCGCGCGTATCGCGACGCACTACGTTGTATGCTCTGGCGAACAGGCAATACTTATCGATCCCGGTGGCACAGCGGATTTTGCGCCGCTGTTGAATGCGATTACCGAGAAAATCGATTTATCAAAAATTACTTCTATCGTCATCACCCAAGCAGGTGCCCATACATGTGGCTCTGTTGGGCTTTGGGCCGAAGTATTGGGTTTTGATACGCCGATCTACGCCGCGGAGGTAATCGCGCCTGAACTGCTTCACATCGATCCCGAATTGAACATTCATTCCGTGTCAGAAAATGGCGGAGAAGTTTCTTTGGCCGATGGATCGTCATTGCACCTGATAGCCGCGTTGTATCTGCCAACAGCAGCATCATTGTCGCTGTATGATCCAACGACACGCGTTTTATATACGAGCGATATCGGTACTGCAGAAGGCCAATGGGCCGAAGATCACACCCTTTTCTGCGAGAAATTTGCCCTCATCGGTCATGCCATGAATGCGTTTCATCAAACTTGGTTTGCATCAGGAACTGCGCGTGATGATTGGATGGCGCAGATCAGGCGGCTTGCGGTTGATATTATTGCACCCCGCTCTGGCCCATGTTTCCGTGACAAAAATGTCGACCACTTCATGGATTGGTTGTCGTCGTTGGATATCGGCGTTTTGGTCCAGCGCCCTCAAGAGGCGTATTCCAGAAAAACGGATTTAGCACCAGAAGCACCTAGGGAAACGATGGAGGCTTTTGGCAATGGCTCTGCTGATGAACAGACGGGGTCTGACGAAGATATTTACACGGGCCTAGCATCAGCGAGCTCCCCAGAAGATCCTGAAATGGTGGACGATGGACCGCCACCCATCTCTGTGGCGACATATGGCAACCCCGAAGTTGACCCCTCGCCCGATGAGTCGCCCGTAAGTTCAGATCAATCCAAAGACTCCGATGACGTAGAAGAAGACGTTTCGCGTTTGATTGATGCTTTGGGTGACGATGACGACGATGATGATTTCGATATTGTCTACGTGGATGAAGATGGCAACGAGATCGACCCAAGCGAAATTGAAGACGATGAGTTGATCGAGGAAGAAGAAGCCATCGAAGGAAACGATGAAATTCGTTTGGACTTCCCGCCTGGCAAAATGTTCCGCTTGATCACACGAAGCGACTTTGATGGCCTCGTTTGCGCGGTGTTGCTCGAAGAATTGGACCTCATTAACGACATCTTGTTCGTGCATCCAAACCAGATGCAAGAAGGTGAGATCGAGGTTTCGGGGGATGATATTTCGACCAACTTGCCGTATACACCGGGGATTTTTGCGTCATTTGATCATCACCTGTCAGAGATTACGTGTCTCGGGAAACATTACGATAATCACATCATTGATCCGCTGGCCCCAAGCGCAGCTCGGGTCGTATATAACTACTTTGGTGGCAAGAAACGCTTCCCTGATATTTCTGAAGACATGATGGATGCTGTCGATAAGGGGGATGCTGCACAATTCGAGTTGGAAGAAGTCATTAATGCTGACGGCTGGCCGTTGTTGAACTTCATAATGGACTCCAGAACGGGGTTAGGTCGGTATCGCGGGTTCCGAGTGCCCAACTACGAGCTTATGATGTCATTGATCGACTACTGCCGTCGTTATGATATCGACGACATACTGGAACACCCGGATGTCAAAGAACGCGTTGAATTGTATCGAGAGCATGAAGAACTGGCCAAGGAGCAGATCAAACGCTGCACCACAGTTCACGGTAATCTAGTGGTGCTCGATCTCCGCGAAGAAGAGCAAATTTATGTCGTAAACCGCTTCATGGTTTATGCGTTGTTCCCTGACTGCAATATATCCATGCATGTCCTTTGGGGCCGTGCGCAGCAAAACACCGTGTTTGCGGTTGGTAAGTCGATCTTTAATAAAACTTCGAATACCAATATTGGCGAACTGATGCTGACCTACGGGGGCGGTGGACACCGTAACGCGGGAACCTGTCAGTCTGATAACGCGCTGGCGGATGTCGTCCGAGACGCCATCATTCAGCGTATCAACGCCGACGGCTGATCAAGCTGCCAAGTCGTCGCCCTTGATGGCACGCTCAATCAATTCGAGAGACTCATCTTTTCCGTACAATGCGATGAACGATCCCATGCGCGGTCCCTGGCTTTGGCCCAGCAGAATTTCATACAGCGCCTTGAACCAATCTTTGAGTTCAGCAAACGCATCACCTTTACCGACTTCATAAACTTCGGTTTGGATCGCTTCGGCGTCGGCATCTGCAGGAAGTGCACGCAACCGCGCTGCCAGATCTTGAAGGGCGGCGCGCTCGTCATCCGTTGCCTTCCGATAAGACTTATTCGGCCGCACGAAGTCTTGGTAGTAATTGATGGCGTAGCCGACCAATTTATCCAACATCGGTGCGGACTCAGGATCAGCATCCGGGCGGTAACGGCTGATGAAATGCCACAGCACCGACTTATCTTCGGTATGGCAGACGTTCGCCAAGTTCAGCAAAATGTTGAACGACAAATGTGCGCGTTCCGTCGTTGGTTCACCCATGTGAATGAACCATGTCGGATTGTCGATCTGCTTCTTCGGTTCTTGTGTGTCGTAGGCTTCCAGCATCCGCGTGTATTCGTCCACTTGACGCGGGATCACATCGAAGTACAGGCGCTTTGCAGCCTTTGGCTTTTGGAACATGAAATACGACAGGCTTTCGGGCGGCGCATAGCGGAGCCATTCTTCAACCGTCAGGCCATTGCCTTTCGATTTAGAAATTTTCTCGCCGTTTTCGTCCAAGAATAATTCGTAAGAAAACCCTGCTGGAGGCTTCCCGCCCAAAATACGACAGATTTTCCCCGACAGATTGACGCTTTCAATAAGGTCTTTTCCGGACATTTCGTAATCGACGCCCAATGCAGCCCATCGCATCGCCCAATCACACTTCCACTGAAGCTTTACGTGACCACCGGTTACGGGGACTTCGGTTTTGGTCCCGTTATCTTCCTGATAGACAATGGTGCCTGCATCGCCATTCCGCTCCACCACGGGGACTTGCAACACAATCCCAGTTTTTGGACAAATTGGCAGGAACGGCGAATATGTGCGGCGGCGTTCTTCGCCCAGCGTTGGCAAGATCACATTGATGACAGCATCGTAGTTCTGAAGAATTTTCAACAACGTCTCATCGAAACGGCCAGCTTTATACTGTTCCGTCGAACTCACAAATTCGTACTCAAATCCGAAATCGTCCAGAAATGCCTGAAGCCGTGCGTTGTTGTGTTCGCCAAAACTGGCATGCGTGCCGAACGGATCGGGGATTTGCGTCAGTGGCTTGCCAAGATGGGCTTCCAACACGGCCTTGTTCTCGATGTTATCTGGGACCTTTCGCAAGCCATCCATGTCATCGGAGAACGCGAATAATTTGGTTGGGATGTCAGATAGTTGTTGGAAAGCATGGCGGACCCAAGACGTCCGTGCGACTTCACCGAATGTGCCGATATGGGGCAGGCCTGATGGGCCGTAACCGGTCTCAAACAGAACGTAACCTTTATCAGGCGTCTTGTTTGATAGGCGCTTGGTGATTTGGCGAGCCTCTTGAAAGGGCCACGCATTTGACTGTTCGGCGAAGTCTTTTATGTCGCTCATGATGTCCGTTCGGTTTGGTGAATAGGCGCGCGGAACCTAGGGCTTCGGCGCGATTTAATCAAGTTCAGGGTGACAATCGGAAATCCGAAAAAATCGTCCTCCCAAACTTGATTTGGGATCTGATCATCAGCGTTCGCGCAGAACGACATCCTCGTTGATCACGTTGATCGGTTCGCCCGCGTCAAATGCGATGATTTGGTCGAATATATCGCTGAACTGCACTTCGTATTCATCCTCGGTCACGTAACCTATATGTGGTGTACATACGACGTTCGGCATATTTAACAGGGGATGAGTCGTATCGGTTAACGGCTCTTGTTCATATACATCAACTGCGGCCATGCCGGGACGGCCTGCGTTTAAGGCGTTCACTAGGGCATCAGATTCAATAAATGGAGCACGGCTTGTATTCACCAATAATGCATCAGTTTTCATATACCCTAAGTCTTCAGCGGTGATGATGCCGCGCGTGGCCGGGTAAAGCCGCACATGGAGCGAGACAATATCGCTGGTCGCAAAAAATGCTTCTCGGTTTTCCGGCACTTCGATGCCATCCGCAAGCGCTCGTTCCAAAGACCCCTCACCACCCCACACCTGGACGGGCATGGCAAAGGCATCCGCCATCTTCGCAACGGCTCTGCCGATACGCCCATACCCATAAATACCCAACTTTTTGCCGCGAACCGATCGGCCCACGCCCATCTGCCAATTCCCAGCTTGGAGTGATCGCATTTGCTGCGGGATCATGCGCATGGCCGACAATATTAGCGCCCATGTCAACTCGACCGTCGCAAAGGATGGGGTGTCCGCATGTTGACCGGAACACAGCATGATTCCCAGTCGGGTGCAGTCATCCACATCAATATGCGGATATACACTTCTCTGCGAAATCAGGCGCAAATTGGGTAACTGTTCCAACAACGGCCTGCGGATGGCGGTGCGTTCGCGGAACAACACGAGAGCCTCAGCTTCGGCCAATCGTTCTGCCATTACATCTGTGTCATCAACGTGATCGTTCCAAATCGTGATGTCGTGACTTGCGATTTTGGCAAATGACGGAAGCTTCCGAAGGGTATCGTACCAGTCATCAAGAATATGAATTTTCACGAGTCTTACCTGTTTCGTTTATTGGAAATTTCACAGATTTGAGCTTGTCTATGCATAAGACGCAAGGGAGTGATAAGTGTCACCAGCTTGATTTGTTGCGCCGCATAAGCGTGTAATGACACGAGTAAATTTTAGGGAGGACACATACATGTCTGTAGAACATCTAGATTCTGGTGAAATTCTCAGCCAAGCAACGATCCACAACGGTATAGCATATATCTGTGGCCAGACCGCCTCAGATCGTGATGGGGATATCGTCGCACAAACCAAAGAAGTACTAGCGAAGATTGATGACCGCTTGGCAAAATGCGGCACCGACAAAACAAAGATGTTGATGGTTACGATTTATATGGCTGACATGACCGAAAAAGCTGCCATGAACGAAGTTTGGATTGACTGGCTTGGTGATATCGAACGGCCTGCACGTGCGTGCGTTGGTGCGCCATTGGGTCCAGGTGTCCTCGTAGAGATCGTCGTAAACGCAGCCATTTGACCCGGCCTTTGCCGTGTCATCTGACATAACACAAGAGGGTAAACAGAGTGCCGTTCGCGGCATCATGTTCATGCTTGGCGCCACGTTTCTGGCGGCCATGATGAACTCTGCTGCGCGGCACGTGACCGAAACAGTGCATCCTATCGAGTTGGTTTTTTTCCGTAACTTGTTCGCCTTCTTATTCGTGGCACCTTTGTTATGGCGCGTTGGGATGGGTGCTTTTAAGACCACGCGTTTGCCGCTTCATGCGGGGCGGGCGGGCTTGAATGTGGTCAATATGTTCGTTTGGTTCACAGCCGTCAGCATGGCACCACTATCCGAGGTGGTGGCACTTGGGTTTACTGCTCCGATTTTTGCGACAATCCTCAGCGTATTGATCTTGCGAGAGGTCGTTGGTATGCGGCGTTGGTCGGCAATCCTCATTGGTTTTGCCGGGGCGATGATTATTTTGCAGCCGGGCTTTGATACCGTTTCTGCCGGTCATGGGCTGACACTTTTAGCTGCGACCACGTGGGCTGGCGTGTTGCTGATGATCAAATCACTCAGTCGTACCGACAGCAGTGTGACGATGGTTGTTTACATGGCTGTGTTGATGACGCCGATTTCACTGATCCCGGCCTTGTTCGTATGGGAATGGCCGACCTGGACCGAACTTGGCTGGATGGCGATGATTGGATTTGCTGGTGGCGCGTCTCAGTATTTGTTGGCGCAAGCATTCCACGAGGCAGATATCGGCGTCATTATGCCCTTTGATTTTATGAAGCTTGTCTGGGTGTCGCTGATTGCTTTCCTTATTTTCTCAGAAGTCCCAACGTTCACCACGTGGGTAGGCGGTGCCGTTATCTTTGCCAGCGGGTTTTATATCGCGCGCCGAGAAGCCGTGCGAAATGCGCAAAAAGCCAAGACGGGATAAGTCTTATGATGCGGGCTCTATTCTGATGATTTGCCCAGGATCGTGATCGACCAGCAGATACAAATAACCATCTGGCCCATCGACCACAGCGCGAATACGTTTACCCAGGCGATTTAAGAAGCGTTCTTCGCTGACCACTTTTTCACCATTCAATGTCAGACGCACCAACAAGCGGAATTTCAACGCACCAACGAATGCGTTGCCGCGCCATTTCGGAAATTTATCACCGGTATAAAACGCCATGCCGCTGGGCGCGATGGATGGATCCCAATAATAGATGGGTTGCTCCATCCCATCTTTGGTTCTGCCTTCGCCAATGGTCGCCCCTGAATAGTGTTTGCCATACGAAATCACAGGCCAACCATAGTTCTTGCCCGCTTCTGGGATGTTTACTTCATCGCCGCCACGTGCGCCGTGTTCATTGATCCACAGCTTGCCCGTGTCCGGATGGCGTGCAGCGCCTTGAGGATTGCGATGGCCCAGAGACCATACTTCGGGTCGATAACCCTCTCTGCCGACGAATGGGTTGTCTTCGGGGATTGATCCATCTTTGTTGATACGAATGATCTGACCGCGATTGATTGTGAAATCTTGGACGCGATCACGTTGGCCGCGGTCGCCCGTAGTGATGAACAGGTGCCCACTCGGTGAAAAAACCAAGCGAGAGCCGAAATGTCGACCACCACTGTTTTTGGGTTGTTGGCTAAATATAATCTCTACATTGCGCAGCGCATTAGCGGTTTGATCCAGAACGCCTCGCCCAACGGCGGTGCTGGCACCAGATGCCCCCGGTTCCGAAAACGAAAAAAAGACCATGTTGTTTGTGGTAAATTCGGGATCGATCGCAACATCCAGCATGCCCCCTTGATTGGATGTATAGGCTTCTGGCACGCCAGAGAGAGGTTCACGAATTGTGCCATCTTTGTTAACGATCCGAATGGTTCCGGGATCGCGTTCAGTGACCAGCATGTCTCCACTCGGTAAAAATGCCAGACCCCAAGGGTGATCGAGCCCCGTTGCAACTTCGACCAACCGAAGCTCGTAGTCTTCGGTCTTATAAATGTCATCTGCCTGAACTGCTGATGAGATGAGCAAACCTATAATCAGGGCAATGCTAAGGCGCATGGGGTGCTCCATTTGTTGAGATCCTTAATTTTAGATGGCGTTCCGCCGAGCTGGTGCAACCCACATTCGTCTAATTTGATTTCTGGACGGTGATCCGTCAGTGTCGTCGTAATCGTATTAAACAATCACAAGAGAGATTTGACTATGTCCTCCGATGCTATCGCAGAACTCAAAGAACCCGGAAAACTTCATGTGGCCGTTAATATGGGCAATTTTCTGTTGGTCACAGGCGAGATGCCCAATGGTGACCCGGACGGTGTTTCTCCCGATATGGCGAGAGGGATTGCGGAAAAACTGGGTGTAGAAGCTGTGCTGCATCAGTATCCGATGCCGGGTGATGTGGCGGATGCGGCAGGTCGTGGCGAATGGGATATCGGCTTAATCGCAATCGAACCGAAACGAGCCGAAGTGATCGCGTTTTGTGATGCGTATTGTGAAATTGTCGCAACGTATTTGGTGCCAGAAGGCTCGCCGCTTAAAACCATCGAAGATGTCGATCAGCCAGGTGTTCGGATCGCAGTGTCCGAGCGCGCTGCTTACGATCTATATCTTACGCGGACGCTCAAACATGCGACGTTGCATCGTGCTCAGGGTTTGCCGGGCGCTGTTAAACTTTTTGTCGATGAGGGGTTGGACGCATTGGCAGGTTTGGTGCCAGGGCTTATCAAGAATGTTGAGGAAATACCGGGATCGTCGTTGCTTGAAGGACGCTTCACCACGGTTCGCCAAGCCATTGGCACACTGCCGGGTAAACCTGCCCTGCATGCTTTTGTCGAGGACTACATCGCAGATGCCAAAAAAAGCGGACGCGTAGCCGAATTGATCAAGAAGCACGGCGTGACAGGTAAATTGGAAGTTGCTGCGGACGAATAGGTTTGGCTGGGTCGTTAATACATCCGGGCCCCATTGGGCACTGGATGATCAGGCCTTAACAATACGACTTCTTCATCTGCATCGGGTGCGCCAAGGATCAGTACCTCTGACATAAATTTGCCGATCTGACGGGGTGGAAAGTTAACAACGCCCATGACTTGTCGGCCGATCAGCGTTTCTGGGGCATAGTGTTTGGTGATTTGCGCTGACGATTTGCGCTCACCGATCTCTTTACCAAAATCGACCCAAAGTTTGATTGCGGGTTTTCGGGCTTCTGGGTAGGGCTCGGCTCGAACGATGGTGCCGGCGCGGATATCAACCTTTAGAAAATCATCGAAATCAATTGTCATTTTTGTTCCCCAAGTGTGCTGGCGGGAAAAATGACTCATGATTGCTCAAAAGAAAAGAGCCGCCCGATTATTCGGACGGCTCTAATTTTCTGGCTAGTTCAGAAAGCTTATTTCTTTTTAGCAGCTTTCAGAACTGTGCCTTTAACTTCGTCGAGAGCTTCAACAACGCGAGTGTTGATTGCGTCAGAAGCTTCTGCGTTCGACTTGGTCACGAGCTCTGCGAGTTCGCG